>NZ_CP022416.1:0-300000 GCF_002222635.1 Pseudosulfitobacter pseudonitzschiae | reverse complement strand
TTTCGCGATGTCGATCAGATGCACACCGTCATGGACGGTGAGATCGGCCAGCGTTTCTCGGATGCGCTTGCTGCCGAAGGTCTGGTTGCCCTGTCGTGGTTCGACAGCGGTTCGCGGTCTTTCTACAACACCAAAAAACCGATCGAGACACCTGCAGACGTCGAAGGCATGAAGTTTCGCGTGATGAACAACGATCTGTACGTCAACATGGTCGACCAGCTGGGCGGTAACGCCACACCAATGGCTTACGGCGAAGTTTACCAGTCGTTGAAAACCGGCGTGATCGACGGGGCTGAAAACAACTATCCCTCCTACGACAGCTCGAACCACTTCGAGGTCGCCAAATACTACTCGATCACCAACCACCTGATCATCCCCGAGTGTTTGTGCGTCTCGACCGCCACATGGGACGGGCTTTCGGACGCGGACAAAGACATCGTGAAGGCCGCAGCCGTCGCCGCCGCGCAAGAGCAGCGCACACTTTGGGCCGAACGTGAAAAAGTCAGCCGCGCCAAAGTCGAGGCAGCGGGTGTAGAGATCAATGAAGTGGCTGATCCCAAAGCGTTTCAGGATGCAATGGGGCCCGTCTACGAGGGTTTTATCAAGGCAAATCCCGACCTTGAAGTCCTGATCACTGACATTCAGTCGACCAACTGATCCCTTGGTTCCTGATACCCCGGTCCGTGCAACGGATCGGGGTCTTGCGTTTCCCCGGAGGCCTTCATGCCACTTCTGACCAATTTCGACGGGCCGCGGGGCCCGATCACCCGCATCCTCGACACCATCGCGCGGATTTGCATGATCGTCGCCGGCACGCAGATGGTGTTTTTGATCGCGATCTTCGGATGGTTGGTCTTCGGTCGCTACGTTTTGAACGACACACCCACTTGGGTGGAGCAGGCGGCCCTGCTGCTGGTGGTCTGGATCACCTTTCTGGGAGGCGCTGTTGGCGTGTGGACCAAATCCCACCTCTCGGTCGATTTCCTGCGCGAGATGATGCCCATGCCAATCCGTGTTCCCCTGCGCTGGGTCGCAGTGATCGGGGTCATTATTTTTGGCTACTACCTTGCCGCGCAGGGCTTTGATCTGGCGGAAAAAACATGGCGCCGCCGTATTCCGATGCTGGGCATCGCCGAAGGATGGAGGGCCGTTCCAATGGTCATCTGCGGCGTTCTGAGCGTGCTGTTTTCCCTTGTCCACCTTGCCGACCTTGCGCGCGGCATCGACCCTATGGAGCATTAAATGGGCCTTGCACTTCTTTTTGGCATTTTTGCCCTTGGTCTGATCGCAGGGATGCCGGTGGCCTTCGCCCTTGGCCTCGCCACTGTCGCCGGCTTCGTCTACGAAGGCTTACCGTTGTTCATCGGCTTTCAACGCATCCTGTCGGGCATTTCGGTGTTTTCCCTGCTGGCGATCCCGTTCTTCATCTTTGCAGGTGACCTGATGATGCAAGGCGGCATCGCGGGCCGTCTGGTCCGGCTGGCCGCCAGCGCAGTGGGCAGGGTCCGTGGCGGGCTGGGCGTGGTCAATGTGACCTCGTCCATGTTGTTTGGCGGCATTTCCGGTTCGGCCGTGGCAGACACCTCGGCCTTGGGCGCGATCCTGATGCCGGTGATGAAGGAAAAAGGCTATGACGCGGATTATGCGGTCAACGTCACTGTTACATCATCGGTCGCGGGTGTGGTGATCCCGCCTTCGCACAACATGATCCTGTTTGCCGTCGCAGCAGGTGGCGGCGTGTCGGTGTCGCAGTTGTTTCTCGCGGGTGTGGTGCCGGGTATCCTGATGTGCCTGTGTCTGGGCGTCGTGGCATGGTGGATTGCTGTCAAACGCGGTTACCCCTCCGAGGAATTTCCCGGCTGGTACGCCCTGTTGATCAGCTTTGCCGTAGCCATTCCCGGTCTGCTCACAGCCGTCATCATCGTCGGCGGCGTGCTATCGGGCGTCATGACCGTGACAGAATCCGGTGCCTTTGGCGCTATCTGGGCGCTGCTCGTCACCATCTTCGTCTACCGCGAACTGACATGGGAAGGCTTCAAGGCGGCGGTCATCAACTCGGTCCGCACCACGGCACTGGTGATGATGCTGGTGGCCACCGCGTCGGCCTTTGCCTATCTGCTGGCGCTTTACCGCGTGCCGGACAATCTGGCGACCTTCGTGACCTCGCTGTCGACGAACCCGCTGGTCATCCTGCTGCTGCTGAACCTGACGTTGCTGGTTCTGGGTATGATCATGGATATGGCCGCCCTTATCCTGATATGCACCCCCATCTTTCTGCCCGTCGTCGTCGGCATCGACATGGACCCGGTGCAATTCGGCGTTATCATGATGATGAACCTCGGGCTTGGCCTGTGTACGCCACCTGTGGGGGCCTGTCTTTTCGTCGGCTGCGTTGTCGGCGGGATCAGGATCGAGGAAGCGGTCAAGACGATCTGGCCCTTCTATCTTGCAATCCTGTTTGCGCTGCTGCTGGTCACCTATGTGCCCGCGATCTCGATGACCTTACCGAACTTGCTGAAATAAAGAGGATATTATGAAACGACTGCTGATCACCGGAGCCGCCGGAAACCTTGGCAAACTGGCCCGTGCCCGCCTGGGCCACATGGCCGACGTGCTGCGCCTGTCCGACATCTCCGACATGGACCCCGCAGGCCCCGACGAAGAAGTCGTGCCCTGCGATCTGGGTGATGAAGCCGCTGTTTACGATCTGGTCAAGGATTGCGATGCCATCCTGCATCTTGGTGGCGTGTCGGTCGAACGATCGTGGGACCAGATCCAGCGCGGCAATATCACCGGCGTCTACAACCTCTACGAGGCCGCCCGCGCCCACGGCATGCCCCGCATTCTGTTCGCCACCTCGAACCACACCATCGGCTATTACCGACAAGACGAAGTGCTGAACGTCACCGACCCGATGAAGCCCGACGGTCTCTACGGGGTGTCCAAATGCTTTGGCGAGGCGATGGCGTCGATGTACCATTCCAAGTTCGGCCAAGAGACCGCGTTGATCCGCATCGGGTCGTGCTTTGAAAAGCCCCGCGACCGGCGGATGCTGGCCACATGGATGTCGCCCGACGATTTCATCTCGCTGATCGAATGCGTGTTCCGCGCGCCGATGCTGGGCTGTCCGATCATCTGGGGCGTGTCCGACAACGATCTTGGCTGGTGGAACACCGACACCGCCAAGCTGATCGGCTGGCGGCCCAAGGACAACTCGGAAGCCTTCCGCGCCGAGATCGAAGCAACCCCCTGCCCGCCCGCCGATGCACCGCAAAGCGTCTATCAGGGTGGTCTGTTCACAGCCGAGCCGATCCACAAGGATTAAACCGAACGCGCCCTTCCGGTCCTTTGGCCGAAGGGCGCACATGGCTGGACCGCACTATCATCATGCGCCGAATTCATATTCTTTCGTAGTATTATGAATTTCAATCCTACTCGTTGATGCGGTATAGGTGCGCCATGACACACAGCACCCGAACCGACACCGCACGGCAGCTTGCCGCACTGGCCCACGACCGCATCCTGATCCTTGATGGCGCGATGGGTACGCAAATCCAAACCCTTGGCCTGTCCGAAGAGGATTACGCGGGGCACGGCTCGGGCCATGTGTGCAGGCACCACTCCGAACTCCCGCAAAAGGGCAACAATGATCTGTTGATCCTGACCCAGCCCGATGCGGTCGAGGAAATCCATTTCAATTTTGCCATGGCCGGTGCCGACATCGTCGAGACCAACACATTCTCCGCCACCACCATCGCGCAGGCCGATTATGGCATGGAAGACGCCGTTCACGACCTGAATGCCGATGGAGCGCGTATTGCCCGCCGCGCGATGGACCGAGCCACCGCGATCGACGGCAAACCGCGCTTTGTCGCCGGTGCCGTGGGCCCAACCAATCGCACCGCCTCGCTCAGTCCCGATGTGAATGACCCCGGCTATCGCGCCGTCACCTTCGACGATCTGCGCGTGGCTTATGGCCAGCAGGTACGCGGGCTGATCGCGGGCGGTGCCGATCTGATCCTGATCGAAACCATCTTTGACACGCTCAACGCCAAGGCCGCGATATTTGCCTGCTATGAAGCGTTCGAGGAACACGGCGCAAAGCTGCCGCTGATGATCTCGGGCACCATCACCGATGCCTCGGGGCGCACGTTGTCGGGCCAGACGCCCACCGCCTTCTGGCATTCTGTCAGCCACGCCCGCCCCTTTACCGTCGGGCTGAACTGCGCCCTTGGGGCCGCTGCAATGCGCCCGCACATCGCCGAACTGGCCGGTGTCGCCGACACGCTGATCTGCGCCTACCCCAACGCCGGCCTGCCCAATGCCTTTGGCGAATATGACGAAGGCCCGGACGAAACCGCCAGTCAGGTCGGTGAATTCGCCGCCGAAGGGTTGGTAAACATCGTTGGCGGCTGCTGTGGAACCACGCCCGACCACATCAAGGCCATCGCCGATGCCGTGGCCCAATACGCCCCCCGCAAACTGCGTGAAAAGGTGGCCGCATGACCCGTTACCTCCGCCTCTCGGGCCTCGAACCCTTTGTCCTGACCCCCGACATCCCCTTCGTGAACGTCGGCGAGCGCACCAATGTCACCGGCTCCGCCCGTTTTCGCAAACTGATCACCAACCGCGACTATGCCGCGGCTCTCGATGTGGCGCGCGATCAGGTGGAAAACGGCGCACAGATCATCGATATCAACATGGACGAGGGGCTGATCGACTCGAAGGCCGCGATGGTCGAGTTCCTGCACCTCGTCGCCTCTGAACCCGACATCGCCCGTGTGCCGATCATGATCGACAGCTCCAAATGGGAGGTGATCGAAGCGGGCCTGCAATGCGTGCAGGGCAAATCCGTCGTCAACTCGATCAGCATGAAAGAGGGCGAAGACGCATTCCGCCACCACGCGCGTCTCTGTCTGGCCTACGGTGCTGCGGTGGTCGTCATGGCCTTCGACGAAGACGGACAGGCCGACACCTGCGAGCGCAAAACCCAGATCTGCGAACGCGCTTACCGGATCCTTGTGGACGAAGTCGGCTTTCCGCCCGAAGACATCATCTTTGACCCAAACGTTTTTGCCGTCGCCACTGGCATCGAAGAGCACAACAACTACGGCGTCGATTTCATCGAAGCCACCCGCTGGATTCGCCAGAACCTGCCCCATGCCCATGTGTCGGGCGGGGTGTCGAACCTGTCGTTCTCATTCCGCGGCAACGACACCGTGCGCGAAGCGATGCATGCGGTGTTTCTGTATCACGCCATTCAGGCGGGCATGGACATGGGCATCGTCAACGCAGGGCAACTGGCCGTCTATGACCAGATCGACCCCGACCTGCGCGAACGGTGCGAAGATGTGGTGCTTAACCGATGCGACGACGCGACCGAACGGATGCTGGAAATTGCCGAACGCTTTCGCGGCGGCGCGCGCGAGGAAAAGGTGCGCGATCTGGCATGGCGCGACTGGACCGTCGAAAAGCGGCTGGAACACGCGCTGGTCAACGGCATCACCGAATTCATCGAAGCCGACACCGAGGAGGCGCGCCTGCAAGCAGAACGTCCTCTGCATGTGATCGAAGGCCCGTTGATGGCCGGAATGAACGTGGTTGGTGACCTGTTCGGCGCGGGCAAGATGTTCCTGCCGCAGGTGGTCAAATCGGCCCGCGTGATGAAACAGGCCGTCGCGATCCTGCTGCCCTATATGGAGGAAGAAAAGCGCCTGAACGGCGGTGTCGGTCGTGAAACCGCAGGCAAGGTTCTGATGGCCACGGTCAAGGGCGACGTGCATGACATCGGCAAGAACATCGTCGGCGTCGTTCTGGCCTGCAACAATTACGAGATCATCGATCTTGGCGTGATGGTCCCGCCGCAAAAGATCCTGCAAATCGCCCGCGATGAAAATGTCGACGTCATCGGCTTGTCCGGCCTGATCACGCCCAGCCTTGACGAGATGGCCCACATGGCCGCCGAGATGGAGCGCGAAGGCTTCGACATCCCGCTGCTCATCGGCGGTGCCACCACGTCCAAGGTGCATACCGCCGTCAAGATCGCCCCGCGCTACACCCGTGGGCAGGCAATCTATGTGCTGGATGCCAGCCGCGCGGTGGGCGTGGTCAGCCAGTTGCTCAGCGAGGATCGCAAGGCCGCCTATGTCGATGGAATCAAATCCGATTATATCGAAGTGACCGAGCGCCACGAACGTGCCGAACGCGCCAAGAAACGCGTGCCACTGGCCGAGGCGCGCGCCAATGCGATGAAGATCGACTGGAGCGATTACACCGTGCCCGCGCCCAAATTCACCGGTGCCAAGACAATCGACGACTGGGATCTGGCTGAAATCGCGGAATACATCGACTGGACACCGTTCTTCCGCACCTGGGAGCTGAAAGGCGTCTATCCGAAAATCCTCGAAGACGAGAAGCAGGGCGAAGCGGCCCGCGCGCTCTTTGTCGATGCCAAGGACATGCTGAAGCGGATCATTGACGAAAAATGGTTCGGCCCGCGCGCCGTCGTCGGCTTTTGGCCCGCAAATGCCCAAGGCGACGACATCAAGCTGTTCACCGACAACACGCGCAAAAACCCGCTGACCACCCTGCACACCCTGCGCCAGCAACACGCCAAGCGACCGGGACGCCCCAACATGGCACTCGCCGATTTCGTGGCTCCCGCAGGCACCGACGATTGGGTCGGTGGCTTCGTGGTAACAGCAGGCGCCGAAGAAGCCGAGATTTCCAAACGCTTCGACACCCAGAACGACAACTATTCCGCCATTCTGGTCAAGGCTCTGGCCGACCGTTTTGCCGAGGCCATGGCCGAAATGCTGCACCAGCGCGTGCGCCGCGACTATTGGGCCTATGCCCCCGACGAGGGTTTTGCCCCCGACGAGCTGATCGGTGAACCCTATCAAGGCATCCGCCCCGCTCCCGGCTATCCGGCGCAGCCGGACCACACCGAAAAACTGACTCTGTTCAGCCTGATGGACGCCGAGGCCGCAACCGGCGTCGAGTTGACGGAAAGCATGGCAATGTGGCCCGGATCATCGGTTTCGGGCCTCTATATCGCGCATCCCGACAGTTATTATTTTGGCGTGTCCAAGGTCGAGCGGGATCAGGTGCAGGACTATGCCAACCGCAAGGGTATGACGATGGAGGATATGGAACGCTGGCTTGCGCCAGTCCTGAACTATGTCCCGACCGCGCAAAATGGAATCGCCGCCGAGTAACCGGCGGCGATTGCGTCAAAAATCCCAATCCGCATCTTCGGTCGCGACCGCCTTGCCAATGACATAGGACGATCCCGAGCCGGAAAAGAAGTCGTGGTTTTCGTCCGCATTCGGGCTGAGGGCTGCCATGATCGCGGGGTTCACCTTGCACAATTCCTCGGGAAACAGCGCCTCGAAACCCAGATTTTGCAGCGCCTTGTTGGCATTGTAATGCAGGAAGTTTTTCACATCCTCGGTCAGCCCCAGCGGGTCATACAGCGTCTCGGTATATCGCGTTTCAATCTCGTACAGCTCGAACATCAACGAAAAGGCAAAGTCCTTCATCTCTGCCCGTTCGGCCTCGGTCAGCCGTTCCATCGCACGCTGGAATTTGTAGCCGATGTAATAGCCATGCACCGCTTCGTCGCGGATAATCAGCCGGATCAGATCGGCGGTGTTGGTCAGTCGCGCACGGCTGGACCAGTGCATCGGCAGATAGAAACCGGAATAGAACAGGAAACTTTCCAGAAACACGCTGGCGACCTTCTTGCGCAGCGGGTTCGAGGTGGCGTCGTATTCATCCAGGATCAGCCGTGATTTCTGCTGCAACTGCGCGTTTTCCTCTGACCAGCGAAACGCTTCGTCCACTTCGGCGGTCGAACACAGCGTCGAGAATATCGACGAATAAGACCGCGCATGAACCGCTTCCATAAAGGCGATATTGGTCAAAACGGCCTCTTCATGCGGCGTGACCGCATCAGCCATCAGCGCAGGCGCACCCACGGTGTTCTGGATCGTATCCAGCAGCGTCAGGCCGGTAAACACGCGGATCGTCAGCCGCTGTTCTTCCTCGGTCAGTTGCGACCAGCTTTGAATGTCATTCGACAGCGGCATTTTTTCCGGCAGCCAGAAATTCACCGTCAGACGGTTCCAGATTTCCAGATCCTTGTCGTCCTGCAAACGGTTCCAGTTGATCGCACGTGGCACGGGGCGGGCATGTATCATGTCTTTCATTGCGGTCCTCACAGCGAACAAGAGACGCAGCCTTGCACCTCGGTTCCTTCCAGCGCCATCTGGCGAAGGCGGATGTAATAAATTGTTTTGATGCCCTTTTTCCACGCATAGATCTGGGCACGGTTGATGTCACGGGTGCTGGCGGTGTCCTTGAAAAACAGGGTCAGCGACAGCCCCTGATCCACATGCTGCGTGGCTGCGGCATAGGTGTCGATGATCGCCTCGGGGCCGATTTCATAGGCATCCTTGTAATACTCAAGGTTGTCGTTGGTCATGAATGCCGCCGGATAGTAGACGCGCCCGATCTTGCCCTCTTTGCGGATTTCGACCTTGGACGTGATCGGATGGATCGACGAGGTCGAATTATTGATATAGCTGATCGACCCCGTCGGCGGCACCGCTTGCAGATTGCGGTTGAACAGCCCGTCGGCCATCACCGCATCGCGCAATTCAGACCACTGCGCACGCGTCGGCAGCGCAACGCCGAACCGGTCAAACAAGGCCGTCACACTATCCGTTTCGGGCAGCCAATCGCGTTCGACGTATTTGTCGAAAAAGCTGCCATCGGCATATTGCGACTGCGCAAAGCCTGCAAAACTGCGCCCGCGTTCACGCGCCAGCGCATTCGATGCGCGCAGACAGTGGAACAGTACGGTGGCGAAATAAATGTTGGTGAAATCCACGCCCTCGACACTGCCATAGTGAATGCGTTCGCGCGCCAGAAACCCGTGCAGGTTCATCTGGCCCAGCCCGATGGCATGGCTTTCGTCATTGCCGCGCCGCACCGATGGCACGGACTCTATCGACGACAGTTCCGATACAGCATTCAGCGCCCGTATCGCCACCTCGACCGTACCACCCAGATTGCCGCCGTCCATCGCGCGGGCAATGTTCAGCGACCCCAGATTGCACGAAATATCGGTGCCCAAGTGCTGGTAGCTCAGGTCGTCATTGAACTGCGAAGCCTCGTTCACCTGCAAGATTTCCGAACACAGGTTCGACATGGCGATGCGCCCCTCGATGGGGTTGGCGCGGTTCACAGTGTCTTCGAACATGATGTAGGGATAGCCCGATTCGAACTGGATCTCGGCCACCGCCTGGAAAAACGCACGGGCGTTGATCTTTTTCTTGCGTATCTTGGGGTTGGCCACCATCTCGTGATATTTCTCGGTCACCGAAATATCCGAGAGCGGCACGCCGTACACCTTTTCCACGTCATGCGGCGAAAACAGGTACATATCTTCGTTCTTCTTGGCCAACTCGAAGGTGATATCGGGCACGACCACACCCAGCGACAGCGTCTTGATGCGGATTTTCTCGTCCGCATTCTCGCGTTTGGTGTCCAGGAACCGCAAAATGTCGGGATGGTGCGCGTTCATGTAAACCGCCCCCGCCCCCTGTCGTGCGCCCAGCTGGTTGGCATAGGAAAAACTGTCTTCCAGCAGCTTCATCACCGGAATCACACCCGAAGACTGATTTTCGATGCCTTTGATCGGCGCGCCGTGTTCGCGGATATTCGTCAGCATCAACGCTACGCCACCACCGCGCTTCGACAGTTGCAGCGCCGAATTGATCCCGCGCCCGATGCTTTCCATATTGTCCTCAAGCCGCAGCAGAAAACACGAAATCAGCTCGCCGCGCTGCGCCTTGCCCGCGTTCAGAAACGTCGGCGTCGCGGGTTGGAAACGCCCGTCGATAATCTCTTCCATCAAACGCATGGCATCGTCTTCACTGCCACGCGCCAAGGCCAGCGCCACCATCACCACACGGTCCTCGAACCGTTCAAGGTACCGTTTTCCGTCCAGCGTTTTCAGCGTGTAGCTGGTGTAATATTTGAACGCGCCCAGAAACGTCGAAAAGCGGAACTTCTTGGCAAAGGCCGCCGCCCAGATGCGGTGCAAGAACGGACGGTCATATTGGGTCAGCACGCTGTCTTCGTAGAACCCTTCGGCCACCAGATAATCCAGCTTTTCGTCCAGCGAATGAAAGAACACGGTGTTCTGGTTCACATGCTGCAAGAAATACTGCCGCGCGGCCATGCGGTCGGCGTCAAACCGGATGTGCCCGTTGTCGTCGTACAGGTTCAGCATCGCGTTCAGCGCGTGATAATCCAGCCCCTGCCATTCCAAAGGCACCGCCCGTGCGGGCGCGCTGTCGGTCAGCTCGCGGTCGAGAGTTGCGTTTTCCAAAACCTGTCCAATCCATGTGTCACGCGGTCGACATCCCCGTCGGTTCCCGCCAGTTCAAAACGATACAGCACCGGCACCGCGCATTTGGCGGCGATCACATCACCGGCCATTGCATAGGTGGCACCGAAATTCCGGTTGCCCGAGGCGATAACCCCGCGCAACAGCGCACGATTGTGTGCGATATTCAAAAAGCGGATCACCTGTTTGGGCACCGCACCCCGCCCCTGCCCGTCGGCAAAGGTGGGTGTGACCAGCACAAAGGGGCCGTCGGACACAGGCATCGCATCCGCGTCATCCACCGGAATCCGCAGGGCCGCCAGCCCCGTGCGATCAATAAAACGACGCGTGTTTTCGGACCGCGACGAGAAATAGATCAGTCCCCCCACCGGCTCCGCCTGCCCTAGATCATTGCGCTGATTTTGTCGGGGCGGAAACCGGCCCAATGATCGTCGCCGGCCACAACCACAGGTGCCTGCCGGTAACCCAGCCCTTGCACCACTTCCATCGCGGCGGCGTCTTCGGTCAGGTCGATCACGGAAAACGCAATCCCCCGCGCCTCAAGCGCTCGGGTGGTGGCGGTGCATTGAACGCAGGCCGGTTTGGAATAGACGGTGATGGTCATTTGGCTGTCCCTTTGTGGTTTAAACCCGAACGGAGGGGACACGAAAACAGACACCTTCGTGCCCGATTGCGCGTCCGGGCCCTCCGCCACGGCGTCATCTTTCATGCTTTGGCAGGTCTCCTGACTTGCGGCTCGAACGTCTTGGCCCGCCTTCCCGATGCGGCTGCACCAGTGGTATCGGACGTCGACTTGCCGCTTACAGTTGCGGGGGCAGCGCCGGATTTTAACCGGCTTCCCTTTTCACCGACGAGATGAATCGCCGGAACCAAAGCAACATCATTTTGGGTGTCATGGGGGGCAGATGTCAACATGTAGATACCCGCGCGCCGCGAATTACCTGTGGACAAAATTTAAAGGGCCGCTTTTTCAGCCGCTCTTGTCGCTTTCTATTCTCGTGGGTACGGGGCTTTTGCAGCCTGATCCGTCAAAGGGCCTCAGCACATCGACGGCATTGACACGCCATATTCTGCGGCGCTTTGTTCAAGGCGCGCAAAGACTTCTTGTGGCAAGCGCACTGTGCCCCCTTGGGCTGCTTTCAGCGCCGCGCTGGCGCGGTCGCCGGGAACGCGGACGGGGCGGGCAGCGTCAAGCGGGCGGTTTGCGCGGCAAAGATCGTTCAGGTGCGAAACCTCGCGTTCAAACGCCTCTTTTCCGGCAAATGCTTCGGGGTCCATGACCTGCAAAAACACATTGCCGCCCCAACGTTCGGGTTCTTCGGCGCGACCGTGGCCCGACAATCCCTGCGACAGCATCTCGACCATCAACGCCAGACCAAAGCCCTTATGACCATGATCGCTGCCCCCCACCGGCTGGATGCTGCCGCGCAGATCGGCGTTGATCACATTGGGATCGGTCGTGGCATTGCCCGCCGCATCCAGCATCCAAGGATGGGCGAATTGGACGCCGGTGTTGATCAGCTCGCGCACTTTGGACACCGTGGTGATCGACGCGCAGGTGTCGATCAGAACCGGATGCTCGCGCGATGGATAACCGATGGCCCAAGGGTTCGGCGTCAGCAGCGGTTCGGTCCCGCCATAGGGGGCCACCCATTTGCCTGACGGATCAGAGGTGGCGATATAGCACACAAAACCGCGATCTGCCGCAATGCGCGTCAGCGTCGACAGACACCCGATATGGTGCGCGCGCCGCATCGACAGGGCCGCCATCCCGAACTCGGTCGCGCGCGCCATGCACACATCCAGTGCCTGCTGCATCAGCCAGTGACCGGGCAGATAGGTGCCATCCCAAACCATCGTCACTTTGCGGTCTTGCACCACCTCATAGCTGCCCTCCGAGGTCATCATCCCCGCCTTCAGCTCGGGCAGGTAATAGGGCACCATCGACGTGCCGTGCGTGGTCACGCCCAACTCATCGGTCTGCACCAACAATTCGGCGACCACTTCGGCTTTGGCCGGTTCCAGCCCCGCATTGGTCAGCAGGGTCAGGGCCAGATTGAAAAGATCGTCACGTTTGAATGTCGCTGTGTTCATATCGGTGCCCTTATGTGTTGGAAAAGCTGAGTTGAACTTTCACCGCGCCAGACCGGTTTCCAGCCGCCTCAAAGGCTTCGATGGCGCGGTCCAGCGGATAGGTGCCGGTGATGATCGGCGTGACGTCGATGCGCTGCTCCGAGATCATGTTAACCGCATCGGCAAATTCGGTGTCGAACCGCTGGGTGCCGCAATACGAGATTTCCTTGCCCACAAGCATGTTCAGCGGCACCGGAACGTCACCCGAAACACCAACTTGCACCAAACGCCCCTGCGGGCGCAGGCAGGTGATCGCGGATTTGATCGCGGGGGCCGCGGCCGAGCATTCAAAGGCTACGTCGAAATACCCTTTGCCCTCGGCATAGACATCCAGATCGGCGGCGTTGGTGGCCACGTTCACGGTGCGCGTGGCACCCATGCGGCGGGCAACCTCCAGCGTAAAGTCTTGCAGGTCGGTCACAACAACCTCGGCGGCACCGGCCTCGATTGCAACAGCGGCGCAAAGCGTGCCGATTGGCCCCGCCCCTGTCACCAGCACGCGCGCGTCCTGCAAATCACCGGCGCGGTTGCGTGCGTGCAGACAAACGGCCAGCGGCTCGGCGCAGGCGGCTTCGTTCAGGCTGACGCCAACACCAACCGGCACACATTGGCGTGCTTCGACCACGATATGATCGCGGAAAAGCCCCTGTTCATGCGGCATCCGCATGGCCGATCCGTTAAAACGCATTTCAAGGCAATGCACCGGCAGACCCTTGTGGCAATATTCGCATTTACCACATGGACGGCTGGGATTGATCGCAACCGCATTTCCGGCTGCAAGACCCGTCACATCCGGCCCCACGGCAACCACGGTGCCCGATGCCTCATGTCCCAGAATGATCGGTTCGCGCACACGGATCGGACCAAAGCCGCCATGCTGGTAATAATGCAGATCCGACCCGCAGATGCCCCCCGCAGCAAGGGCCAACAGCACCTCACCCGGGCCGGGATCAGCCACAGTTGCGGTTTCGATGCGAATGTCGTTCTCACCATACAGGCGGCAAACTCGGGCTTCCATGACAGGCTCCTAGGGTATGAGGACAGACGGCAGCCACGTGGCCAGCGCCGGAATATAAGTGACAGCCAACAACACAAGGATGTTGGTTAGCAAAAACGGCATAATCGCCACGATCACCGGTGCCAGTGGCAGCCGTGCGATGCCCGCGCAGACAAACAGACAGACACCCACAGGCGGCGTGGTCAGCCCTATCATCAGGTTCAGCACAGCGACGGTGGCAAAGTGCAGCGGGTCAATGCCCACCGCATTCGACAGCGCCAGCAGCGGCACGAACAGAATGATCAGCGCGGCGATGGTTTCCAGAAACATGCCGACGCACAGCAGCAGGATATTGATTAACAGCAGCACCAGAAATTTGTTGTCAGTGATCGACAGAACGCCATTGGCAATGGCCTGTGGAATACGTTCCGACACCAGAATCCAGCCAAAGACGTTGGCAAAACCCACCAGCGCAAGGATACCCGCCGCCGACACGGCGCTGTCCACGACGATACGGGGCACCGCGCGGATTGGCAGCTCGCGGTAGATGAACGCGCCCACAAGGAACGCATAGACGCTGGCCACAACGGCGGTTTCCGTTGGCGTGGCAAGGCCAGACAACAGCCCGTAGATGATCAGGAACGTCATCGCCAGCGCCCACACAGCCCCCCCAAGCGAGCGGACCACCTCGCCAAAGCCTTGCCACGGTTGGTGTGGAAACCCTTTGCGCACAGAAATAATATAGCAGGTCACCATCATGGACAGGCCCATCAGGATGCCCGGAATAGCACCGGCAAGGAACATCTTGCCCACCGAAATCCCCGACAGCGCGCCCACGATAATCATCGGCACCGACGGCGGAATGATTGGCCCCACAGTGGACGACGCAGCCGTGACCGCCGCCGAAAAATCTGCCGGATAACCGGCCTTTTTCATCCCCGGAATCATCACCCCGCCGATTGACGCCGCATCAGCTACGGCGGTGCCGGTGATGCCACCAAACAACATCGAAGCGGCGATATTGGTCAGGCCCAGACCGCCCCTGATCCATCCCACCAGCGCGTTGGCAAAGCGGATGATCCGGTTGGTGATCCCGCCACGGTTCATCAGGTTCCCCGCAAGGATAAAGCCGGGGATCGACAGCAGAACAAACACGTCCATGCCCGCATACATCTTTTGCGGCATCACCACGACGGGGATGCCGACATAGGCCAGATAGGCCAGCGAAGACAGACCAAGGGTGATGGCCACGGGAATGCCCACCGTCAAACCAAAGACAAAGACGACAAGAAGAATGGTAACGGCCACGAGATTACTCCTCGTCGGATTTTTGGGGTGTGCCGTCTTCGGCACCGGCCAACATGGCCACGCAGCGCAACACCGCAAACAGCGCAAGACCCGCCAGCAAAACGAACATCGTCAAATGCGCATAGTCCATACGGATACCCAGCGCGGGCGCCGTCTGCATCCGGCCGATGCTGACGTATTTCCACGCAGGCATCAGCAACACCAATGCCAGACCGGCAGTCGCCGCGGCGGCGAAAAAGCGCAGGAACCTCGGCAGACCGCCGGGCAGCGCCTCGCTGACCACATCGACGTTCACCAGATCACCGGTGCGAAACGACAGGCCCGCACCAAAGGCGATCATATAGAGCAGCGCAAAGCGGGTCAGCTCTTCGGTCCAGACCGGCGAGCTGCCGGTGAAACGGCCAACAACCTGCACCAGCACCGCGACCATCAGCACGGCAAATGAAATGCCGGCACCCAGACGGGCCAGCACGGTCAGGATGCGAATGAGGGTTTCAGCGTGTCGCATTCCGCAGCGCTCCAAGGGGAAAAAGGGGGAACCGGCGCGGCAAAGGAATGCCGCACCGGTTGATCTTGTCAGACAAAAGTCCGCCTTAGTTGGCAAACAGACCTTCAACAACCGGACGGATTTCGTCGCTGACGTTGTTCAGCACGGCATCCTTGGCCGCAGCAGCAAAGGCCGCGCCGTCCACGTCAACAAAGGTCATGCCGTTTGCTTCCAGATAGGCGCGATCGTCGGCAACGCTGGCTTCGAACAATTCACGCTCATAGGCTTGGGCGCGGGCTGCGGCTTCCATCACGGCGGCCTGATCGTCTTCGCTCAGCTTCTGCCATGTGCTTTCGGCAATTGTCAGATAAATCCACGACCGCACATGCTCGGTCAGATTCACATGGCTTTGCACTTCGTTGAAGCTGGCCGACCGGATCAGCGCCAGCGGGTTTTCCTGTGCTTCGATGGTGCCGTTTTGCAGCGAGGTAAAGACCTCGGAGAATGCCATCGGGCCGGGAGCGGCGCCAAGTGCGGACCAGACATCGATGAACAGCGGCACGTTCGGCACGCGCATTTTCAGCCCGTTCAGATCGGCAGGCGTGGCAATCGGACGGTTCGACGTCAGGTTGCGCGGACCGCGCGCGAAAAAGGCGATGGGACGGATCTGTGCTTTTTCAACAATCTGCGCTTCGATCTGGTCGCCGATATCGCCTGACGCAACTTCGTCCATATGATCGATGGATTTATACGCATATGGTACGGCCAACAGGGCCGCCATCGGTGCCCAGTTTTGCAGGCTTTCACCCGTGATGGTCATGTCCACGGTGCCAAGCTGCATACCGTTGATCAGGTCGATTTCCTTGCCCAACGATTCATTGGGGAAAACTTCAACCACGATACGGCCATCGGTCAGCGCCGAAAGCTCTTCACCGAATTTGACCGAAGCAAGGTGCCACGGGTTGTCTTCGTTGGCCAAGTGGCCCAGTTTCAGGGTCATGTCCTGCGCAAATACAGGCATGGCCGTCAGTGCGGCAACGGCCACGGCCAGGGCCGGCTTTTTCCAGTTAAATGTCATCGTGTATGTCCTCCTTGGATGGGTGCATTGACCGGCGTCGGTATTCCCGCGTCCGGCAATTCGAAAAATTCGGGGTTGGCCGCAAGAATGCGCGGCAGGTCGGTCAGCACTTCGCGCAGATGGCTGCGGATTGCGGCGTTGGCGGCGATCATGTCGCCCCGTTCGATGCTGTCGACGACCGCTGTGTGCTGGGCCACCAGCTTTTCCGCCGGAAAATGCCCCAGCGACAGAAACCGCACGCGGTCCATCTGCGATTTCAGCCCTTCAATCCGTCGCCACGCGCCGCGTTTGTCGGCGGCATCGGCCAGCGTGCGGTGAAACCGTTCGTCGAGTTCGATAAAATCTGTCGGCTTGTCGCGGGCTACAGCCTGTTGCGCCATCAGCTGCGTACGCAACTCGCGCACCAATGCGGCATCGGGGTTGGCGGCCAGAATGCTGACGATATCAGCTTCGATCGCCTCGCGCAGAAAACGCGCGTTCAGCACCTCGGTGTAGCTGATCTTGGTAATAACCGTGCCGCGCTGGGGCAGGATCGCCAGCAACCCCTCGCCTGCCAGACGAATAAACGCCTCGCGCACGGGCTGGCGGCTGACATCGCAAGATTTGGCAATCTCGCTTTCCGAAATACGGTCACCGGGGGAAAAGCGGTTGCGAATGATCGCATCGCGCAACTGGGCATAGATTTGCGGCGTGATCTGCGCGGATGCGTCCAGTGTCACGGCTGTCGTGCGGTCTGCTTGCATGATTCGCTTCCTCCCCGCCACTCAACTACCATACTTCCATACTAGTCAGCAATAATCCAAGCTGATAAGGTCGCTCCAACTACGACTCGGAGGGATTCCAGATGAAACAGACATGGCGATGGTTCGGCCCGCGCGACATGGTTTCGATTGACGACACGTTGCAGGCAGGCGTCGAGGGCATCGTCTCGGCGCTGCACCACGTTCCAACGGGTGCTGTCTGGACGCCTGAAGAAATCGCCCAGCGTCAGCGCGAGATTGCCACGATGAAAGACGGCAGCGCTTCGGGTCTGGCGTGGGATGTGGTTGAAAGCCTGCCGGTGTCCGAAGACATCAAGAAACAGCGCGGCGACTGGCGCACACATATCGCCAATTACATCACCAGCATGGAAAATCTGGCCGCCGCCGGCATTGAAGTGATTTGTTATAACTTCATGCCGGTGCTGGACTGGACCCGCACCGATCTGGCGTGGCGTCTGCCCTCGGGTGCCACCTGCATGCGGTTCGATCTGGCCGATTTTGCGGCTTTCGATCTGCACATTCTGGCCCGCCCGGGTGCCATGGATGACTTTGACGCCCCCCTGCAAAAGGAAGCCGCCCGCCGCTTTGCCGCCATGTCGGACGAACGCAAAACGCAACTGGCCGAGAATGTGGTGTTCGGCCTGCCCGGTGCGGCCGAAAACTTCTCGCTTGAGGACGTGCGCGGGCATCTGGCCGAATACGACAGCATCAGCGAAGACCGCCTGCGCCGGAACCTGCTGGATTTTCTGGCCGAAATCGTGCCCACCGCCGAACGGCTGGGCCTGCGCCTGTGCTGCCACCCCGACGATCCGCCCGTGCCACTGCTGGGCCTGCCCCGCATCATGTCGACCGAGGCGCACTATCAGGCGCTGGTCGATGGCGTCGACAACCCCGCCAACGGCATCACCTTGTGTTCGGGATCGCTGGGCGCGCGGCCTGACAATGACCTGCCGGGGATGATGGACCGTCTGGGCGACCGCGTGCATTTCCTGCACCTGCGCAACGTCAAACGCGAAACCGCCGATCTGCGCGGATCGTTCCACGAGGCCGAGCATCTGGGCGGCGACACCGACATGGTCGCCCTAATCGAAGCCGCCCTGCGCGAAGAAGCCCGCCGCCGCGCCGCAGGCCGTGCCGATTGGTCGATCCCGTTCCGCCCAGACCACGGACAGGACATTCTGGACGACCACGGACGCAAGGCCCAGCCCGGCTATCCGCTAATCGGGCGGCTTAAGGGTCTGGCCGAATTGCGCGGCATCGTGGCAGCGCTCGAGCCTCGGGTGAGCGCATGAGACTGACCACCCCCGACGATCTGCCACCCGCAGTCACGCGCCCCGATTACACGCCCTCTGCGCATGGCGTGGGCATCGTGCATCTGGGTCTGGGAGCCTTTCACAAGGCGCACCAAGCCGCCTATACCGATACCGCCCTTGCCCGCAGCGGCGGCGATTGGCGCATCACGGGCGTCAGCCTGCGCAGCCCTGAACCTGCCGCCCAACTTGCACCGCAAAACGGGCTGTTCACCCTGATTGAACGCAGCGCGACAGGCAGCACCGCGCGTGTCATCGGCTCAATTGCCAATGCCTTTTGCCTTGGCCCCGACCGCGCCGCCGTGCTTGCGGCCCTGACCGCCCCCACCACGCGGATCGTGTCGATCACCGTCACCGAAAAGGGCTATGGCATCGACCGCAGCACTGGCGGCGTCGACACTGCGCACCCCGCCATTGCACAAGATCTGGCAACACCGGACGCGCCCGTTGGCGTCGCGGGCCTGCTGGTCTGGGCGCTGAACGCCCGCCATGCTGCCGGCGTGCCGCCCTTCACCGTGCTGTGCTGCGACAACCTGCCTGACAACGGCACCATGCTGCGCGGTCTGCTGATCGATTTCGCCCGCCGTGCTGCGCCCGAAATTACGAACCACATCGCGACCGACGTGGCCTTTCCGTCCACAATGGTTGACCGGATCACCCCCGCCGCCACCGACGCCACGCTGGCAGCAGCAGAGCAGACGACCGGGCACCAAGATGCCGCCGCCATCGAGACCGAAGCGTTTTCGCAATGGGTGATCGAGGATCATTTCCCCACGGGCCGTCCCGATTGGGAAAGCGCCGGTGCGATGTTCGTCACGGATGTAAAACCCTACGAGGAAATGAAGCTGCGGATGCTCAACGGCGCGCATTCGATGCTGGCCTATGCGGGCTTTCTGGCCGGTTGCACCCATGTGTCCGACGTGATGGAAAACCCTGTGCTGAACGCGCTGGTGCGTCGCCATCTGACTGCCGCCGCAGCCACATTGCCGCAACTGGAGGGTGTCGACTTTGCCGACTACGCAGACGCCCTGATTGCACGGTTTTCCAACCCGCATCTGCACCACCAGACCTATCAGATCGCGATGGACGGAACCGAAAAGCTGCCCCAGCGCATCTTGGCACCTGCCGCCGATGCCCTTGCGGCAGGTCAGCCCCTGGACCCCTTCGCCTTCGCGGTGGCCGCGTGGATGCGCTATACTTTGGGCACAACAGACGCCGGTGACAGCTATGCGCTGCGCGACCCGCGCGAGGACGAGTTGGCAAAGCTGACACGCAACCAGACACCGGAGGCCATCGTGACAAATCTTGCGTCTCTTCCGGGACTGTTCCCGCAGGCGCTGGCCCAGAACAAAGCATTCACACAGATGATCACTGCCCGTCTAAGCATTATGATGCAGCACAGCATGGCACAGGCACTGGACAACGAGCTTGCCGCGCTGGAATAGCGGCCAGCCTGCGGTTACAGGTCCGGCACCACCAGATCGGTCACGTTACCCTTGACCACCAATGGGGGCCCCGTGACCGACTGCAAATCATCCAGCGAAATCGCCGCCAGCTTTTCGCGCAGCACAAAGCGGCTGTCTTCCACATCGACCACGCACAGCGATGTATAAACGCGGGTCACACAGCCCACGCCCGTCAGCGGCATCGTGCAGCTCTCCACCAGCTTGGGCGCGCCTTTCTTGGTAAGATGATCGGTGATCACCGCCACACGTTTGGCCCCGTGGACCAGATCCATCGCACCCCCCACCGCAGGCACGCCGCCCTTGCCGGTGGTCCAGTTCGCCAGATCGCCATTTTGCGCCACCTGATAGGCCCCCAAGATCGCCACGTCCAGATGCCCGCCGCGTACCATCGCAAAGCTGTCTGCATGATGGAAAAACGCAGCGCCGGGCTTTAGCGTGATCGCCTTTTTGCCCGCGTTGATCAGATCCCAGTCTTCCTGCCCTGGCTCGGGTGCCTGACCAAACCCAAGCACGCCGTTTTCCGTATGAAATACCGCCTCTCGGTCCTCGGGCTGAAACTTGGCGACCATTTCGGGAAAGCCGATGCCAAGGTTCACATAGGCGCCGTCCTCGATGTCCTGCGCGGCGCGCCACGCGATCTGCGCGTTGCTCAGCTGGATGTCGGTCACGTTGATGCTCATGGGTACACGGCCTCCTGCCGGTTCAGCACTTCTTCTTGCTGGGGATTGGCCACTTCGACCACGCCGGACACGAAAATGCCGGGGGTGATCACACTTTCGGGGTCAAGGCTGCCGGTATCAACCAACCGCGACACCTGCGCGATGGTGCGCGTGGCCGCCATCGCCATCACCGGATTGAAATTGCGCGCCGCCATCCGGTAGACCAGATTGCCCATCGCATCGCCCGCATCCGCCTTGATCAACGCATAGTCGGCCTTCAGCCAGCGTTCCTGCACATACATGCGCCCGTCGAATTCTGCCACAGGCTTGCCCTCGGCCAGATCGGTGCCATAGCTGGTGGGCGTGTAAAACGCCGGTATCCCCGCGCCGCCTGCGCGCATCCGTTCGGCCAGCGTGCCTTGGGGCACCACTTCCAGTTCGATCCCGCCCGCAAGGTAGAGATCGGTAAAAACCTTGGGGTCCGCAGAGCGCGGGAACGAGCAGATCAGTTTCGCCACCTGCCCCTGTTCGATCAGCGCCGCCAGTCCCACATGGCCGTTGCCCGCGTTGTTGTTCACCACCGTCAGGTTCTTTGGCCCCGCGTCGATCAGCGCGTGGATCAGTTCGATCGGCGCGCCCGACCCGCCAAAGCCGCCGATCATCACGGTCGCGCCGTCGGGGATGTCTGCGACCGCCCCGGCCACAGTTGCGATTGTTTTGTCCATACCGGTCCATCCTGCCCTGCGCACAAAGCCTGCGCGGCTTGGGCATCCGTTTACATTCGACTTGCAGCTTTGTGTGCCGCGGCGCGGCATCGGGCAAGGGGATCTGTTCATATATTGAATTTTGTTCGAAATACGGACAATCATGTGCGCATGACGAACGCAACAGACATAATCGGCTCTTTCGCCAAAGGACTTCGGGTGCTTGAATGTTTTGGCACCGACCATCCGCGGCTGGTCATTTCCGATGTGGCAGCGATGACAGGCTTTGATCGCGCGACTGCGCGACGCTGTCTTCTAACGCTGCATCATCTGGGCTATGCGGGCTATGACGGCAAATATTTCACCCTGACACCGCGTGTGCTGCGGTTGGGCATGGGGGCGCTGGCGGCCCTTCCCCTGCCGCAGATTGTCCAGCCGTGGCTGGACCAGCTTTCGGAACAGATCGGGCAAAGCTGTTCGGTTTCGATACTGGACGAAGCCGAAATCGTCTATCTGGCCCGCGCCGCCCAACGCCGTGTGATGTCCATTGGCCTGATGCCCGGATCGCGCCTGCCTGCGCATTGCACTTCGATGGGGCGCGTTTTGCTGGCAGCCTTGCCACCCAATCAGGCACGCGCCCTGCTGGAACGGTCTGACCTGACACCGCGCACTGTGTATTCCCTGCATGATCCCGACGAAATCATGGCAGAGATTGCGAAAGTACGCGACCAAGGCTTTGCCACCATCAATCAGGAAATCGAACTGGGGCTGAAATCGCTGGCCGTTCCGATCATGGATGCACGTGGGCAATGTGTGGCCGCGCTGAACACCGGCATGGCGGCGCTGCACGCCACCGATGACGCACTCGGCGCCACCTATTTGCCCGCATTACTCAAGGTTCAGGACGGCCTGCGCCGCGTTCTGGGCTGAGCGGTCAGAAATCGACCTTGATGGCGATGCCCTGTTCGACCGCCAGATCGACAACCGCCGCCGCCACGGCCAGATCTTGCAGGCCCACACCCGTGCCATCGAACAGGGTAATTTCATCATCGCTGATGCGCCCGGCGTGGGTGCCGTTGATAACCGCACCCAGTTGATGCACGTCACTTTGTGCAATCAACCCGTCGGCCACCGCATGTTGCGCCTCGCCAATGGACACCGATTGGGCAACCTCGTCGGTAAAGACGGTGGCGCGCGCCAGCAAAGCTGCCTCGACCTCTTGTTTGCCTTTGGTATCGGTGCCCATGCAGGCAACATGACAGCCCGCGCCCACATGATCCGCCATCAGGGTCGCGGCAAAGGACGAGGTGATTGTCACAATCACATCCGCCTCGGCCATACCGTCCAGTTCGACCGCCTCGAACGGCAGGCCCGCTTCGGTTGCGACGGCTTCGATGTTCGGCAGCATCTCAGGGTGCAGGTTCCAGCCGATAACTTTGTCGAAATCGCGCTGTTCCAATGCGGCGCGCAACTGGAACGTGGCCTGATGTCCCGCACCCACCATGCCGATCACGCGGGCATCGGGACGCGCCAGATGTTTGATCGACACCGATGATGCCGCCGCTGTGCGCAGCGCCGTCAGCAGATTGCCCCCCACCATCGCGCGCACCTGACCTGTATCGGGATCGAACAGGAACACGGTCGACTGGTGGTTTATCAGCCCGCGCTTTTCCAGATTGTCCGGCCAATAACCGCCCGCCTTCAGGCCCAACGTCAGCCCCGCGCGGTCGAACCCGCCCTTGAAACCGTACAGCGCATCTTCGTGGCCGATGGCCTCGCGGACCACGGGAAAGTTATAGGCATCGCCTGCAGCCATAGCGGCAAAGACCTGTTCGACCGCGTCAAAGGCCGCGGCACGGGTCATCAGAGTGGCAATTTCGCGTTCGGGAACGATCAGCATGGTTTGCTCCGGTCAATTATGGTTCTTTGCAGGTGGATCGCGCTCAAAAGGCTTTGCCACGGGCCGACACCGGCCACAGCACTTCGACCTTGTCGCCGCGCACGCCCACATACCAGTCGTGGACATTCGCAGTGGGGTCGCAGTGCCCCGGAACCAGCCGCAGCTTGTCACCCACCTTCAGCACGCCGTCGGGGTCGGACACCACGCCGTGTTCGTCGGAACATTTGACGTATTCCACGTCCTTACGGCCAAAGACCACAGGCAGGCCGCTGTCCACCGATTGTGCTTTCAGACCCGCATCGACAATCGCCTTGTCGGCCTTTGCGTGGCTCATCACCTGCGTCAGAATGAAAAACGCGTTTTCCCACTCGCCCTGATCAATGCGCTGGCCGTTTGCATCCAGAATGCGCCCGTAATCGGCATCCATAAAGGCGTAAGACCCGCATTGCAGTTCGTTATAAACGCCCGAGTTGCTTTCGAAATAATAGCTACCGGTGCCGCCGCCAGACACCAGATCACAGGTGATCCCTTGGGCGGCCAGACCGTCCACCGCGTGTTTCACCTGTGCGATGGCAATATCCAGCTTTTCCTTGCGCGCCTCGAAACTGTCCAGATGCTGCATCGCGCCCTGATAGGCCTGAATGCCGGTGAACCGCAGGTTCGGGGCGGCCTCGACCGCTTTGGCAATCTCGATCACGACATCGGTGGTGGTCACGCCACACCGTCCCGCGCCGCAGTCGATCTCGATCAGCACTTCGATCTCGGTGCCATGTTTCACCGCCGCCGCAGACAGGTCGGCCACATTTGTGATGTCATCAACACAAACGATGGTGCGCGCGCCGAATTTTGGCAGCCGTGCCAGACGGTCGATCTTGGCCGCATCGCGCACCTGGTTCGAGACCAGAATATCCTTGATCCCGCCACGGGCGAACACCTCGGCCTCGGACACCTTCTGGCAACACACACCAACCGCGCCGCCCAGTTTCTCTTGCAGCTTTGCGACGTCGACCGATTTGTGCATTTTGCCATGCACACGGTGGCGCATCCCATGGGCGCGGGCATAATCGCCCATCTTGCGGATGTTGCGTTCCAGCGCGTCCATATCCAGCACAAGACAGGGTGTCTGGATGTCGGTGGCGTCCATTCCGGGCAGGGCCGGAACGTCAAAGCCCACTTCAAGGCTGTCGAAATTTACAGGTGCGGTCATTGGTCAGACTCCGTTCCATTGGTCCACGGCAGCGCGTCAAGATCGACGTTACCACCGGTGATGATAATCCCGACCCGCTTGCCTGCGAACCGGTCCTTGTTGGCAAGGATGGTGGCCAGCGGCACGGCGCTGCTGGCTTCCATCACGATTTTCATACGTTTCCACGTCAGCTTCATCGCACCTACAATCTGGTCTTCCGATGCGGTCAGAATATCGCTGACGTGGTTTGACACAAAATGCCATGTCAGATCTTTCAACGGCACCTTCAGCCCGTCGGCGATCGTGTGCGGCGCATCATCGGCAATGATGTGACCGGCCCGAAAACTGCGCGCGGCATCGTCGGCCTGTTCCGGTTCGGCGGCAATAATCTGCACCTCGGGGGCCAGATGCGACAGGGTCAGACAGGTGCCCGAAATCATACCGCCGCCCCCGATGGGCGCCATGACAATATCCAGCCCGTCAGTTTGTTCCATCATTTCGCGCGAACAGGTGCCCTGCCCCGCGATCACGCGCGGATCATTGTAGGGGTGTACAAAATCGCCCCCCGTGCGCGCCTGCACCTCGGCAAAGACCGCCTCGCGTGAGGTGGTTGACGGTTCGCATTCCGTAATCATCCCGCCATAGCCACGCACAGCGTCCTTTTTCGCCTGCGGTGCGGTGCGTGGCATAACCACATTGCACGGAATACCCCGCCGCCCCGCCGCATAGCTAAGCGACAGCGCGTGGTTGCCCGACGAATGGGTGCAGACACCAGCCTGCGCCTCGGCCTGTGACAGACCGAACACGGCGTTCGATGCCCCGCGCACCTTGAATGCACCAGCCTTCTGGAAATTCTCGCACTTAAAGAACAGCTCGGCCCCCGTCAGGTCATTCAGAAACGAAGACGTCAGGACCGGCGTCCGGTGGATATACGGCGCGATCCGGTCGTGCGCAGCCAGCATGTCGTCAAACGTGGGAATATACATCGCGGTGTCCTTCATCACGCGGCATCCTTTTGGCGCAGGGTGCGGTTGGCGCGATAGTATTCCTGCGCCGCCGCCACACCAGACCCCAACGTAATATCCAGCCCCAGATCGGCCATGCACATCTCGGCCGTGGCGATCCCCGACAGGGTCATGACGTCCGTCAGGCTGCCCAGATGGCCGATGCGGAACACCTTGCCCGCAACCTCGCCCAGACCCACACCAAAGGCCACGCCATAGGTGTCTGCCGCGTGGCTGACGATCGTCGTCGCATTGAACCCCTCGGGTGTGCGAATGGCGCTGACGGTGTCGGAATACACATCAGGACTGGCCGCACACAGCGTCAGTCCCCACGCCCCGACAGCGGCGCGCACCCCTTCGGCGATGCGGTGATGGCGGGCAAAAACGTTCTCCAATCCCTCGTTCAGCAGCATCTGGCAAGCGGTGTTCAGACCGTTCAGCAGACCCACCCCAGGTGTGTAGGGATAGGCATTGTTGGCATAGCCCTTGGCCATATCATGCACATCAAAAAAGGTGCGCGGCAGCTTGGCCGTTTTTGTGGCCGCCATCGCCTTGGCGCTGAACCCGACAATGCCCAGTCCCGCCGGCAGCATAAAACCCTTTTGCGATCCGGTCACAGCAACATCGACGCCCCAGTCGTCAAACCGGAAATCCATCGACCCGATGGACGACACACCGTCCACAAACAGCATGGCAGGATGTCCCGCGGCATCCAACGCACGCCGCACGGCGGCAATGTCAGACCGAACGCCTGTGGCGGTCTCGTTGTGGGTGGCCAGAACCGCCTTGATCTGATGCGATGTGTCAGCGGTCAGAATTTCGGCATAGCGGTCCGCAGGCACCCCGTGACCCCAAGGGGTTTCAACAATCTCAACCTCAAGCCCGTGACGCTGGCACATGTCGATCCAGCGGTGCGAGAACATGCCGTTGCGCGCCGCCAGCACTGTGTCGCCCGCACTCAACGTGTTGGTCAACGCGGTCTCCCAACCGCCCGTGCCGGTCGAGGGAAAAATGAAAACCTCGGCGTCGGCGCTTTTCAGAACCTTACGCACGCCCTCGCGGGCGGGGTGCAGGATCTGGCCAAACAGCGGCGACCGGTGGTCGATTGTTGGCATATCGCAGGCTTTGCGCAGGTTTTCGGGGATGTTGGTCGGCCCCGGAATGAAAACAGGGTTTTGAAAGCTCATGTCCGTCTCCTTGATGTGTTGACCTCACCCTAGTGCAGGGGTTCTGCGCACCCAAGTTTTTTGAAATCATTTTTCAAAATGTGATATAGTAATTAAAACATAATATTATCAGCGGTTTGCGTTTTTCATATCGTGAAACCGGCTTTCGCGCTAAATCAAAGGCATTATATGGATTCCCAAGATAATAACCCGTCCGAAGCCCGCCGCGCCCGTGGCCGCCCCCGCGACTGGTCCGACAAGACTGCACAGAACACCATCAAATCGCTGGACCGCGCGATGGAAGTGTTCGAATTTCTCAGCGAACATCAGGGCAAGGCGTTGACCACGCTGGCCGCAGAAACCGGCCAGTCTCCGGCGACTGTCTATCGCATTCTGGTCACGCTTGAAGGGCGCGGGCTGGTGGAATTCGACCCTATGGAACAGCTTTGGCACATCGGGTCGCGTGCCTTTATCATCGGGTCGCGGTTTTTGCGCCGCACCAGTCTGGTGGAACGCGCGCGCCCCGTGATGCGGCGACTGATGGAAGAAACCGGCGAGACTGCAAACCTCGGGATTGAACGCGGCGGGCAGGTTCTGTTTGTCAGTCAGGTCGAAACCGAAGCCACCATTCGCGCCTTTTTCCCGCCCGGAACACTGTCGCCCATGCACGCCTCGGGCATCGGTAAGGCGCTGCTGGCCGAAATGGACGATGCGCGGTTGCAACGGGCACTGGCGGGCAAGGAACTGACAGCGTTCACCCCGCACAGCATCACCAATCTGGCTGCCCTGCGCGCCGATCTGACCCAAATTCGCGCGCGTGGCTACGCGGTGGACGCCGAAGAACGCAACATCGGGATGCGCTGCATCGCGGCCCCCGTGTTCGATATCCACCATGAGGCAGTCGCGGGCATATCCGTATCCGGCCCCACCAGCCGCGTCGGGCTGGACGACATCGACCGCCTGAGCCGCGCCGTACGCACCGCAGCGCAGGATTTGTCAGCGACGTTGGGGGCTTAGGGGGCGACAAGAGGGATTTGCAACAAGCCGACTGCACCCGCATGTGGTCCCTATCCAAAGGTCGTGCCAATCTGGCCTGTATCATACTGCCATTGCGGAGTGCGCCACCGTATTTTCTACGCACTTTTTAGCCGACAACCACGTTGAGCAAGCATCATGACAACCGATATGAATATACGTTATTCAGGTATCCTTGGTCATCAATACGAAAATGCGTCTCTCCAACCTGTTCAAAACCCCGCGCGAGATAAAAAGCGATTGCCGGGGCATTTTCAGCATTGGTTGTTAGCCAAACAGACTCGATTGATTTTTCACGACAGTGTGCGAGTGCTGCATCCAGCAGACGTTTACCGATGCCCTTTCCATGATGACGCGGCTGAACATAGAAGGTTGAAATTTCCATTTCTGAACAGCCAGATACTGGTGCCTTGCTCGCGGAAGACACCCGTATGAACCCGTCCAACCCCTCCTCATTTTCAGAAACGAGGATAAATTGATCGGGGTCAAGTATGAGTTTCTCGATCTTCGAAGGCGCGAATTCTTCCAACACATAATCCGCAAAAAAGGCACTTATACCACGCTTGAGATAGGTGCCTATCCACACCTCAATCGAAATCGCAGCAATGCTGGAAGCATCTGAATTGGTTGGCTTACGCAATGTCATGACCAATAAATGCCAGCTTTCTGGCAGGGGTCAATGCAGATTCTTGGCATAGGTTCGGACGCAAACCGTATCTTTACCCACGGAGGCATCGAATGATTACACGTTGCACCCAAACCGGAACAGGTACGCAGCGCCTGATCGCAAGCCACGCCAAAGGCGTGCTTGCAGCACGGCGGTCGAGCGCGGCTTTTGTAGTAAGGCCAGCCGCCCCTAAAACCCGCGCCGCAGCGCCATATGCCGGTTCACATCCTTATACAGCAGATACCGGAACCGCCCCGGCCCGCCCGCATAGCAAGCCTGCGGGCAGAAGGCGCGCAGCCACATATAGTCGCCTGCCTCGACCTCGACCCAGTCCTGATTCAATCGGTAAACCGCCTTGCCCTCCAGCACATACAGCCCATGTTCCATCACATGCGTCTCGGCAAAGGGGATCACCGCACCGGGTTCGAATGTCACAACAGTCACATGCATGTCGTGGCGCAAATCGGTTGGATCGACAAAGCGCGTGGTCGCCCATTTGCCGTCGGTTTCCGGCATCACGGTGGGCGCAATGTCCGCCTCGTTGGCCACAATCACCTCGGGCACCGACAACCCCTCGACCGGCTCATAGGCTTTGCGGATCCAGTGGAACCGCAGCATCTCATCGCTTTCGTTGCGCAGGGTCCAGCCGCTTGCCGGTGGCAGATACGCATAACCACCAGGGGTCATCTGGCAGGTCTGCCCGTTCACGCGCAGGGTCGCCGTGCCCTCGACAATAAACAAGACACCCTCGGCGCCTTCGTCACTCTCGGGCCGGTCCGATCCGCCATCAGGCGCAACTTCCATGATATATTGCGAAAACGTCTCGGCAAATCCGCTTAAGGGGCGCGACAGCACCCACAGGCGCGTGCCCTCCCAGAAGGGCAGAAAACTGGTGACAATATCGCGCATCGTGCCCTTGGGGATCACAGCATAGGCATCGGTGAACACCGCGCGGTCGGTCAGCAACTGCTCTTGCCCCGGATGGCCGCCTGTGGGGGCGTAATATTTTGCCGACATCTCTGTCTCCTGTAAGTGTGTGAAATCCGTGCCAATATGTTTGGCCCAGCCCGCCACCACCATCCTGAAAAACGCGACAGCACCTTTCGGAACGATTTGATAATCGACGGCCTATTATCCGGTTTCCTATCAAATAGCGGGCACCAGCGTGCGCGAGACTGCATCCGCACTGCGGTCCGGCTGTGTCCCTTTGCTTGCGCATCCGGCAACATAGACCTGCGCCACCGCACGGTCGTCCCCCAGCATCTGCAAAATGAACAATTCGTCTGACAAGCTGTCTGCCCGATCCATCCGCAAATCCATCGCCGGTGTCGCCCGCGCATCCAGCACGACAACATCCGCCTCGGTGCCCGCGTCCAGCGTGCCGATCTTGTCGTGCATCCCCAGCGCCACCGCATTGCCCCGCGTGATCCAGTGAAACGCGCGCAGCGGGTGCAACGGCTGGCCCTGCAATTGCAGCACCTTATAGGCTTCGTTCAGGGTTTGCAGCATGGAATAGCTGGTGCCTGCGCCTACATCGGTGGCAATCGCGTTCACAATCCCGCGCCCGCGCAGGCCCGCGTCATCGAACAACCCGCTGCCCAGAAACAGGTTTGACGTCGGGCAAAACACCGGATGCGCCCCCGCTTCAGCCAGCGCGTCAATCTCGCGCGGGGTCAGGTGGATCGCGTGACCCAACAGCGCTTTCGACCCCAGCAGGCCATAAGACTGGTAGACGTCCAGATAGTCGCGTGCTTGCGGGTACAGCGCGCGAGTAAAGGCAATCTCGTCGTGGTTTTCCGACAAGTGCGTCTGCACATAACAGTCGGGGTTTTCAGCCACCAAAACCTGCGCCATTTCCATCTGCGCAGGCGTCGATGTAATGGCAAACCGCGGTGTGATCGCATAGGACGCACGGCCCTTGCCGTGCCAGTCGCGGATCAGCGCCTGCGTGTCATCATAGCCCGATTGCGGCGTGTCGGTCAGTGCATCAGGCGCGTTGCGGTCCATCATGACCTTGCCGCCTATCATCCGCATATCGCGGCGCTGCGCCTCGGCAAAGAACGCATCCGCCGATGTTTTATGAACCGACGCATAGGCCACCGCCGTTGTCGTGCCATGCCCCAGCAACAGGTCATAAAACCGCGCGGCCATCGCAGCACTGTGTGCGGGATCGGCAAAGCGGGTTTCTTCGGGAAAAGTATAGCTGTTCAGCCAGTCCAGCAGCTGCGCGCCCCACGACGCAATCACCTGCACCTGCGGAAAATGGATATGCGTGTCGATAAACCCTGCCATCAGCAGGTGCGGCCGGTGGTCAATCTCGTGCGCTTGTATCGCCTGCGCCGCGACGGTCGTATAATCACCCGACGCTACAATCACCCCGTCCTGCATCAACACCGCGCCGTCTTCGACATAGTGATAGGCGGCAGTGTCCTCGGGGCCCGCGGGCTCTGCGGAAAAACTCAGCGTGCGGCCGCGCAACAGGGTCTGCTTGGATGTCATTGGAATATGTCCGTTCTAGGTGGAATGCGCACAGAGCGTGATATTACGCTCTGTGCTGTGGTTTAGGGTCTATTCGCCCGGCGTGATTTTCGGAGTGGGTGCAACCAACGGATGATCTTCTTCCATCTCTTCGCGGTGGAAGATCGGATAGATGTACAAAAACCCAGCCGCGATCAGATAGCCCACGGCGACACCGCTGAATTCAGGCCAGTGCAGGCTGGCCGAATGGATAACCCCCACCAGCGACATGCCACAGGCTGCCAAAGCAAAGCCGCCCGCATTGCGGAAATTGCCGTCGATCACGCTGGCCACGATGGCGCCCCAGATCAGGCCGGTCAGGATCGCGCCCTGACTCAGCGCCTGATGCCCTTCGAAATGCGCGCCCTGTTGCAGCAGCGCCGCCGTCAATGCTGGGTCGCCCAGCTCTGGCAGGGCCTGCGCCCCGACCGCCGCCAGCGCGCCCATCATCGACCCCCATTTGATCATTAGAAACGCCGATATATGCGGCATCATCGCAATGGTAACGGCCGCCATATGCTCGGTTTTGACCGAATGGGCGGTGTTGGTAATCAGGCTAAGCGCCACGAACACCAGCACAGGGGCCGCCGCCGCCACGGGGATCAGGTTGTTCAGAAACGCCAACAGGCCAAAGAACACGGCAAAGGGAATGACCAGTCCGACACCGATGATATACCCCGAATGTGCCCCCATGCGTTTATAGGCCGGATGCCCGATATAGGCCGTGGTTGGAAATGGCGATCCGAACAGCGCGCCAATCATCGTGCCCGCGCCATCGGTCACCTGACAGGTCGCCACAGGATAGGTATCGCCCGCCGCCTCGGCGCTTTCGACGTTGTTCATGGTTTCGATGAAATTGTAGATTTGCACCGGCACCAGAACCAGAAACAGCTCGGGGTTGGCGAACAGGTGCTGGATGCCTGCAATCAGGTCTCCGAAATAGGGCAGCGGCGGGTAGAACGCCACGCCCTCGAAACTGATGTTGGCCTTGCCCGTCCCCAATGCGACCACGGTTCCCACGATCAGCGCCAGCAGACCGGCGGGAATGTTGAACGGCAGACGAAACCGCCCCACCAGCCCCCACAGGATGATGATCATAGACGCAAAACCCACAAACGGGTCTTCGAAAACCGTCGCCAGCGGCACGGTGCCGATGAACACCAGCGCAATGCCGCACAGGGTGCCCAACATGCCCGCACGCGGTGTCACGCGTTTCAGCACGGGCCCGACGATCGCGCCAAGTGCTGCAACGATGCCGCCCATGAACCCCGCGCCAATGCCCACCTGCCATGCCAGCAGCGGGTCGTTTGTGGCCCAATAGATCGGGCCGATCACGCCGAACAGATAGACAAACATCACCGGCGTCGAAATGCCGTAGGGCAGTGCTGTAAAATCGCGGCCCGCACGGGTGGCAGCCCGTTTGGCCAGCCAAGTATACACCACGACCCCTGCCATGATCGCCACCGCCGCACCGGGCAGGATGCGGCCGAATACGATTTCTGCAGGCATGTTGAACACGAACTGACACACTCCCGCCAGCACGATCAGGTTTATAAGATTGTCGGTGAATAGTGCCCAGAATGCGCTGAAATCACTGCGCGCAAACAGCTTGTAGTTGTATGTTTTGCCGTCCATGACGGGTCTCTCCTCCACTGCGACCGGATCTCGCCGCCTGATGTCAGGCGGTTCTCCCTGTCCGGTCTGTTTGTTCGCCCTTGCGGGGCGCTCCCTTTTCCCCTTTCGGGACCGCTGCGACAGTTTCAGAGGTCAATTCAGCCATCACTTCCGCGACCACAAAGGCCGCAATGACGCTGGGCCGCTTGTCGCGGCTGCCGCTTGCCCCGATGGGGCAATTCAAATCTTCAATACTTTGGCCATCACAATGATCGCGCAGCCAGTTGCGAAACTTTACCCGTTTGGTGGCCGACCCGATCATCCCGACATAGACCGCATCGCCCCGTTCCAGCGCCGCCGAGGCCAGCAGGAAATCCAGCCCGTGATCGTGGGTCAGCACGACAAATGCGCTGCCTGCGGGGGCGGTCGCAATCTCGGCTTCGGGGATCACACTCATCTTTGTGTCCACACCCGCACGACACAGCGCCAGTTCCTCGGGGCGGGTGTCGACCAGCACACAGTTCACCGGCAGGTGCTGGAACAGATCGGCCAGCGCACGGCCCACATGTCCCGCGCCCATCACATAGACCGACGGCTGCGCGTCCTGTGCAGCCTGCGCACGCACCAGTGCCGTGTGCCGGTCAGCCTGACGCAACCGCGCCAGCGCCAGTTCCACACGCCCGCCGCAGCATTGGCCAATCTCCGGCCCCAATGGAACGTCCATTGTGGTGTTCAGATCACCTTGCACCAGCATGGCGCGGGCGCGTTCAATCGCCAGATGTTCCAACTGCCCGCCGCCGATGGTGCCAAACAAACCACCTTGGGCCACAAACATCTCTGTTCCCGCATTGCGCGGTGATGACCCACGCACACGGGTCAGCGCCACGCGGATCACCGATGCATGGGTGGACAGGAATGTTGCAAGCGTGGTCATAACGCTCAGCCCCCTGCCTGCAAACGCGCCACTGCCATCAGTACCCGTTCGGGCGTGGCGGGGGCATCCAGACGCGGGCAAATCTTGTAATCAGCCACCGAAGCCACCGCCATCGACAGTGCCTCGAACACCGAAATTCCCAGCATAAAGGGCGGTTCGCCCACGGCCTTGGACCGTTTGATTGTCAGCTCGCGGTTCTCGGACCAGTCTGCAAGGTTTACGTTGAACGTACGCGGGCGGTCGCTGGCCAGCGGGATTTTGTAGGTTGACGGTGCATGGGTGCGCAAACGGCCTGCATCATCCCACCACAGCTCTTCAGTGGTCAGCCAGCCCATGCCTTGTATGAACGCGCCTTCGACTTGACCCTTGTCCAGCACAGGGTTCAGCGACCGGCCCACATCGTGCAAGATGTCGGTGCGATCCACGCGGTATTCGCCGGTCAGCGTGTCGATTGTCACCTCGGAACACGACGCGCCGTAAGCATAATAATAGAATGGCCTCCCCTTGCCGCTGGCGCGGTCCCAGTGGATTTTCGGCGTCTTGTAGAACCCCGCCGCCGACAATTGCACCCGCGCCATATAGGCCTGTTTGATAAAACTGTCGAAGGGCACCGACTGGTCGCCAATCTGTACAAGATCGGGACCAAAACGTACGTCTTCCGGCGTCACCCCCCATTTCTCTACGGCAAAGCCCACCAGCCGCGTTTTGATCTGTTCGACCGCGTTCAGCGCCGCCATGCCGTTCAGGTCAGACCCCGACGAGGCGGCAGTAGCCGAGGTATTCGGCACCTTTTCGGTGGTGGTTTTGGTGATCTTGATCCGTTCGAAATCCACGCCAAACGCATCGGCCACAATCTGCGCCACCTTGGTGTTCAGCCCCTGCCCCATCTCGGTGCCGCCGTGGTTCAGCGCGATCGACCCGTCGCTGTAGACATGCACCAAGGCACCGGCCTGATTGTAGTGGGTCGCGGTAAAGGAAATGCCGAACTTCACCGGCGTCAGCGCGATGCCCTTTTTCAGGATTTTCGAACCTGCGTTAAAGGTGATGATGTCCTGACGCCGACTGCGATAGGCGGCGTTTTCCTCCAACTCGTCCACCAGACGGCCAATGACATTGTCCTCGACCTGCTGGTGATAGGGGGTCAGATCACGGCCCGCATCACCGTAGAAGTTGACCTTGCGCACATCCAGCGGGTCGCGGCCCGTGGCGTATGCGATTTCCTCGATCATCCGCTCGGCGGCGACCACGCCTTGTGGTCCGCCAAAGCCGCGAAAGGCCGTGTTCGAGACGGTATTGGTTTTCATCGGTCGGCTTGTCAGCCGCACATGGGGATAGAAATAGGCATTGTCAGCGTGAAACAATGCGCGGTCTGTCACCGGCCCAGACAGGTCCGACGAATAGCCGCAGCGCGCGGCAAAGCAGCCATCAACCGCCTGAATGCGGCCTTCGTCGTCAAAGCCCACGTCGTAATCCACCACAAAATCATGGCGTTTGCCGGTGGCTGTCATATCCTGATCGCGGTCGGGACGGATTTTGACCGCGCGGTTCCATTTCTTTGCGGCCATCGCAGCGACCACGCAGAACAGGTTCATCTGGCTTTCCTTGCCGCCAAAACCCCCGCCCATGCGGCGCACATTCACTGTGACCGCATTGGACGGCACGCCCAGAACATGGGCCACCATATGCTGCGCCTCTGACGGGTGCTGGGTGCTGCAATGCACCACCACGTCGTCATCTTCACCCGGAATGGCAAAGGCGATGTGCCCTTCCAGATACATATGATCCTGCCCGCCGATGGTGATGCGCCCCTGCAAACGGTTGGGTGCAGTGGCAAAGCCGTCCTGAACCGTGCCGCGTTCAAGTTTCAGCGGGGCGGTCACATGGGGATAGCCTGCATCCTGCGCCGCGCCCACATCCAGCGCATGGGGCAAAACGGTGCAATCTACCTGCGCCAGTTCCGCCGCGCGGCGAGCGGCATCGCGGGTTTCGGCGATAACGGCAAACAGCGGTTGGCCGTGAAATTCGATTTTGTCAGTGGGAAAAACAGGCTCGTCGTTTTGCCCTGTGGGGCTGATGTCATTGACGCCGTGCACGTCATCGGCCGTCAGCACACCGACAACGCCCGCGGCGGCACGCACCGCAGTCAGGTCCAGTGCGTGCAGCGTTGCGTGCGCCACATTCGAAACGCCCAGATAGGCGTGCAGCGTGCCCTGCGGTTGCGGAATGTCGTCGGTGTAATCCGCCGTACCGGTGACGTGTTTGCTGGCGCTGTCGTGGATGCGGCTGGATTGGGCCGTGCTATGGGTCGAAATATCGTCTTTCATCACATTTCCCTTTTTACGCGGTGGCCAGTTGAACGGGGGCGGTGGTGGCGTCGTCATGTTCCAGAATGAACCGGCGCAGCAGGTTTTGCGCGGCCAGCATCCGGTATTGCGACGACGCACGCCAATCGCTCAGCGGGGCGAAATCCTGCGCCAGTGCCTGCGCGGCGCGCTCGAACGCCTCTTGCGACCACTGGCTGCCGCGCAGGGCCGCCTCGACGTTTGCTGCGCGTTTCGGGGTGGCGGCCATCCCGCCAAAGGCGATGCGCACGGCGGTGATGGTGCCGCCCGTGCGGGTCACACTGATGCCCGTCGCGACCGAGGATATATCCTCGTCCCGCCGTTTGGAAATTTTATAGGCGGCGTTGATCTGACCCTGTTCAGGCAGCGGCACGCGGATCGTTTCGACAAATTCGCCCTGCGCGCGGTCCTGTTTGCCGTAGTCGATGAAAAACTGTTCCAGCGGCAGATCCCGCCGTGTATCGCCCCGCCGCAGGGTTATATCGGCCCCAAGTGCGATCAGAACGGGGGGCGTGTCCCCGATGGGCGAGCCGTTGGCGATGTTACCGCCCACGGTGCCCATATTGCGCACCTGCCAGCCCGCGATCCGGTCCCAATAGGGGGCAAGATGCGGGAAATGGGCCGAAATTGCGTCCTGACAATCGCTGTAGCTGGCACCGGCCCCGATGTACAGGGCGTCGCCGTCCACATGGACCGCTTTCAACGCGTCCAGATGACCCAGAAAGATTGCTGGGCCGATCGGGCGCAGAAACTTGGTGACCCACAGGCCGACATCCGTGGCCCCGGCGATCAACGTCGTTTGTGGATATTCCAGGAGCGCTGCGGCCAGATCATCTACATCCGCTGGCAGAATTGCCAGATCGTCCGCCGGTCCCGTTACAACGCGGGCCCCGTCGCGCAATGCCGTAAGCTGTGCCGTCACCCGCGCGCGTTCGGTGTTCAGATGATCCGCCGCAGGCGTGCCATAACGGCTGACAGCCACAGCGGCGCGGATGATCGGGGCATAGCCCGTGCATCGGCACAGATTGCCCTGAAGGGCGGTTTCAACCTGTGCCTCGGTCGGTTCGGGCACTGCCATCCACAACGCATAAAGCGACATCACGAACCCTGGCGTGCAAAACCCGCACTGGCTGCCGTGGTGGTCGACCATCGCCTGTTGCACCGGATGCAACCGCCCGTCGGGTCCGGCCAGATCCTCGATGGTGACCACATGGCATCCGTCGACCGAGGCCAGAAAGCGGATGCAGGCATTCACCGGCGCATAGGACAATCCGTTTGGTCCCAGTCGCCCCACCAGAACAGTGCAGGCGCCGCAATCACCCTCGGCGCAGCCTTCTTTGGTGCCGGTCATGCGGCGATCAAGCCGCAGGAAATCCAGCAACGTCCGGCTGGCACCCACGTTTGGCACGGTGACCTCACGGCCATTCAGAAGAAAGCGGATAGTGTTGCGTTGGGTCATTGGAACCTTCCTTGGGGTGCGGTGTTCAAGGCAGGATACGCGAGGCAACTACGCCGAAAAACAGCGCCTTTCGGCAAAGACTTTAAACAAATCGTTGATAATGAGAGCGCGAAACAAGAGTATACAGGCACTGCAAACAGCAGCAGGAGCCTGCGCCATGTCCTATATTGAAAGCCTGAAAGTCTTTGTGCGTGTGGTCGAACTGGGCAGCATCACCTCGGGCGGGCGCGACCTGCGGCTGACCCCTGCGGTGGCCAGCAAGCGTATCAAGGAACTGGAAAAACATCTGGGTGTGCGCCTGTTCAACCGCACCACGCGGTCGCTGTCGCCGACCGAAGTGGGCCATGTATTTTACGACGAGGCAAAGTCGGTTCTGGGCGCGCTGGAAACGGCAGAGGCCAAGGTGGCCAACTATTCGGCGCAACCGCGCGGTACGATACAGATCACCGCACCGCTGGGCGCTGGCCGCCGGTTGATTGCACCGCTGGTGCCGCGATTCGTCGATGCGTTTCCCGACACGCGGGTGCGGATGCGTCTTTCGGATCGCAAGGTGGACATATTGGCCGACGGGCTGGACATCGCGTTTTTTATCGGCAGCCCCAGCGATTCAAACATGAAACTGCGCAAGATTTCGGACTGTGCCCGTGTGCTGTGCGCAGCACCCCGCTATCTGGTGCAAAGGGGCACGCCGCAGCAACCCGATGACCTGTTGGACCCTGCGCACAATTGCCTGCTGCTGCGCTATCCGCGTTCGCCCGAATACTTCTGGACGCTGCAAACCGCCCAAGGGCCGCGCAAGCTGGAGGTGGCGGGGAAATTCGATGCCGATGACGGGGATGTGCTGACTGATTGGGCGTTGGACGGGCGCGGCATCGTGAACAAGCCGCGATTTGACGTGGCCGACCATCTGGCGCGCGGGAATCTGGTGGAAATTCTACCCGAAACGCCACCACTGCCAACGATATTCGGCTGTTTGTACCCGCACAAGAAACTACAGGATCCAAAGCTGCGGCTGTTCGTCGATTTTGTGATAAAACACTGCGAAGGGCTGTTGCCCGCCGCCTAGTTGCCGGACGACGCTGCGCGCACCCACGCCACAATTGTACGGCGGGCCTCTTCGTCCATCTGGACAGCACCGGGTGGCGGCATCGCATGGCTCAGGCCCGCCTGCATGTAGATTTCCGGCGCATGTCGGGCGACATCACTTTGGGTTTCCAGCACCACGCCCTTTGGCGGCCACTGCATCCCTGTCCACACCGGTTCGCGGGCGTGACACATCGAACAATTGGAAATCACCACGTCATAGGCCCCCTCAAAACCGTCAGCCTCGACAAACCGCTGTTCGGTCTCGGTCAGCGGGCGGGCCTCGGCCTCTTCATAGGTGTCGTTCATCGACGCGGTGGACAGCCATGCGATTACGATGAACAGGATCACCGTCACCCCCCATGTCCAGTGCGGCCCCTTGCCGGTGGCGTGCATGGTGTTGAAATAATGCCGGATCGTCACCCCCGTCAGGAACACGAGGCTGGCGATGATCCAGCTGTATTCGGTCGCAAAAGACAGCGGGTAATGCGTTGACAGCATCAGGAACACGACAGGCAGCGTCAAATAGTTGTTATGCGTCGACCGCAGCTTGGCGATCTTGCCGTATTTGGGATCGGGGGTGCGGCCTTCTTTCAGGTCTTTGACCACGATGCGCTGGTTCGGCATGATGATGAAAAACACGTTGGCCGTCATGATTGTGGCCGTAAACGCTCCCAGATGCAGCAGCGCGGCCCGGCCGGTGAATATCTGGTTATAGCCCCACGACATCACCACAAGGATCACGAACAGCAGCAACATCAGGACCGTTGGCGTTTCGCCCAGTCTGGATTTGCACATCAGGTCATAGAGAATCCAGCCGATGGTCAGCGAGCCGCCCGAGATCAGAATGCCCTGCCACAACGCCAGATCGGCCTTGGTCGGGTCCAGCAAGAACAGCTCGCCTCCGACCCAATAAACGATCATCAACAGCGCCGCGCCCGACACCCATGTGATATAGCTTTGCCATTTGTGCCAGATCAGATGCTCGGGCATGTTTTCGGGGGCCACCAGATATTTCTGGATGTGATAGAATCCGCCGCCGTGTACCTGCCATTCTTCGCCATTGACGCCCGCGGGCATATTGGGCGCCTTTTTCAGCCCCAGATCAAGAGCGATGAAAAAGAACGACGCGCCGATCCATGCCATCGCAGTGACAACGTGCAGCCAACGGACAGCGAAAGCGGTCCAGTCCCACAAGACAGCCAGATCATACATGGCGATACTCCTTAGATTCCTGTTTCACGCCACTCTAGGCTCTTGCTCATTCTTCTGGTATTGTCACAAAATACCAAGCAGCATCAAAAAAATCAGAACAATGTCCTATCTTGATAATATCCGTACCTTCGTGCGTGTCTATGAATTGGGCAGTATGTCTGCCGCAGGGCGCGATTTGCGTATTTCTCCGGCAGTGACTTCGTCGCGTATTTCGCAGCTTGAGGATCATCTGAGCGTGCGCCTGTTCCAGCGCACCACCCGCAGCCTGACACCAACCGAACAGGGCAAGGCGTTTTACGGCGGGGCTTGTGAAATCCTTGAATCCGTAGACAGCGCCGAGGCGCAGGTGGTGTCGATCACTGATAACCCCAAGGGTGCGCTGTTCGTGGCGGCCCCATTGGGCGTCGGGCGGCGGCTGATTGCACCGCAGGTGCCCGCGTTTCTCAAGGCCTATCCCGCAGTGTCGGTGCGCCTGCGCCTGACCGACCGCAAGGTTGATTTGACCACCGAGGGGCTGGATCTGGCGTTTTTCCTTGGCCAACCCGAAGACAGTACCCTGCGGATGCGCAAGATTGCCGATGTCGAAAGGGTGCTGTGTGCCGCGCCGGACTATATCGCGCAGCGCGGCAATCCGGTGTCCGGCGATGCCTTGGTAAACGATCGACACGAATGTCTGAACCTGCGCTTTCCCGGCGCGCCCGAATTTCAGTGGCGGCTGATCACTCCCGAAGGGTCGAAACGCTTTGCCGTCACGGGCCGCTACGAATCCGACGATGGTGACGTGCTGACCGACTGGGCGCTGGCGGGTCAGGGCATTGTGCTGAAACCGATATTTGAGGTGGCCGAGCACCTGCGCAAAGGCCGGTTGGTGCCCGTGGCCACCGCAACCCCGCCCGAGCCGATCCAGATGGCGTGCCTGTTTACCCATCGCAAACGTCAGGATCCCAAGACGCGCCTGTTCATGGACTTTGTCATCGATCGCATCAGCCAAGAGGTGCGCGACAGCGAAACGCTTTAGCTGCCGCGATAGGTGGAATAGCCAAAAGGCGACAGCAGCAGGGGTACATGGTAATGCGCCGCCTCGGACATGCCAAAACGCAGCGGGATCACATCCAGAAAGCGCGGCGTTTCAGGCGCGGTGCCGCAGGCATCCAGATAGCTGCCAGCATGAAAGACCAGTTCATAAGTGCCAATCTCGAACTGATCTGCGGGCAGAATCTGTTCGTTGGTCCGGCCATCGGCGTTGGTTTCAAGTGTTTTCAGATGTGCGCGGATGTCGCCCGTGATGCGAAAGAGGTCAATGCGCAGCCCAGCCGCCGGGCAGCCTCGCGCGGTGTCCAGCACGTGGGTGGTCAAATATCCGTTCATCGCAGTCTCTCCAATTGGGTCCGTCCGTATATAGGCAGATGACGGCCCACCCGACAAAGCACCGCACGCAAGAGGCTGCTTATGGGATTTTTTGATAATGGATAGGATTGTTTTGGATTACAGGGGTGTGAACCTGACCAAAGGAGGAACGTCATGACCCGTTATCCCCGTGACATGACCGGCTATGGTGCCAATGTGCCCGCAGCCAACTGGCCCAACGGGGCCAAAATCGCCGTGCAGATCGTGTTGAACTATGAAGAAGGCGGCGAAAACAACGTGCTGCATGGCGACGCCGCGTCCGAAGCGTTCTTGTCCGAGATTACCGGCGCGCAGCCTTGGGTCGGGCAACGGCACTGGAACATGGAAACCATCTATGAATACGGTGCGCGGGCCGGATTCTGGCGTCTGTACCGGATGCTGGGCGATCTTCCGGTCACGGTCTACGCGGTGGCCAGCGCGCTGGCCCGCGCCCCCGAACAGGTCAAGGCGATGAGAACCGCAGGCTGGGAAATTGCCAGCCACGGTCTGAAATGGGTCGAACACAAGGACATGCCCGAAGACGAGGAACGCGCCCAGATCGCCGAGGCCATCCGCCTGCACACCGAAGTTGTCGGCACCCCGCCGCGCGGCTGGTACACGGGGCGCTGTTCGATGAACACCAACCGGCTGGCGGCTGAAACCGGCCAGTTTGCCTATCTTGCCGACAGCTATTCCGACGAGCTGCCCTATTGGGAACAATTCGACGGGCGTGACCAGTTGGTTGTGCCATACACGATGGATTGCAACGACATGCGCTTTGCCATTCAGGCGGGCTTTACCACGGGCGAGCAGTTCGAAAGCTATCTGATGGACAGCTTTGACGTGCTTTATGCCGAAGGACAGGAAGGAGCGCCCAAGATGCTGTCGATCGGGCTGCATTGCCGTCTGGTGGGCCGTCCGGGACGTGCGGCGGCACTGAAACGCGCCATTGCCTATATGCAGTCACACGAAGATGTCTGGTTCGCCAGCCGTCTCGAGATTGCTGAACATTGGGCGCGCGCGCATCCCCCTGTGGCCATGGAACGCCCGTCTGACATGGACCGCGCGCGTTTTGTCCAAGCGTTCGGTGGCATGTTCGAACACAGCCCGTGGATTGCCGAAGGCGCGCACGCGCTGGAACTGGGGCGCACGCATGACACCGCGCAAGGTGTGCATCAGGCGCTGGCACGCGTGTTCCGTTCGGCTCCCGTGCAAAAGCGTATGGAGGTGCTGACCGCGCATCCTGATCTGGCGGGAAAACTGGCTGCGGCCAAGCGTCTGACGGCAGAGTCCACCGCCGAGCAGGCATCTGTCGGATTGGATGCGCTGACCGACGACGAACGCGCGCGCTTTACCGCGTTGAACGACGCATATACCGCGAAATTCGGCTTTCCTTTCATCATCGCGGTGCGCGACAACACCAAGGCGTCGATCATGGACGCCTTTGCCCGCCGCATCGAAAACGACCGCGACACCGAATTTGCCGAAGCCTGCGCACAGGTCGAGCGAATCGCGGAACTGCGCCTGATCGAATGGTTTGCCGCATGAGCAACACGCTGACACTGGAACCGCTGACGACTGCGGCTTTTGCCCCGTTCGGAGACATCCTTGATGCCTCCGGCACGCCGGACAAGATGATCAATCAGGGGCTGTGCGGCCGCCACCACGATCGCGCAACACTGGATTTTTCCGACGGGCGCGCGGGCATCAGCCTGTTCAAGGCCGAACCGCGCCAGTTTCCGATCACGCTGGATATGGTCGAACGCCATCCCGACGGCTCTCAGGCGTTTATCCCCATGTGCCTGCATCCCTTTGTGGTGGTGGTGGCCCCCGACGCAGACGAAAAACCCGGTATCCCCCGCGCGTTTTTGACATCGGCAGGTCAGGCGATCAATTTCCACACAGGCACGTGGCACGGCGTTCTGACCCCGATCCACGCACCGGGGCTGTTTGCCGTGGTCGACCGGATCGGAGAAGGGCCAAACCTCGAGGAACACTGGTTCGAAGCGCCCTATTCCATTGTAGAGTAAACAATTGCGCGCGGCTCAACAGGCTGCGCGCTCGATCCCCCTAAGCGGTGGGGCCATCTAGCAACCCGCGCGCCGCAAGGTTTTCCATAAGCCGACGTGTACCGAAGGACCATTCGGAGGCCTCCGTCGACAGCCGTACGACGTTTTGCAACGCTCCAAGTCCGGGGGCTGAGATTGTAACAACATCACCCATCTTGTGGGTAAACCCCTCGCCAGGTACGTCGCGATCATCGGTGGGGGCGAATAACGTGCCCAGAAACAGAACCATTCCATCTGGATACTGATGATGCCGCCCGAGTGTTTGCGCAACAAGGTCTTCGGGATCGCGGCTGATTTTGGACATCGAGGAATGGCCGGTCAGGTCATAGCCGTCCGTGCCCTTGACCGTTAAGGTCAGTTCCGCACGGCGGACATCGTCCAACGTCCAGGTCTCATCAAACAGCCGGATCATCGGACCTATGGCACATGATGCGTTGTTGTCCTTGGCTTTGCCCAACAGCAACGCCGACCGACCTTCGACGTCGCGCAGGTTCACATCGTTGCCCAGCGTCGCGCCAAGGATTTTCCCTGTCGAAGACACCGCAAGAACGATCTCAGGCTCGGGGTTGTTCCATGTGGAAACCGGATGCAGGCCGATCTCGGCCCCGGGCCCCACCGACGCCATTGGCGGACATTTTGAAAACACCTCGGCGTCGGGACCGATGCCAACCTCGAGGTATTGCGACCACAACCCTTCCTTCTGCAAGGCGCGTTTCACCTCTGCCGCTTCGGGAGAACCTGCGCGCAAGTCTTGCAGGCTTTCGCCAATAGCCTGCCCTACCCGGGCGCGGATCGCCTCGGCGCGTGCCGGATCACCAGCAGCTTGTTCTTCGATCACACGTTCGACCATCGACTGGGCAAAGGTTACGCCACAGGCTTTGACCGCTTGCAGATCGCATGGTGCCAGAAAATGGATGTGGTCCAGCTCGACAGGGGCTGCCGCGATGTTGTCCACCGTGCCCAGCCCGACACCGGGTGCGGTGCGAACTCGTGCGGCTGGATCGTCCAGATCCAGAACATGGCTAACAGTCGGTGTCGCGACACTGGTGATGTCGGTGACGATACCATCGCGCAGGGTGACAACAGCAGGCCCATGTTCATCAGGCAGCCAAACACGGCCAAGCCACAGGCCCTCGGGGGCGTCAATCAAAGTCATTTGGTATTCCTTAGCGATGTTTGAAGTTCGGGGATCGTTTTTCGGCAAAGGCGGCACGGCCCTCGGCGGCGTCTTCAGTTGCGAAACACACTGCCTGAAGATCGCGTTCATAGGCAACTGCTTGCTCCAATGGCATGTTGTACGACGCCTGAAGATTGCGGCGGGCGGTCTCTGCTGCAATCGGAGCGCGGCTGGCGATCGTCGTGGCAATCTGCGTGGCGCGTTCCAGCAGTGCTTCGGACGCGGTCACTTCTGACAACAGCCCCCAGTACAAGGCCGTTTCCGCAGATACCGGATCGCCGGTCATCACCATCATTGCCGCATTCGAAGGCCCGATCGAGTGTGCGAGAAGGGCCGTAATGCCACCGCCACCGATCCAGCCGAGCTTGATCTCGGGCGCGGCCAACTTGGCCGTGTCCGCTGCAATCCGGATGTCACAAGACAGCGCCATTTCCAGCCCGCCGCCCATTGCATAGCCGTTGATCGCCGCAATTGATGGCTTCAGCAGCGCGCGCAGTGCGTCACAATATTCAGGACGGTTGCGAAAGGTCCAAGGAGTCGCGTAGCGGTCAAGGTCTGAAATATCGGACCCTGCGCAAAACGCCTTGCCCGTGCCCGTCAGGATCACGGCACGCGCTTCGTCGCTGGCGTTGATCCGGCGCACCGCGTCCCACATCAGCTCGGCCATTTCCGGCGTCATTGCGTTTAGCTTTTCCGGCCGGTTGTAGGTGATTGTTGCAACGCGGTTTTTAATGCTCAAGGTCAGCGGGGCACTCATGGTGTCATCCTTTCGGGTTGGCTGGATTGAAACAAGTCCCGCAATCCCCGCACAGCCTGCGCGGTCGGTGTCCGCCGGGCAAAGCAATCTCGCAGATAGGCAGCCGCGTGACTTTGAAAGGCGATGTAGCCGTCGTACCGTGGTCGGATTGCTGCATGTTCCAGTGTCTCTGCGGTGTTGCTGTAGAAATTGCCCCACCTGTCGTTCACCCGCGTGTCCTGCCAAGCGGATCGCAAACCGGGCTGACCATCGTGATCGGGTATAAAACCGCGCTGCGTTTCAGCGGACATAAGCCACAGCAAGTGGTCACGCAGCGTGTCGTCAACTTGGGCACTGCGGGAAATGGCAATGCCGGTCCCGCCCAAGATCGACCCGGGGCGTGCGCCGGAATGCGGCGCATCGTGAAACGTCACGGGCCGCGCAGCGCGGGTATAGTTTACATAGCCGTAGACCAGCGGGATCATTTGGATGTCGTCAGTGCTGCTCATCAGGTTTAACAAGCTGATGGGGTTCAACGATTTGGTATGCTCTGGCGTGCGTGCTGCGAGCGGCTTCAGGATGTCGATGGCTTGCGCGGCCACGCTGTCATCCGGCCAACCTGTGTCGCGCAGATCAAGGGCAGGATCAAGTGCGGCACAGATCGACAGGAACGACAGCGCCGCGTGCGGACCCGCGAGTGATAGTGCGACGCGACCTTGCTGCGACAAGGTGTCGACTTCGGTCCAGCTTATGGGTCTTGCGTCTGTCAAATCCGCCCGCAAGGCCATGACTTGCGTGGCCGCGTCCAGCGGCAGCGCCCATTGTTGGCCAGCCATAGCGTAGCTGGAATAGGCAGGGCCAATGGCCGCCTGCGCAATTTCTTCCAACGCCGAGGAAGCGAACACCTTTTCCAGCGGGGTCAGGCAGTCATTGGCCAGTGCCTCGCCCAGATGGGGGTGGTCGAGAACAACCAGGTCGTATTCAGCGCACAGTTCGGCAATCGGAGCTGACTCGAACCCCTCGAGCGGTTGCGTGTCCCATGCAATCGGGCCCTTGGCCGCCGCCAGAGCATTGTAGCCGCGTGGATGATCCCATGTCAGACCACGAAAGCTCATAGTGGCCCCCGACCGATGGCACCCGTTTCAGCCAATGCTGCTATTTCTTCGTTAGAAAAGCCCGCAGCGCCGAGGATGTCGTCGGTGTGCTCCCCTGTCAGCGGTGCGCCACGGCGCAGTTCTGATGGTGTGCGGGAAAACTTGATGGGGAAGCCGGGCGTTTTCACATGCCCTTCGGTCGGGTGATCGTATTCGATAAATGTGCCATTGTGCGCGATCTGCGGATCGGCAACCAATTCGGCATAGCCATAAACAGGTCCGGCCCAGATGCCCTCGGCGTCCAGACGGGCAAGGCAATCTTTGGTGGCGAACTTTGCAATGGCGTCACGGACCATTGCGAACGTCGCATCGCGTTCGTCCCATCCTGCGGTCTTTTCGTCCAATTCGGCCAGCGCAGGCGTTTCAAGCGCATGCGCAAGTCCCGAAAAATTAGGCATCGCCAGTGCGATATAGCCGTCCGTGGTGGCAAAAGTGCCATAGGGCGCGCGGATATAGACGTGCGCGTGCAGCTCATCCGATCGTTCCTGTGGTTTGCCGCCGACCGTGAACACCGACAGTTCCTGCATCTGCAAGGTGGTGATTGCATCCAGCATGTTGACCTCGACTTTTTGGCCTTCGCCTGTGCGTTCGCGGTGCAATAGCGCCGCAAGCGCACCCTCAAAGGCGGTATAGGCCGTCACGGCATCGACAAGGTATTGGCCTGCCGCCTGCGGAGGTTCGCCCTTGCGGCCCGTGGACATCATCGCGCCCGACATTGCCTGCAACAGCAAATCCTGACCGGGGCGCTGTGCGTGCGGGCCGTCTTCGCCGTAGCCTGTCATTGACACGTAGATCAGACCGGGATTGATCACGGAAAGGGTCTCGTAATCCACGCCCAAACGTCCGGCGACACCCGCGCGGTAATTTTGGATGAATACATCTGCCTTGGCAACCAGCTTGCGCATGATCTGCTTGCCGCCCTCTGTCTTCAGATCCACGGCCAATGACCGCTTGTTGCGGTTCAGCGACAGGAACGACACGTTGATCTTGTTGCCCGTGATGCCGCCCGCCGGTGCGTGGCGCTGCCATTCACCTGTGATCGGCTCGACCTTAATGACATCGGCCCCAAGGTCGCCCAGACGCTGCGCCGCGAAAGGGCCGGCCATCGCGATTGAACAGTCAAGAACGGTATAACCGTCGAGAATTCCCATTTTCTTATCCTAAATTAGGTGTGTAAGCCGCACTTGTGCGCTCAGCTCATATTCCAGCCGCCATCGACGGCGATGTTCTGTCCTGTGATAAAACCCGCCCCGTCCGAGGTCAGAAACAGGACCGTTGCTGCGATATCGTGCGGCGTTCCGCGCCGTTTAACCGCCTGATGGTCCAGAACAAATTTCTTGTATCCTTCGGGGTCGGGGTGGATCCTTTCCGCATCCGTCGGAAACGCGCCCGGCGCAATCGCATTGCAGGTGATCCCCCACTTGCCAAACTCGCGTGCCCAGGCCCGCGTCAGACCCAGCAGCGAACCTTTGGATTGCACATAGGGCGCAAGATTTTCCCATCCCCCCGTCAGTGTGATCGAAGTGACGTTGATGATGCGGCCCCAGCCTTGATCCCGCATGCCCGCCAGGGCGGCCTTGGTGCAGATCAACGCCGCTTCGACGTTTACCTGATGCACCAGACGCAGTTCTTCCATCGAATAGTCTTCGAAGGGCTTCGACGGATAGATCGCAGCATTGTTGATCACCACATCCAGCGGCGCGTTCTGCGTGATTTCGGCCAGCTTCGCCTCGAGTGCGGGGCCATCGGTCAGGTCCATTTCGACCAAGCGCAAGCGGTCAGCCAGCTCTGGCGGCGTGTCGGCCATCAGCCTTTCGTTCTTGGAGTGATCCCGATCAATCGCAAAAACCTCGGCGCCGGCGGCCAGCATTTCAAGGGTGGTTTGATGCCCCAGTCCGCCTGCGGCACCCGTATAAAGCACCCGCCGTCCGGCCAGAATGCCTTGGATGGTCGAGGCAACCATCGCAGTCTCGCGTTTCATGCGCGGCCTCCTATCGGCCGGAACTGGCCTGATGGTGTTGGAAAATCCTCGTCTGGTTGCTGAGCTATGGCGACAATCTGCGCCTCGGCCTGCGCGATTGCATCCGCGTCAGGCAGGATGGTGAACGTTGTGTCATAGCGTCGTTCCTCGCCGTGGCTCAGGCGGATCAGCTCGTCGCGGTCACGCGCGCCCAGATTGCCAAGCACATGATTGGTCGACGGCTCGATGCCCACGGCATACTGACCGGCCTGAAGGTTTTGCCATTCGTACATGCAGGGGAACTGGTCCTTGCGTGTTGTTACCAAGAAACCCAGACCAAGCCGGTCGTTGACCAAGGCAACGGGCACGTTGCCGTTCGTGTCGGCAACCATCTCATGCTGCCAGACCTGCTCGTGAAATCCCATTTTCGGCTCGGAGATCTTGCGATAGCCCACACCTTGCCGGTCGTATTCGTCGGCATGCGCAGCCCAGACTACCTCGCGGACGGGCGCAAGGTAGCGCGTGCCTTCCTCGGTCACCGGATGGCCCACGTTGATGTGATAGCAAAACATATGCGGCGTTTCATAAAAGCCGCGGTTTACCACGCGGTCCGACAGTTGGATGTCGTCGCTGCCGACTTCGATCTCGATCCGGCGGTGCAGTTCCAGATGTTCCCCAAAAACCGTACCTTGGGTCACGACCCCTTCGGCCCACAGGATGCAGCGGTCGCCTTCCCATCTTTCGCCGTAGCCGGTCAGACGTGCGGGAATGGTGCCTACGCGCCCATGCAGGGAATGTTTGGCCGTGGCGCGGGGGCCATAGACATATTCAGGCGTCGGTGTTTCGGCCATGAACAGGATATGATCCAACCCGCAGGTCACCATCAGGCCGGAAAAGCTGCGCATCCAGCCCAGGCCGCCTTCGCCTTCGTAGTCGCTGAGCGCCGGATTGCGGAAACCGGCCGGTGAATGCCAGCCGATCGCTCGACCGTTGTGTTCGCAATCGGCGATGTCCATCGCACGATCCACCAGCACTGTAAAACGCAGACCGGAGCCGGTCCGAAACTCCAGCATCCGAATGCCCCGCTCCAGCCCATCCCCCAGTGTCATCATCCGCACACCGGCCGCATGACCGAGAGAGCCGCTGACGGCCTCTGCCTCGTGACGTGTCAGGTTCTTGCCGTATAGCTTTACCATACTGTCTCCGTCCGCCGCCGACAGATCCCCGGGGCGCCTTGTTTCGCTTTATATTCAGTGCGGCAGGCCGCGTTGGGCGGCCTGCCGGCTATCAGCAACCGTTGGCGCGCATTTTGCCATCAATAAACTTCTTCGCGCGCGGCACATCCGATTCATCCAGGTGCTCGATGATCATCGGAATGTTCGGGTGTTTTTTGGCCAATCGCTGGAAGTAGAGGTCATAGTTCAGCTCGCCCAGCCCCGGTGCGGGCAGCTCGATCTCGCCCACCCCGCGGAAGGTGTGGCTTTCTGCGGCGCTATCGTCGCCAATATCCGAGTGTTTTTCCGACTTGTCATCGCCCGAGCGTTTTACATCTTTGGCGTGGCCGATCTTGATCTTGTCCGACAGGGCGTCAAACACCTGGTTCAGAATCTTGTCCATATCGTCGATGTTGTGCGCTTCGAAATAGTTGGTCGGATCCATCAACAATCCAAGACCCGGGTGATCCACCTCGGCGAACATGCGCAGTGTTTCCTCGACCGATCCAACGACGTTGTTGACGTAGGTTTCCAGCAGGAAAACGGAGCCGTGATCATAAGCGTGTTGCGCCAGATCCGCGATCACCGTGCGGCAGTCGTCCCAGCCCTCTTCGGTTTTGTTCTTGGGATGATGCACCCAATCACTGTCAGTATCAAAAGTGCCCGTTTCCGAAATCACATAGGGTGAGCCCAGATATTGCGCATGGGCCAGAATTTCCTTGAGCCGACCGTTGCGCTTAGTGCGTTCACCGGCGTCGGGATGCACGATGTTGGTATAGGCCGAGATACAAGAAATCGGCAGATGGTGATCGCGGAACGTGTCGCGGATGGTGCGGCATTTCTCGGCTGTGACCTGTCCATCGGTCACGTCGATGTCCTTGAAGTGCAGGTCCAGCTGCACAGTGTTGAAATCGTGGCCACGAATAACCTCGGCCGTCTTTTTCAGATCATACGGGAAATATCCCGAAAAAATTCCTGTTTGCATCATGGTAAGTTCCTCCCTCAGTCTTTGGTTAGGTCAAGCCGGACGGTCCGGCCCTTGTTGATGGATTGATAGGCTGTCTCGACCAGCGCCATTGTGCGGACGTTATCGGCGACGTTCAAAACCGGCGGTGTGCCGGTGTCGATGGCATGTTGAAGCTGTTCCATCACGCCGATGAATGCGTGGGGGAACCACATGGTGTCCCACTCGGGCGTGACCCATTTGCCATTCGTTTCGGTGATGGAATTATAAGACAGCGTCGATGCAGCCCCTGTGGGCCAGCCGATCGTGCCCTTGGCCACGCCCTTCGTGCCCTCGACGCGCCAGGTGATGGATTGATCATCGTCGTATCCCTCTTGGCGCGGTCCCGACCACACGTCCTCGGTGCTCAGCGCCATCAGGCCCGACGGAAACCGCAGCGTGGTGACAACAATGCCGTCCTCGTGGTTGAATTCCGTGCGAGGATCCGTGCGGGTCACCGTCGTGACCTCGTCCGGATCGCCAAACAGGAAACGCAGCGCGTCAAGATGGTGAACCGACATGTTCGACAACGTCAGGCGGTCATATCCTTTCAGAAACCCTTGCCAATGCGGGATCGCGTGCATGTCGATCTGCGCGAACACAGGATCGCCTAGTGCATTGCGGTCCAACAATTGCTTGAGTACCTGCATCGATTGGTCATAGCGCATGTTCTGGTTCACCGAGAGCGGCTTGCCTGCGGCACTTGCCTCGTCGCGCAGGGCGCGGGCTTCTTCCAGCGTCAGCGCCAGCGGCTTTTGCGCCAGAACGGCTTTGATGTTGGGGGACGCCAGCGCCTTGCGGATCAATTGCGGCTGCTGGTCGGGCGGATAGGCGATATCCACGATCTCGACCTCGGAATCCGCAATCAGGTCCTCGGGCGTGTCATGGACAGTGCCGATCTTCCAGCGGTCTGCGACCGCTTGGGCGTTAGCCTTTGTGCGCGACGCGATGGCGACCACCGGAAAACCCGCCTCGGCATAGGCCGCCAGATGGCATTCGGCCATGATCATGCCCGCGCCAATCGCCCCTATCTTGTACTTGCGCACCCGAATTTCGGGATCGGGCTGCACGGCAAAGTCGTTCATATTTTCCTCCCTCTTCATATTACTGCGCCACTAGAACTGCACCGGCGGGGTCAAAGAAATGCGCCCGTCCGGCATCGACAGACAGCGCCACGCTCTCTCCCGCCGAAAATCTCGGCTGTCCGCGCAGAGTCGCGCGCAATGGGGTGCCCTGTAGATCGACCGTCAGTGTCGTGAACCCGCCGAGCGGTTCAACTTCGGTGATCGTGGCACCCTGACCGGAGGCGATGCGCAGATTTTCTGGCCGCACGCCTAGGCTTTCTGCGCGTGTAGGCATATTCGGAACCTGCAAACCGGATGCCAGCCCCATCGGAACCACGTTCATCGCAGGTGCCCCCAGCATCGACGCCACATAGGTGGAATTGGGGTGGCGATACAGGTCTTCGGGCTTGCCGGTCTGGCGCACCTTGCCGTTCTCGAAAATTGCCATGCTGTCAGCGACCGACATCGCTTCTTCCTGATCGTGGGTCACATAGACCAGCGTCTTGCCCATCTGCTGCTGAATGCGGCGCAACTCGACGCGGGTTTCTTCCCGCAGGCGGGCGTCCAGCGCCGAAATCGGGTCGTCCATCAGATAGGCCACCGGATCACGCACCAACGCACGCGCAATCGCCACGCGCTGCCGCTCGCCGCCGGAAAGCTGGGCGGGCGGCTTGTGCAGGATGTGACCGATGTGCAGCTTGTCGGTTACATCCGTCACCCGCGCGGCAATCGTTTGTGGGTCGATGCGCCGTTCGACCAGTGGAAAACGGATGTTCTTCAACGCGGTCATATGCGGGAACAGCGCAAGGTTCTGAAACACCATCGCCACGTTGCGTTTGGCGGGGCTGACGTTGGTCACAGGACGACCATCAATCAAAATCTCGCCCTCGTCGGGATGCTCGAGTCCCAGGATCAGCTTGAGGATCGTCGACTTGCCCGACAGCGGCGGGCCGAACAGGCAGAAAAACGCGTTGTCGCGGATATCGAGTGTGACGTTGTCCACGGCCACGGTGTCGCCAAACCGCTTGGTCACATTGCGAAAGGAAATCGAAGCCATCAGAGCGCCCCTTGTGTTGCGGAATCAAACAGACGCGCATCGCTTGCGGCGACGGAAAAGCGGAACAGCTCTCCCTGATCGGGATGCGGTGTTTCGCTGTCCAGCACGGCTTTGGCGCGGCGTGCGCCTGCGTCAAGGTGCAGAATGGTGCGCGCGCCGATCCGCTCGACTGTGACAATGCGCATCTCCAATGGTCCATTGGGATCGGGATGCACCTGTTCGGGTCTGAAACCGAACAGAACGTCGCCGCCCTGCCCCGTTGTCACCGGCCCGGAATGCCCCGCAGACCCCAGATCAATCACATTGCCGGTGTCGCCACCAGTGACGGTTCCGCTTAGCAGGTTCATCCCCGGCGCCCCGATAAATTGCGCCACAAACGTGTCGACAGGGTTGTTATAGACCTCAAGTGGCGTGCCCACCTGCAACAGCTTGCCATGGTCCATCACGGCAATCCTGTCGGCCATGGTCATCGCTTCCAACTGGTCGTGGGTCACATAAACCATCGTCTGTTTGAACTGGCGTTGCAGCGCCTTCAGCTCGGACCGCATGACCGCCCGAAACGCCGCGTCCACATTCGACAGCGGCTCGTCCAGCAAAAAGATGGCCGGTTCCACAACCGCAGAGCGCCCGATGGCCAGGCGTTGCAGGATGTTCACCGACAGCCCCGCCGCCTTGCGGTCCAGCATCGGGCTAAGCTGCAACAGTTCGGCCATCTCACCGACACGGCGGGTGATCTCGGATTTCGAAACGCCCTGCGCCTTCAATCCATAAGCCAGATTGTCGCGCACCGTCATATGCGTGAAGATGGCATAGTTCTGGAACACGAACCCGACACCGCGTTTCGCCATGGGCACATCATTCATATTGCGCCCGTCAAATCGGATGTCGCCGTGTGAGGGCGTCAGCATGCCTGCGATCATGTTCATCGTGGTCGACTTGCCACAACCGGACGGCCCCAGCAGTGCTACAAACTCGCCGTCGCCGATGGTCAGGTCCATGTTGGCAAGGGCGGTAAAATCACCGAAATCCTTGCCCAGGTTCTGCATCACAATCTCGGTCATTACGCGTTCCTCATTTTCTTGATCGCCAGCGCCGAGACAACGGACAGGATGATCAGAATGGCCAGCGCAATCGCCGCGACATACCCCCAGATCAGCTCTTGCTGGGTGACCTTGTAGATATAGATAGAGATGGTTTCGGTCGCCACGCCGGGGCCGCCGCTGGTCATGATGTAGAAGTTGTCAAAGACCTTGAAGTTCTCGATCACGCGGATCGCGATGGCGATAATGATGATCGTCTTCATCCGTGGCAGCACGATGGTAAAGAACCGGCGAGGCCATGAAGCACCCAGCAAGACAGCTGCCATTTGCTGATCCTGCGGGACAGAAACCATGCCCGCCAGTAAGATCAGGAACATCAGCGGCGTCCACTGCCAAATGTCCGACACGATCACTGCGAAAAGTGCCAGATCGGGGTCAGCCAGCCAGGCGATTGTGACCGGACGGCCCGCGAACAACGACAGGATATCGTTCACCGGCCCGCCGGACTGGAATAGCATGAAGAACATGTATCCGGCCACCGCAGGCACAACCATCATCGGCACCAGTATGGTTGAGTAGAGGACCCGCTTGCCGCGAAAATCATCCACGAAAAGGATGGCTAGCCCAAGCCCCAGCAGGAATTGCACCGGAACACAGAAGACCATCACGATGAACGTCCGCCACAGCGCCGACAGGAATCGCGGGTCGTTCGCCAGATCGGCATAGTTCAGCAGTCCGATCCACAGCTCGTAGGCGCGGTACCACGGAATGCCATCCAACGGGGACCAGTCAGTCAGCGAGATATAGACCTGCATCAAGATTGGAAACAGCGCGATGAACAGCACCAGAAGTTGCGCAGGCAGCGTCAGCCAAAAGCCAAGGCGCTTTTGCTCGGCACCGGTTTCTTGGGGCATGTCGGCAGCCAGATGCGCGGTATCGTTTGTCATATCGGTCATTCTTTCAACGCTCCGAATGTCAGGCCGCGCACCAGTTGTTTCTGGATGGCGATGCCCATGATTACGGGCGGTACGGCTGCAATCAGCCCCAGTGCGGCCTTGGCACCATAAAGCTGGCCGGTCATCGAAGACGATAGCGAGGCCATGTAGACGGGAATGGTCACCCAGTCCCGCGTCGTCAAAAGCAACGCGATCAGATAGTCGGACCAGTTGAGGATAAAGACAAACAGCGCAGATGAGGCCAGCGCGGGGCGCATCATCGGCAATGTGATCTTGAGAAACACCCGCCAGCGCGAACACCCCTCGACCAGTGCGGCATCTTCAATCTCGCGGGGCAGATCGTCGAAAAACGTCTTCATCAGCCAGAAACTGAAGGGCATCGTCACAATCCCGTAAATCAGCGCCAGACCGTACCATGTGTCAATCAGCCCGAGAAACGCCCACATGATCATCACGGGGATCATCACTGCCATCGGGGGAAAAATCCGCAATTGGATCAACGCCAGCGGGAGATTGCCCCCCGACCCAAAGCGCGACAGCCCGTATGCCGCAGACGTGCCCGCAACCATCGCAATCATAGTGCCAAATGTGGCGGCCAGCAGTGACGCAAGTATCGGACGCCCCGCCGAGCGTTCCAGCGCGGCAATGAAATCCGAACGGCTGTCACCAAAAATAAAGCGGAAGTTGTCGAGCGTCGGAGCCTTGGGCCACCATGTCAGGTCGGCACCTGATGCCTGCCATTCCGCGATCGGCTTAAAGGCCATCGAGATCATCCAGATGGTCGGGATCAGCGATATGGCCAAAAACGTAAAGATCGCGGCGTAGCGAAAAATTTCCAGAGAAAGTGTGCGTTTCATCGGGTTACTTCAATCGGGGGAATTGGAGGGGCCGCCGGTTATGGCAACCCCGTTCAGACGGCGTGTCTTAGCTGGCGACAGGGTCCATGACGGTTGGCCATGCGGCCTTGTTCGCCTTGATCGCCTCGATCAGCTTGTCCTCTCCCACCCGTCTGGCGATGCGTTGCCACTGACGTTCGGTGTTGGCCATCGCGTCTTCGGCAGACATGCTTCCGGTCAGCGCGGCCATCAGGTTTTCGTCCAGCGCGTTATGAAAGGCCGTCGCACCGGGATAGTTGATGGTGGGCACCGTGCGCTTCACACTCTCGCGGACCATGTCCATATGGTAATCGTGATAGGTTTCGCGCACCAAAGGATCGGCAAAGTTCGCCAGTTGGAAGGGATCGAAATAGCCACCCGGGTTGGCGGTCATCCAAGAATAGATCCGGCTTGACCCCAACCACTGCAACAGCAGATATGCCGCTTCGGGATGCTCGGACTGCGACGACACACAGGCCGTCAGGTTCAGCCACAAAACGGTGCGCGCCGCGATGCCATCGTCGTGTTCACGACCGGGCGGCAGGTGGGTGCCGACCTTGCCCGTGACTTTAGATGCTTCGTTGGCGGCGTTGTCCAGAAACTTGGGCAGGTTCGAGAATGCGCAGGTCATTGCCGCGCCACCGTTGCCAAAGTTGCCGTATTGCTCGGGCCAGCCCCACGAAATCGCGTCGGGGGAATGGTGGCTGAGGCTGTCAATGTATTCCAGCGTCGCGGCCCAGCCTGCCTCGGAATTGATCAATGCTGTGCCGTCGTCTGCAAACAGGAACTGGTTGGGCGACCCCATAGACACATAGCGTTGATACCAGTTGGTATAGCCCCACCCCTGATTGCGCAGATCGGTCGAGCCGAACAGCCCCTGATCGGGCCGATGAAAAAAGGCCGCGATTTCATCGTGCTGTTTCCACGTCGTGGGCGGAGCAAGCTCATAGCCGTACTGGTCTGCAAAAGCTTTTTGCTCTGCCGGATCGTTGAACAGATCGGTGCGGTGGTTCCATGTCTGAAAGTCGCCGTCCAAAGACACGCCGTAGACCGAACCACGATATTCGTTTAGTAAGGAGACGCCCTGCGCGCCGTTCACATAGCCGCGTTTGACATCGTCCCATTCGGGTTTATGTTCTGCAACAAAGTCGTCCAGCGATACGATGCCGCCGGTTTCGGCAAGGTCGCCCAGCCGGTTCCACTCAACGGCATAGATGTCAAAGCCGCCGCCTTTGGTCGAAACATCCTGCATGACCTTGGTGAATTCCTGACCGTTCGGCACGCCGACGATATCCAGCGTAATGCCGGTCTCTTGCTCCCACAGGTCCTTGACGGAAGGCGCGCCTTCGGGGAACGGCTGCGTGATCTGGCCGATCGAGCCATCCGACAGTCCAAGCACAATACGCGCCGGCGCCTTGCCAGCCGCCTTCAGCGCCTTGACCGCTTCGACAGCGCGGCCTTCAGGGGTATCGGGGCCGTATTGATAACGCTCGGCCCCCGCAAAGCCTGTCGGTCCACCGATCATGCCATTGGAAAGTCCGGTGGACGCTTGGGCACGGTCAGCACGCAGGATAAAAGGTGAGGAGACTGCGACAAGCGCAGTGGTTTTGACGGCAGCCGAAAGCAGTCGGCGCCGCGTGAAACGCGGTTGATTGGTCATTGTTCCCTCCCAGGTCACGCCCCTTCCGGACGTGTTTTCAATGAACGCTATGAAGCACCGGAGCCGCCATCACCCACAATCATCAAAATATATCATTTTCCATCATTTTCACTAAAATGACATGGCAAGGAAAGACAAACGTCAGAAATATCGGCTTTCGCCGCTCTAAATGATTGCATCACGTCAACAAAATGATGTGAAATGATTGGAAGAGCTTAAGGGGAACGACAATGCGCACAACAGTTTCAGAGATTGCACGAGAGGCCGGCGTGTCCCCCGCAACGGTTGACCGCGTCCTAAACGAACGCGAAGGCGTGCGCCCCCGCACCCGAGAAATCGTGATGCAGATCGCGCGCAGGCTGGGGTATTTTGGACCACAAGAAGATACAACAACGGACACACAATTGCGGCTGGATTTTGTCCTGCCCGCTGGAAGCAACAGCTTTGTGCGCACGTTGAAAAAATACCTGCTGGAAGAAAGCCGCGGCCGGGCCGATGTAACGGCAAACATCCACGAGATCGAGGGTTTTGACCCCGACCGTCTTTCTGCCAAGCTGACTGATCTTCGTGGGCACACGGATGCCGTGGGACTGATTGCACTGGATCATCCGCAGGTGCGCGAGGCGATCAACGACCTGACCAAATCCGGCGTGCGGGTCGGCACGCTGGTGTCGGATATCCGCTCTGTTGACAAGATCGGCTATGTTGGCGTCGACAACCGCGCTGCAGGGCGACTTGCTGGTTTTCTTTTGGGGCGCTTCTTGCCGCGTGGTCCGCACAATATCGCCGTGTTCATAGGGTCGCTTGCCTATCGTGGTCATGAGGAACGCGAGATGGGGTTCCGGTCGATCCTCTCCGAGGAATTTCCTGAAATGCGGATCATAGGCACCGCCGAAGTCAGTGATGACCGTGATCTGGCGTACTCAGAGACCATGAGGTTTCTGGATCAAGGCAATATTTCTGGCATTTACAACATCGGATCAGGAAATCAGGGCATCGCACAGGCGTTGCGTGAAACACGGGGCAAGCGCAAGATTGCTTTCATCGGCCACGACTTGACCGACGCCACCCGATTGATGCTGCTTGACCGGACGATGGACGCAGTGATCGACCAGAACCCGAGGGTCGAAGCCCGTGAGATCATTCGCCTCTTGGCCTCTTCGGTTAAAGGATCAACTGAACCGGAGTTTCTACCTCGGCTGCAGGTGGTGTTCCGCGAGAATATTCCGGCAAACTGATCCGGTGCTCCGTCGCCTAAAGCGTCCGACGCAAAACTTGAATCGAAAGGGATTCCCTTGAGGCTTCAACTGTGATTCATCCAGTTTGGGAGGATGGATCATGTCAGCACCTTTGCCAGATGCGCTACGGGCGCGGTTCCAGAAGTTGATTGAAGAAGGGTTTAGCGGGCGCGCGGCGGCGTTGCGGTTGAAGCTGTCCCCTGCGACAGGCGCGCGTTGGGGGTTTGCGATCCGGCGAACTGGACAAGCAAAAGCCGCACCCCAGGGCCGCCCCCGCGGCAAGGGTAAGCTTGATCCGCATCGGTCGTTTCTCGTCGAACTGATAGAGCAGGACGGCGACATAACCATGCCTGAACTGGCCGGTGCTCTGTCGGATGCAACCGGCGTACAGGCGCACCCTGATGCGATTGGCCGATTTCTGCGCAAGCTTGGCTTTACGTACAAAAAAAGACGCTGGTCGCCACCGAGCGCCGCCGCGCACGTGTAAAGAAACAACGTGAAGACTGGTTCATCCATCGTCTGCCAGCCGTTTCGGCTAAGCCAGACCATGTTGTGTTCATTGACGAAACTTCGGTCAAAACCAACCTGACTCGACAGCGCGGATGGTCGCAGCGCGGCGAACGCCTCGTCATGGATGCCCCTTTCGGCAGTTGGGGCACACAGACCTTCATCGCGGGTCTCAGTGCCGATGCCTTGCTCGCGCCATGGGTCATCAAAGGCGCGATGGATGGCGAAGCCTTTGCCGCCTACGTCGAACAAGTGCTGGTGCCAGAGCTGGAACCAGGCACTGTTGTCATCCTGGACAATCTTGCCACGCACAAGAATGCCGCCGCTGCCAAAGCCATGCGCGAAGCCGGATGCTGGTTCCTGTTCCTGCCGCCCTACAGCCCCGACCTGAACCCAATTGAAATGGCGTTCTCCAAACTCAAAGCACACCTGCGCAGGATCGGCGCTCGAACATTCACAGATATGTTCCACGCCCTCACAGAAATCTGCGATCTATTCTCGCCAGAAGAATGCTGGAACTACTTTAAGGCTGCCGGATATGTCTCAGGTTAAAAGTCGGTTGCTTTAATCCGGCCCCAACTCACCCCAGGCTTGCAGTCTGCGGTCGATGGTCTTGCGTGACACGCCCAAGCGCCGCGCCGCCTCGGCGCGGTTACCGTTACACAGATCCAGCATGTGCAGCATGTGTCGCTGAATCACCAGATCCAGCTCTTCGATGGCCCGCGCCCCCGCAACCGATCCCTGCCCCGAAAACTCGTCGGGGAAAAACCCGAGGATCACCGAGCGCTCGATCAGATTGCGCAGTTCGCGCACGTTGCCAGGCCAGTCGTAGCGGCGCAGCTTTAGCAAGGTGTCGTCGTCCAACCGCAGCGCAGGCATGCCCAGAACGGTCGAAAACTGCTCCATGAACAATGCCGCCAACTCAACAATGTCTTCCGAGCGATCCCTGAGCGGCGGCATCTCGATCTTGACCACGTTGATCCGGTGATACAGGTCGGCGCGAAAACGGCCCTCGGCCACTGCCTTTTCCAGATCGGCGTTGGTGGCGAACAAAAACCGCAGGTCCAGCGGAATCTCGCGCTCGGCCCCTTGCGGGCGGATACGCTGGTCTTCCAGCACACGCAGCAACGCGGCCTGCAAGGGTTCGGGCATCTGCGCCACTTCGTCCAGAAACAGCGTTCCCCCGTCGGCCAATAGCAACAAGCCGGGCTTGAGCGTCGCATCCCCCTCGACCGAGCCGAACAGCTCGGGCACGATGCGGTCGGGCGCAATGGCCGCGCAATTCACTGGCACGAATGCCTTGTCGGCACGGGGCGACATCTGGTGCAACTGCCGCGCCGCCAGTTCCTTGCCTGTGCCGCTGGCGCCGGTGAACAGCACCGGCGTCGGCAGCGGGGCCAGCCGTTTCAACAGCGTGCGCACCGCATTCAGTGCGGGCGATTTGCCCAGCATCCGCACCGTGCTGCCTGCGTGCAGTTCGCGCCGCAACAGCGTGTTGTCGCGGCGCAGGTTCTTGCGGTCCAGCGTGCGCGACACAGCACCCAGAATCTGGTTGGTTCGGAACGGTTTAAGGATGAAATCGCTAACGCCCGCGCGCAACGCGGCGATCGCGGTTTCCAGATCGGCATAGGCGGTGATCAGAATGGTGTCGGCGTAAAACCCCTTGCGGCGCTGTTCCTCGACCCATTCCAGACCGGTTTTGCCCGGCATGATGTTGTCCAGCACCACAACATCAAAATGTGTCTTGTCCAGCAGCTGCGTCGCCTCGGCGGGTGAAGCGGCCTGCGCAACCCGTTTCACCCGTGGCTCAAGCATCTTGACCAGAAAATTCCGCATACCGGGCTCGTCGTCGATTACCAGCACCGACGCGCCTGCAAGCGTGCCGCCGTATTCATCACCCGCCATTGTTTACCCCCGCGTCAGTCCAGTCTGACGTTTTCACCGGAATAAACCTCTTGCGAGGAAAAGCCCATCTCGTGCAGGGCGAAATAGGCCACGACGCCGATCACAATGACCCCTGCAAAGCCTGCAAACATGATTTTCATGGCCTGTCTCCTGTTGCCTGCGCTCCAAGTGGCGTCATTCCGCCGGACTCCGGCGTTCGTTTTCTCTGACCTTTTCCAGCCAGATCGAATGGTGCTGTTCGGCCCAGTTCTCGTCAACCTCGCCGTCGCCCATCGCATCATAGGCGCCTTCCATGCCCAGCGTACCAATATAGATGTGGCCAAGGATGATCGCCATCATGACAAACCCGACAATGGCATGCCACAGCTGCGCATATTGCATTTCCTCTTGTGGGGCCAGATCGACGGGCAGCGCGCCAAAGCCGATGGCCTGGGGCAATCCGGTGTCGTTCAGGAACGCAAAAGTATGCCCGAACAACGGCAGATCATATGGAAACAACAGCGACAATCCCGAGGCAGAGGCAGACGCGCCCAGCACGATCACCGACCAGAAGATCAGCTTTTGACCTGCGTTGAACTTTTTGGCGGGCGGGTGTTTCTTGCCAACCAGACCACCGCCATAGCGCAGCCACGTCAGGTCGGTGCGGTCGGGCAGATTGTGCCAGACCCACATCACGAACACCATCACCAGCGCGATCATGAACGCCCACGAGACGTTGTCGTGAATGAACTTGGAACCGGTTAACAGGACCGAATTGATTTCGTGGCCAAAGGTGGGAATAAGCACTTTGCGCCCGAACAGCGTCAGCAATCCGGTCAGCCCCAGCAGGATGAACGACCCTGCGAGCATCCAGTGTGCAAAGCGTTCGATCGCCTTGAACCGCGTCACGGTGCGTCCCGTCTTGCCGCCGTCAATTCGCACGCGGCCGCGTATCAGAAAGAACACCGCCAGCACGGCCAGCGTGGCCACCAGCAGCCAGCCGCCATAGGTGGCCAACGGCCCCTGCCGCACCTGTTGCCACCACATGCCGCCGTCCTGCACCAGCACTTTGCCGCGCTGGTCCATCGTGCTCACCGTCACGTCGGCCTCGTTATAGCGCAGCGCGCGCCATTGGTCAGAGTCCGACGCGTCACCCAACGGGCCCAAACCCGGTGCGGTTATTGCATCGCCACCAACGTTATTGCGTCGAAAACTGTCGTCGATTTCGATGCCTTGCTGGCGGCGCAGAACGTCGCCCAGTGTTTGTGCCCCGCCGGTCGAACTGCGTTCGGGTACGATAACCTCGGCACTGCCGGGCGGGCGCACGTCTTGTGCGGATGCAATGCCGGGCATAGTCAGCACAGCAAGAATGAATAGTGCCATCAGCGGGCGCAACATGGGAAATCCCCCGTCATGAAATACGGTAAGGCGGCGGCCCGCCGCGAACGGGGGCCGCCAATCCTGTCATTGGCACGCGCGCATCGCCCGTGCCACTTTGGTTACTGGCCGCCCTTCATTTCGTAGGCGGTGCCCCAACCCCAGGCGCCGGAGCCGAAACCACGGGCCACCACACGTTCGCGGTAGATGTCCGAGACCATGTCGCCGTCACCGGCAAGCAAGGCCTTGGTCGAACACATCTCGGCGCAAATTGGCAATTTGCCCTCTGCGATCCGGTTGCGCCCGTACTTCTGGAACTCGGCCTGCGAGTTGTTTTCTTCGGGACCACCGGCGCAGAAGGTACATTTGTCCATCTTGCCACGCGACCCGAAGTTGCCCGCCTGTGGGTACTGCGGCGCACCAAATGGGCACGCGTAGAAACAGTAACCACAGCCAATGCACAGATCCTTGGAGTGCAGAACCACACCTTCGTCGGTCTGGTAAAAACAGTCCACCGGACAGACGGCCATACAGGGCGCGTCCGAGCAGTGCATACAGGCGACCGAAATCGAGCGTTCGCCCGGCAGGCCGTCCTGAATGGTCACAACCCGACGGCGGTTGATGCCCCAAGGCACCTCGTGCTCGTTCTTACAGGCCGTGACACAGGCGTTGCATTCGATGCAGCGTTCGGCATCGCAGAGAAATTTTGATCTAGCCATTCTCTTGTCTCCTTACGCGGGCATGATTTTGCAAAGAGTCGCTTTGGTCTCTTGCATCTGAGTGACCGAGTCGTAGCCGTAGGTCTGCACGGTGTTTGTGCTTTCCCCCAGTACGATCGGATCGGCACCTTCGGGATATTTGTCCCGCAGGCTGACGCCTTCCATGTGACCACCAAAGTGGAACGGCATAAAGGCAACGCCCTCGCCGACCCGCTCGGTGACCATGGCCTGCACCTTGATCCGCCCGCCTTCCGGCCCCTCGACCCAGACATCGGCACCATCACGCACACCAAGGTTGTTGGCGTCGCGTGTGTTGATCTCGATGAACATGGTCTGCTGCAATTCGGCCAGCCACGGGTTCGACCGCGTCTCGTCCCCGCCGCCCTCGTATTCGACCAAACGGCCCGAGGTCAGGATAATCGGGAACTCTTTGGAAAAGTCGTTCTTCTGGATCGACGCATACAGCGTCGGAACCCGCCAGAACGATTTGTCCTCGTAGGTCGGATAGTCTTCGACCAAATCGCGACGGTTGGTGTACAGCGGCTCGCGGTGCAGCGGCACTGGGTCGGGGAAGGTCCAGACCACACAACGTGCCTTGGCGTTGCCAAAAGGCGCACACCCGTGGGCAATCGCAACCCGCTGGATGCCACCCGACAGGTCGGTTTTCCAGTTCACGCCGCCGACCTTTTCGTTGTAGTCCGACGGGATGTCGCCCTGTTGCGATGTCTCGCCAACCTCGGTGCTGCCTTCGTCCGAGTTTTCGGGCTTTTGATAGCCTGCGACCATTTCGATCGACTGGCGTTCATCTGCCGTCAGGTCGCCATCCCACCCAAGGTCGATCAGCATCTGCATGGTAAACTCGGGATAGCCATCCTGAATTTCCGAGCCTTTGGAATAAACCCCTTCGGCCAGCAGATTTTCACCGTCACGTTCCACACCGAAACGGGCTCGGAAGGTCAGACCGCCTTCGGCCACTGGCAGGGACATATCGTACAGGTTCGCCGTGCCGGGGTGGTTCATCTCGGGCGTGCCCCAGCTGGGCCACGGCAAGCCGTAGAAATCACCATCCGCCGGACCGCCAACGGCCCGCAACGTGGTCTTGTCAAAGGTGTGCTGGTTTTCCATGTGCATCTTCAGCCGTTCCGGGCTTTGCCCGGTATAGCCGATGGTCCACATGCCGCGGTTGAACTCGCGGGTCAGATCCTCGACCAGCGGTTCTTCTCCGTTCACCTCGATATTGCGGAACATACGATCCGCAAAGCCGAACTTGGTGGCGAACTTGTGCAGGATCGTGTGATCGGGCAGAGATTCAAACAGCGGCTCGACCACCTTTTCACGCCATTGCAGTGACCGGTTGGACGCGGTGACAGAACCCGAGGTTTCGAACTGCGTCGACGCCGGCAACAGATAGGTGTTGTCGGTGCGGTCATGCAGAACAGCGGAAACAGTGGGGTACGGATCGACCACGACCAGCAGGTCGAGCTTTTCCATCGCCGTTTTCATTTCCTTTTGACGGGTCTGCGAGTTGGGCGCGTGACCCCACAGCACCATTGCTTTGGTATTATCGGGTTGTTCAAGGTTCTCGCGGGCTTCCAGAACACCGTCAATCCAACGCGAAACGGGAATACCCGTCAGCCCCATCATGGCCTTGTCCTTGCCATCGGCACCCTTGAGCGTGTCGAACCGGCCCTTGAGCCAGTCCAGATCTTCCTCCCAGACGCGTGCCCAGTGGGCCCACGATCCGGCAGACAGACCATAATAGCCCGGCAGCGTGTCGGCCAGAACACCAAGGTCGGTCGCGCCTTGCACGTTGTCGTGGCCACGGAAGATGTTGGTGCCACCACCAGCGCGGCCCATGTTCCCCAGCGCAAGCTGAAGGATGCAATAGGCGCGGGTGTTGTTATTGCCGTTGGTGTGCTGCGTGCCACCCATACACCAGATCACGGTGCCGGGGCGGTTGTTGGCCAACGTGCGGGCCACGCGTTTCAGCTGTGCCTCGGGCACGCCTGTTACACGCTCGACCTCGTCGGGTGTCCAGTTGGCCACCTCTTTGCGGATCTCGTCCATGCCCCAGACACGGGTGCGGATGAACTCTTCATCCTCCCATTTGTTGTCAAAGATATGGTAGAGAATACCCCAAACCAACGCCACATCCGATCCGGGCCGGAAGCGGACAAACTCGTCCGCATGGGCTGCCGTGCGGGTAAAGCGCGGGTCGCAGACGATCAACGGCGCGTTGTTCTGCTCTTTGGCTTTCAGCAGGTGCTGAAGCGACACAGGGTGCGCCTCGGCGGGGTTGCCGCCAATGATGAAGATCGCCTTGGAGTTGTGAATGTCGTTGTAGCTGTTGGTCATGGCGCCATAGCCCCATGTGTTCGCAACGCCCGCAACGGTGGTCGAGTGGCAGATACGCGCCTGGTGATCGACGTTGTTGGTGCCCCAATAGGCAGCAAACTTGCGGAACAGATACGCACCTTCGTTCGAACTTTTGGCCGAACCCAGCCAGTACACGCTGTCGGGGCCGGATGTGTCGCGGATCGACATCATCTTGTCACCGATCTCGTCGATGGCCTGTTCCCAGCTGATGCGCTGCCATTCGCCTCCGACTTTTTTCATCGGATATTTCAGACGGCGTTCGCCGTGGGCATGTTCGCGCACCGATGCGCCTTTGGCACAATGCGCCCCGAGGTTGAAGGGGCTGTCCCAGCCGGGCTCTTGCCCGATCCAGACGCCATCCGACACTTCGGCGATGACCGTGCAACCCACAGAACAGTGGGTGCAGATGGATTTCTTGATCTCGATGGCGCCTGTCGCCGCTGCCGTCGCGGCAGAGGCCTGTTGTACGGTGCCGCCTGTCGCGGCAATGGCGGCCAATCCGCCGATGGCCAGTCCCGAACCGCGCAAAAACGCACGGCGGTCGATCTTGGACCGGGCCACATCTGACAGGATACTTGTCCGCTGGGGGCGTCGCGCAACCCCGTTGGTCTTTTTCCTCAACATATCTTCACTCCCTGAACGCGGGACTTGCCCCGCATCTGGTGGCTAATGGATGGCAATTTGCAGTCGGGCGTCACGCAACCAGTCGCTTCTTGCCGGTGTTGCAGGGTCCGGTACGGGCCATGCTGTTTCGTATCATTGGGGGCAATCGGCCCTCAGAACCGCGCGCTGGCGTAATAGGCGCGGGTGTGTTCGGTATCCTGCATCTTGTCCGATGACAGGTCAGGCTCGACTGCGGCGGCTTGCGCCTCGGTCGTGCCGGTGGCCACCGCCACCGCAGCCAGCGGAGCCGCTGTACTTGCGAATTTCAGGAACGCGCGCCTGTCCTTGCGGACTTCGGGTGCGTCGGATTGTTTGGTCATCTTTGGCCTCCTCTTGGTGTTGTCAGTGTTAAGCGGGCGAAATGCCCACGGGGTTTGGTGTTCAGTTACCGCTTAGCCGAAAGGCTTCGGATTCGACCTCCATAAAGGCGCGGCCGATCTTGCCCACGGGCGCGTAAAAGACCGAATTCTTGGCCCCCTCCAGATCGGAAAAGAAATGTCCCGCCCAAGGCGCGATATGTTTGTTGAAGAACGTCTTTTGCTGGTCCAGCGTGGCTGGCGTGCCAAAGCGCCCCGCGATCATCGCGCCCATCATTTCCATCAGCGATGCGATGTTGTCTTCTGGTTCGAACACGGTATCGGCCCGTTCCAACCCGCGTGCCGCCATGTCCTGCCGCAGCAACGCCAGCGGCTTTTCGTTCAGAAAGCCGGTCAGATAGTAGCTGGCATAGGGCAGCAATTCGCCCCGTCCCAGCCCGATGAACAGGCGGTTGAATTCGCTTTCCACCGTTGCGGGTTTGGTCAGCCGCGCCAGTTTCGACAGGGTCGCAATCCCCTGCCCCAGTTCGCTGTCGTCACCTTGCAGGCCCGCGCATTGATCCAGCAGTATCCGGTCGGGCGGGGCTGACAGGATCAGACCCATAAAATTGTACAAGTCCGCGCGCAGGCGGTCTTCTTCGGGGATCTGTGTGCTGGTCATCTGGTTCATGCGCCTGTGCCTTTTGCGTCGGATGCCGCTGCGAATTGAAACCGCATCCGGCGATGTGTCGGGGCAGGGGCGGTCAGGTCCGCGTCGCCCTCAAGGTCGTCTTCGTATTCATAAGCGGGCGCCATTTCGATATCCGCGTCCTGCGGTTCGGGCACGTCCACATCGGTTGTCTGCGCCAAAACCACCTCGGCCTCGGGCGTGTCATCTTCCAGCATATCTGCCAGCGGCTGCACCATGCCTTTACCCACCTGATACAGCGTGTTGACCGTCTGACCGGCTGTCGAGGCCAGCGTATAATCGTCGTCGTAGTCGTTCAGCCCATCCAGACAGGCCAGAACCGGATTGCTGCGCCAGAACCCGCGCAGGGCGCGTGTCTTCAGCCGCTGTGGCAACTGCGCCTTGAGAAATTCCCGCAGCTGCGCGCCGTCCACCAGATTGTCGGGCGACGGCAGGCCCAGTTCCTCCAACAGCTCGGTATCGTCGCGCGCCTCAAGCAGCTCTTGCTCGGCGGCTTGCGCTGCGTCTGCGGCAACTTGCGCTTCAACCTCGGCCTCTGCGGCAACGGCGGCGCGGCGGCGATCCCAGAACCCGCTCATATCATCCGCCTGCGCTTCAGCGCGGGCGAAGCGTATACATCCGCGCCAGTGTGAATACGCGGATCGCCGATGCCGTCCTGCTGCTGGTCGGTCCGTTGCTTGTCGCGGCGACGCTTCACAAAGGCTTCTTCGTGATGAAACTCGTCAACGAAGGCCCGCACCCAAGCTTCCAGACCCTGCGGCATCGCCACCTTCTCGACCACTTCTTCGGCACTGTCGCAATAATCCTGCGCCTCGTAGGGCGAAGCGGTCACAAGCAGCACCTTGAACGGGCGCTCTGTCGCGCCGGCAATCGGGCGCATCACCACATAGACGCATGGCACCTTGGCACCCAGCCCGTGCACATAGGCCTCGGTCTCGGCCCCGTGCAGGTCCAGCGGCACGGTCGCGGCGTGGTATTCGGTGGTCTCGCCCTCGTGGCGCAGTTCGCGCCAATCCGCATCCGACGCACCGGGAAGCACAGCGGTCGCCTTCCAGCTCCACTTGGCCCAACGGGTCACTCCGGGCGCGCGCCGCAGCACGATACCCACGGGCAAACTCCGGTACATTTTCGGGTTATAGATCAAGACGCTCCTCCGGTCTTTATCCTCGCTTGCCCACCCCGCCGGTGCAAAGCGCTATCGCTTCCTTTGTCCAAAAAACCCTGATCCCCAGACAAGTTGGCCAGCCAGCAGCGGGCAAAACCCCGCACTCGGTCGAATTGTCTAACTTGACTGTTTTTATAGGAAAAAGACGCGTTGACCAAAAACGAATCACCCGACGCCAATGCTGCTTTGCGGCATCGCGAGCTGGCGCAACCTGACCGTGCAGCGCGGTGGAATTGCGGTTGTGGGCGGGGCCGAAAGCCGTCTAGCTTGGGGCCGGATCACCGCGCGCGAACCGCCTGAAACGGTGCATCCAGCAAGGGGAAAATCATGGCAAAGACATTGATAACATGTGATTGTGAGGGCTCTCAAAGCATCGACTCCGATGCGCTTGCAAATGCTCTTGGTCATGCCGTCGCGCCCCCCTGTTCGGCCCTGTGCACCCGCCAGATCGACCATGCCGCAGCCGCCCTGACCGCAGGTGATGCAATTTTTTGCTGCACGCAGGAATCGCGGGTCTTCACCGAACTGGCCGAGGAACTGGGGGTGGCCCTACCCCCCCTGCTGGACCTGCGCGATCGGGCCGGTTGGTCCGATGACCCCGCGTCGAAACTGCCCAAAATGTCCGCCCTTGCCGCCGAGGCGCTGCTGAACGCGCCGCTGGAGAAGTCGCTGGATGTCACATCCGAGGGATTGTGCCTGATCTTGGGCCAAGGCGAGACCGCGCTGCAAGCCGCCCACCAGTTGAAAGACCATCTTGCCGTTACCCTGCTGACCGATCCGTCCCAATCGCTGCCTGACACCCGCGATTTCGACGTGATCGGCGGCACTCTGCGTACAGCCAGGGGCGCGCTGGGACACTTCGAAGTCACCATCGACGCCCTGCGGCAGGTGGTGCCCGGTGGGCGTGGCGATCTGACCTTTACCGACCCCCAAGACGGCGCGATCAGCCATTGCGACGTGATCCTTGATCTGCGCGGTGGCCAGCCGCTGTTTCCCGCCCCGGAAAAGCGCGAGGGCTACCTGCGCGCTGATCCGGCCCATCCCCCTGCCATCGCCGCCGCCGTGCTGGCCGCGTCGCATCTGACCGGTACGTTCGAACAACCGCTGCATGTGCGCACCGAACCGTTGCTGTGCGCCCACAGCCGAGCGGGGCAGACCGGTTGCACCAACTGTCTGGACCTGTGCCCGACTGGCGCAATCACTCCTGACGGCGACCATGTCACGGTCGACCCGATGATCTGCGCAGGCTGCGGCGCCTGCTCTGCCGCCTGCCCGTCCGGTGCGATCAGCTATGACGCTCCGCCGGTCGACTTCACCATGCTGCGCGTCCAGACGCTGGCCCGCGCGTTTCTTGATGCAGGCGGCAAGGCACCGCGCCTGATGGTCCACGACGACACCCACGGTGCCGAGATGATCCGCCTGTCGGCCCGCCACGGGCGCGGCCTGCCCGCCGATGTGGTGCCAATGGCCCTGCCCGCGCTGGCAGCCTTTGGCCATGCCGAAGCGCTGGCCGCACTGGCGGCGGGCTTTGCCTCGGTCAGCCTGCTGCTGGGCCCCAAGTCCGACCGCGATGCGATCGAGACCCAAATCGCGCTGGCCCGTGCCATCGCAGGCGACGCGCGGGTGCAACTGATCGACACGCCCGACCCCGACGCGATGTCCGATACACTGTATGACGCGCAAGCCCCCGCGTCTGTCGTCAGCCCCGTGCGCCCAATGGGCACCCGCCGCCAGATCACCCGTCAGGCCGCCCGCGCCCTGCATCCCGACACCGATGTGCTGCCCCTGCCCGCCGGTGCGCCCTATGGCGCGCTTGTGGTTGATCCGGACGCCTGCACGCTGTGTCTGTCGTGTGTGTCGCTCTGCCCCTCGGGTGCGCTTGGCGACAACCCCGATCTGCCGCAACTGCGCTTTCAGGAAGACGCCTGTTTGCAATGCGGTCTTTGCGCCAACATCTGCCCTGAAAATGCGATCACGCTGGCCCCGCAACTGGACCTGACCGGCGCGGCGCTGGAACAGCGCGTGCTGCACGAGGAAGAGCCGTTCGCTTGCGTTGAATGTGGCACCCTGTTCGGCGTCAAATCCACCATCGACCGGATCACCGACAAGCTGCGCAACCACAGTATGTTCACGGACGACGCCAAGCTGCGGATGATCCAGATGTGTGACGATTGCCGTATCAACGCGCAGTATCATGCCACCAACAACCCGCTGGCGGGTGGCGAACGCCCCCGCCCCCGCACCACCGACGATTACCTTAGCAAGCGGCGCGATCACTGATCCGCCCACAGAAAGGAGCCCCCATGAGCGACGATTTCAACATGTCGATGCGCAAGTTTCTCAAACAGGTCGGCGTGACCTCGCAGCAGGCCATCGAAAAGGCCATGCGCGAAGGGGCCACCGCCGGACAGGCCGTGCCCGTCCGCGCCGTGATCACCATCCCCGAACTGGGCATGACCCACGAGGTCACCGGCACCATCACCGCCCCGCAAGAAGAACAGGACTGAACAGTGCCAGCCAACAGAGAAGCGGTTCTTGCCGCGCTCAAAACCGTCACCGATCCGGCGACGGGCACCGATATTGTCGCCAGCGGTGTGATGCGCGCCCTGAACGTTGACGCGATAGGTGCGGTGCGTTTCGTAATGGAAATTCCGCCCGCGCAGGCCGACGCATATACCCAAGCCAAAGCGCAGGCCGAGGCCGCATTGGCACAGGTCGAAGGCATCGGCAAAGTGTCGATCGTGCTGACCGGTCACAGTGAAAAGGCACCACCCCCCGATCTGAAACCGCAACGCGCGGCAGAACCCAAAGGCCCGCAGAAAATCCCCGGCATTGACCGAATTCTGGCGATTGCGTCGGGCAAGGGCGGCGTCGGAAAATCCACCGTATCGGCCAACCTTGCCTGCGCTCTTGCGCAGCAGGGTCGGCGCGTGGGGCTGCTGGATGCCGACGTTTACGGCCCTAGCCAGCCGCGGATGCTGGGCGTGTCGGGGCGACCTGCCTCGCCCGATGGCAAGACGATCCTGCCGATGCGCAACCACGGCGTCACGATGATGTCGATCGGCCTGATGACCAACGAGGATCAGGCCGTGGTCTGGCGCGGCCCGATGCTGATGGGCGCGTTACAACAGATGATGACGCAAGTGCAGTGGGGCGCGCTGGATGTGCTGATCGTCGATCTGCCTCCCGGCACCGGCGACGTGCAGATGACATTGGCGCAAAAGGCGCAGGTGGACGGGGCGATAATTGTCTCTACACCGCAGGATGTCGCCTTGCTGGATGCGCGCAAGGGCATCGACATGTTCAACCAGCTCAAGGTGCCGATCATCGGAATGATCGAGAATATGTCGACGCATATCTGCACCAACTGCGGCCATGAGGAACACGTTTTCGGCCACGGCGGTGTCGCGGCAGAGGCTGCCAAGATGGGCGTTCCCCTGCTGGCCGAAGTGCCGCTTGACCTGCAGATCCGCCTTGCTTCGGATGGGGGCGCGCCGATCACCGTCAGCCAGCCGGACAGCCCACAGGCGCACAGCTTTCAGGCCATCGCCCGCAAGCTGATCGAAAGCGGTGCCGCATGACCGAAGCACTGGCCTTTCCGCCGCTGCTTTGGGGCGAGGCTGTGGCGTCGGATGCGTTTGAACACGCCGCCATGCGTGCAGCGACGGGCTGCGATCCCGGGCTCGTCGTCTATGCTTTGGGCGGTCACACGGTCGAGACGTCTTTGGTCTTTGCCCCCGAAGTGCCGCTGAAGGATGCGATGGCGATGCTGCCGCTTTGCGGTATCGGCTTTCAAAACGCGCTTGGTGCATTGGCCCCGCCCGAGGTCGCGGTGCATCTGGACTGGAACGGCGGCCTGCGCCTCAATAACGCCGCCTGCGGGCGCTTTCGCTGCATGGCGTCCGATACAAATCCAGAGGCGGTGCCCGACTGGCTGGTGGTCGGATTTACCCTGCCGCTTTACCCCGTGGACGATCCCGATCTGGCTCAAACCGGACTGCACCCCGACCAAACCGCCCTTTACGCCGAAGGTTGCGCCGACGTCGCCCCGCCCGAACTGGTCGAGGCATGGGCCCGCCACAGCCTGCACTGGATCAACCGCTGGGAGGACGAAGGCGCCGCCCCCCTGCATGGCGAATGGCGCGGGCTGGCCTATGGAATCGGTGAAGATATCACCGTAGATGGCCGGACCGGCACGTTCCTTGGCGTCGACGAACGCTTTGGCATGTTGCTGCGCGATGGTGACGCCACGCATCTGATCCCGCTTACCTCGATATTGGAGCCCAGCCCGTGACTCAGCCAGACCTGCGCAAGCTTGCCCGCGCAATCCACTTTGACGAAAGCGACAGAAACGTGTTTTCCAGCCCCGCGCGAACGGGGGAATGGTGCGTCTCGGGCGGGTTCGAATTTTCGGACTGGACCCAAGGCGACCTGACCGGCAAGGCGCGACAAGCCTTTGCCAACGGCTGGCTGGGGTTGGAAACCTTTGGCCGTGTGACCTTTGTGGCGGTGACCCAGATCGAACCTGCGGAAATTGCCACCCTGACCGAGATGCTGGCACAGCATTTTGTCACCTATTACGGGGCGCCTGACGTCGACGCCGCCCGCCCTGTCGCCGCGGAAGAATTGTCACAGATGATGGACATGTGTGCCGACCATGACGCCAACAGCCTGCTGACCGTTGCGCGCGAATTAACCGATGCGGGGGTACGCGAGAGTTTTCGAGTGATTCAGCCGCAGGATGCAGGACTGGAACAGTTCGCCATTCACGGCGACCTGCCGGAATAGGCAGCACCGCGCCCGATGAAGGGCGCGCTGTGTCTCTGATACGGAGTTATTCCGCTGCCTCGGCGTTGAACACAAACAGCGCCTCGCCGTTGATCCTGTAGTTGTTGATCAGCGTCGAAGCCCGTTCGGATGTCAGCCATTCTTCCAGCTTCAACGCCAGATCGGTTTTTACATGGCCGTGCATCTCGGGGTTCACCGGCAAAAAGGCGTATTGGTTGAACAGCAACGGATCACCCGCATAAAGCAGTTCAAGTTCGCCCTTGTTGCCGAATTTCAGCCAACTTGCGCGATCGGCCATGATATATGCCGGAATGCCCGACGCGGTGTTCAGCGCTGCCCCCATGCCAGCGCCAACCGCCTTGTACCAATCACCAAAACCTTCGGGGTCCATACCCGCCGCCTGCCATAGCGACAGTTCCTTTTTATGCGTGCCGCTGTCATCGCCACGGCTGACAAAGGGCGTCTGGACCTTGGCAATCGCTGCCAAGGCAGTCACCGCAGCATTTGCATCCTTGATGCCCGCAGGGTCGGCCGAGGGCCCGATGATCACGAAATCATTGTACATAATCTGGGTGCGATATGTACCAAACCCGCCATCTACAAAGGCCTCTTCGGCCTTGCGCGAGTGGACAAGAATGGCGTCGACATCACCCGCCTTGCCCAGCTTGATCGCCTGCCCGGTACCGACAACCAGCAACTGCACAACAAGGTCCAGATCCTTTTTGATCTCGGGCAGCAACACATCGGCAAGCCCCGAGTTGTTGAACGACGTCGTCACCGCCACTTTCATCACATCAGACGCCTGCACAGCAGTACCGATGACCAGCGCCACCAGCGTCATTGCAAATCGTTTCATCATTCTACGATGTCTCCTCTGAGAAAAGCCTGCGCCTGTGGTGTCTCCGGCCCGTTGAAAAACCGGTCAACCGACCCGCTTTCATGGATGCGTCCGCCCAGCAGGAACAGCACCTCGTCGCCGATCCGCCGCGCCTGCCCCATGTCATGTGTGGACAGGATCAGCCGCGTGCCGGTGGCTTTTGCATGTGCCAGAATCTCTTCGATCTCGCGCGTGGCGCGGCCATCAAGTGCGGCGCAGGGTTCGTCAAGAAACAGCACCTTCGGCTCTGCTATCAACGCCCGCGCCAGCGCCAGCTTTTGCTGCTCGCCACCCGACAGGACGGGGGCTGCGCGGTCCAGCATCTTTTCAAGCCCGACACGCACGGCCCAGTCGCGGGCGCGCGTGCGGGCGTCGGCGACTGGCGTCCCGCGCAGGCGCAGTGGATAAATCAGGTTCTCCATCACCGTGCGGCGCAGCATCACAGGGCGTTGAAACACAAAGGCCTGGTGGTGCCGCGCCTCGTCCGTGGGGCAAGCCCAGTTGATCTGCCCCGCAGACAACCGCGCGGTGCCATGCAACAGGCGCAACAGCGTAGTCTTGCCCGCCCCGTTCGGCCCGATCACCACACTGGCCCCTTGACCGTCCAGCGTCAGATCAATCGGCCCCACCAGAACCTGCCCGCGCCTGCGGCTTTCGATCCCCTTGGCCTGCATCGGGAAAAGCTGGGTCATCACCACCCCCCCTCGCGTTCGGTTCGGCCCAGCCAGTGAATAGCCAGATTGACGGTCACAGCCAGCCCGATCAGAACAAACCCCAAGGCCAGCGCCAGCGCAAATTCACCCTTGCCGGTTTCCAGCGCAATCGCCGTGGTCAGAACCCGTGTCGCGTGGTCGATGTTGCCCCCCACAATCATGATCGCGCCAACCTCGCCAATCGCACGACCAAATCCGGCCAATGCCGCCGTCAACAACGCACGCCTGCAATCCCAGAGCAATGTGCGGACCTTCTGCGCCTGTGTTACGTTCATCGAGATCAGAAGGTCATGATATTGCTGCCAAAGATCACGGATCGACTGATGCGCGATGGATGCAATCAATGGCACGATGATGATGGTCTGCGCGATGATCATCGCCGTCGGCGTGAACAGCAAGCCCATCACCCCCAACGGACCGGACCGCGACAGGATCACATAAACGATCAGCCCCACCACCACTGGCGGCAGTCCCATCAGCGCATTCAGAATCGCAATCACAAACCGCCGCGCACGGAATCGTTTGACCGCCATCAAGGCCGCCAGCGGCAGCGCGATCAGACAGGCCACTGCCAGCGCAGTCAGCGTCACCCGCAGCGAACGCAACGCGATTTCCATCAGTTCGGCATCCAGCGTGACAACCAGCCAGAACGCCTGCGCCAGCCCGCTCCATAAATCGACCATACGGAAATGGCCCCCTCGTCTGCGGATGGGCACACCCAACCGTATTTTTGGGACAGAGTGTCAGGTCATCTTGTCCGACACCAGAGCCTGATCGCAGGAAAATGGCGGGTATGGACAAGCTGTCCGCTGATATTGATTTGGGCAGGAAGCGCAGGACATTTTGGCCCGACGACTTCAGGCGATATTGGCAGATGATATCAGGCTGAGGATTTGCCGAGCGCCTATTTTGTCTTTTGTGCTGCCGGAGCCTGACCCCGCAGCCGCGCGCGCAGGGTCAGGCGCACGTTCTCGGGCAGGCCGATCGCTTCCAGATAGGTCCGGAATGTTCCATAGCGGTGCCGGATCGCATCCATCGTGGCTGCAAGCGTCTCGGCGGGGCTTTCCAACATACGCGCGTAGCTTTCGGTGTCACCACCCCGCGCGCGGGAGATATTGAGGAATTCCGCGACAAGATCGGGGATGAATTCGGCCGTCAGGGCATAGTCGGCAATGATCGCTTTGCGATCCACGCCCGCGATGCCCAGCAGCAACGCCGCGATGATGCCGGTGCGGTCCTTTCCCGCCGTGCAATTGAACAGCACAGTACCGTCGTCGATCTGTGCCATCTCTGTCAGGATCGTGCAAATTGCATCGCCGCGGGTTTCCAGCGCCGTCATATAGAAGGTGAACAGCGGGTGTTCCCCCTCTTGTGCGGCATCTGACAAGGCTTGTGGTGACAGGTCGTCGAACAGCGGCAGGTTCACATAATGAACGTCAGGAAAGGCGGCAAAGGGGTTGGGCGCGTCTGCAACCTCGGCACTGGTGCGCAGGTCGATGACCGCGCGCAAGCCTTCTTCATGCAAGCGAATGACGTCTTGCGGGGCAATGCGGTGCAGGCTGTCCGACCGCAAAAAGCGCCGCCACGGAATAAGGTCACCCGAACGCGTTTCATAGCCGCCAAGATCACGGATGTTAAAGGCACCCTCGACGGGCAGGTGTCGCTTGTTTTTCATCAGGTAAAGGCCAGCAATCGCGCGCGGTCGATCACGCCCAGTTCGCGCGGTGTCGGGGTCAGCGGCACAAAGCTGACCGAAAGACCTGTGGCGCGCCAATCGCAGACACCAAAGCCACGCCCCTCTACCAAACGCAGATCATTGGTTTCCAACAGGTCCACCGAAGAATTCAGACCCATCGACACCACAAGGGGAATACCGTTCCAGTGATTGACCTGATTGATGTGAATATGACCCGACAGTATCCCCGCAATGTGTTGGCCACGTAGAAGGTCGGCCAGCCGGTTGGTGCTGTCCATGTCGATACTGCCCCACGGCAGACCGTCCGCATCAACGCGGGGCGGGTGGTGCATGACGATCAGTTTTGGCAGGTCGGCATGACGGCTCAGCGCCGCTGCCAGATAGTCGAATTGCGCGTCACACAGGGTGCCGGCCACATGGCCGGGCACCAGAGTATCAAGCGTGATAACATGCAGCCCGCCAAGCACTTGGTCATTGAAGAACGGAGCGTCAGAGGATGTGCCCTCGAACACCTTGTGGAAGCCTTCGCGTTTGTCATGATTGCCAAGCGCCATCACCAAAGGCGGTGCAAGCGGCTTCAGGATGTCCTTGAGCATCGCATAGCTGTCGGGATCGCCCATATTGGTCAGATCGCCACTGGCCACGACAAAATCGGGCTGGCGTTCCATTGCGTTGATCAGACCCACGACCTGTTCCAGCATCGGTGCGTTTTGCGGCACATTGGCAGAGGGGTCGCCCGCATCTGGGTGCGACACGTGCAGGTCTGTGAGATGGATAAACCGCGTCATGAAAATACTCCTGCTGCCTTGAGCAATGTTTGGGTATAAGGATGCGCCGGTGCGCGCAAGACCTGCCCCGTGGGGCCGGATTCCAGCGGTTTTCCATGCTGCATCACAAGGATCTGGTCACAGATCGAGGCCACTACGGCAAGGTCGTGGCTGATAAACAGAATGCCCAGCCCCAGATCGTCCTGAAGGTCCATCAACAGGTTCAGGATTTGCGCCTGCACCGACACATCCAGCGCCGAGACAGCCTCGTCCGCGACCAGCAGGGCGGGACGGGTGACAATGGCGCGTGCAATCGCGATACGCTGGCGCTGGCCGCCCGAGAATTCATGCGGGTATTTGTCGGCATCGCGCGTGGGCAGGCCCACCTGTTCCAACGCCTCGGACGTGCGCCGTGCGGTATCACCATCAATACCGATAGCGCGCATGGGTTCTGCGATAGACCAGCCAACCTTGCGGCGCGGATCAAGCGAGCCGAAGGGATCCTGAAACACCATTTGGAACTTTTGCCGTTGCACGCGCAGCTCTGCCGCCGACAGGCTGTGCAGGGTTTGCCCCTGAAACAGCACCTCGCCTTCGTCCGGGGCTTCGAACGCCATGACCATTCGGGCAATGGTCGATTTGCCCGAGCCGGATTCCCCCACCACGCCCAACGTCTCGCCCGCGCGGATGGTAAAACTGGTGTCGTCGACTGCCGTCAGAACGGGGGCCGAGCGCAACAGGGATGTGCGTGGCAAACGATAGCGGCGGGTCAGGTTGCGGGCCTCAAGCAGGGGGGCGGTCATGTGGTGCCCTCGCTGAACAAATGACAGGCGGCTGACCGGTGCGTGTCAATAGGACGGTCCGGTGCGCGGGTGCTGGCGCAATAGTCCAGCTCTGCGGCGCAGCGCCCCGAGAAACGGCAGCCTTGCGGAAGCGCAGACAGCGGCGGCACCGTGCCCGGCAGCGTCGGCAGGCGGCGGCGTTTTCCGTTGGCATCGCGGGGCGGCGCAGCGGGGTCGGGGCGCGCCGCAAGCAAGCCTATGGTGTAGGGATGCGCGGGATTGGCCAGAACCTGCGCCGTCGGGCCGCGTTCGACCATATCGCCGCCGTACATCACCACGATATCTTGCGTGGTGCGCGCGACTGCGGCCAGATCGTGAGTGATGAACACCAACGCCATGCCGCGTTCGCGCGCCAGACGCACCAACAGATCGGTGATGCGCAGCGCCACATTGGCATCCAGTGCGGTCGTGGGTTCATCCGCGATCAGCAGCGCGGGGTTGCACGCCAGCGCCAAGGCGATCAGAACCCTTTGCCGTTGTCCCCCGCTCAGCTCATGGGGGAACATGCGCATCCTTGCGGGCGGGTCGGGAATACCCACCTCTTCCAGCAGCGCCAGCACCCGCGTTCGGGCCTGTGCGTGGCTCAGGCCTTCGTGGACGATCAACGGCTCCATCACCGTATCCCCGATCCGGCGCAAAGGGTTGAGTGCGGTCATCGGTTCCTGAAAGATCATCGCGACCCTGCGGGCGCGCATCTGCTGCCAGAGGTTTTCGGTCGCATGGGTCATGTCCTGCCCGTCAATGCGCAACCGCCCGCTGATTTTTGCGGCGTCGGGGGCCATGCCCATCAGACACAGTGCCAGCATGGTCTTACCCGACCCGCTTTCGCCCACGATACCCAACCGGTCGCCCTTGCGGATTTCCAGATTGGCGTGGCGCAGGGCTGTAGCGGCCCCGAAGCTGACGGAAAAATCGGCAAGCTCGAACATCTAGCGCTCCCTCGACAGACGGGGGTCGGACATATCGCGCAGCCCGTCGCCCAACAGGCCAAACCCCACCACCGCAACCACGATGCACAGACCCGGATAGATCGCCAACTGCGGGGCGAGATACATCAGCGTCTGCGCCTCGGACAGCATGCGGCCCCAACTGGAGGCGGGCGGCTGCGCGCCAAGGCCCAGATACGACAGCGCCGCCTCGGCCAGAATGGCGACGGCAAATTCGATGGTGGCCTGCACGATAATCGCAGCGGCAATATTGGGCAGAATATGATCGCGGCTGATGGCAAAGCGGTTCAGCCCTGCGGCGCGAGAGGCCAGAACGTAATCGTAGGTCCAGACCTGATTGGCGGCACCACGCGTCACGCGGGCAAAGACCGGAATGTTGATGAATGCGATGGCCAGCACAGCATTGGTCAGCGAGGGGCCGAAAACCGCCGCCAGCATGATCGCAAACAGCAGCGCCGGAAAGGCAAAGCCCAGATCGGCCAGCCGCATCACGCCGTCCTCGACCCAACCGCCAAGGGCCGAAGCCAGCAGCCCCAGCGCCACGCCCACCGACCCGCCCAGCAGCACCGCAACCAGCGCCACAGCCATCGAATTGCGTGCCCCTGCCATCAGTTGCGACAACACATCGCGGCCCAACTGGTCGGTGCCCAGCCAGTGGGTAACCGAGGGGGCGGCGAATTTGTTCGATATTGCCATCTGCGTCGCGTCATACGGCATCCAGACCAGCGACAGCGCGGCACTGCCCACAACAAGCGTGACCAGCACCGCACCGATGATGAAGTTGACAGGCATACGGCGCGTCATGAGCGGGCCTTCAGGCGCGGGTCGATCACCACATACAGCAGATCGACCACAAAATTCGCGGTAACGACGATGGCTGCGAACAACATCACCAGCGCTTGGACCGTGGGCAGGTCTCGGTTTGCGATCGACTGGAAAATCAGCCGCCCTAGTCCCGGGAGATAGAACACGTTTTCGATCACGATGGTGCCGGTGACCAATGCCGCAAATTGCATACCCACGATGGTCACGATCGGCACCAGTGCATTGGGCAACACATGCCGCCAAAGCACCCGCCGCTGCGACAGGCCCGAGGCGCGGGCGGTGCGCACAAAATCCTGCCGCATAACCTCGAGGGCAGAAGACCGGGTGACACGCGCCAGCACCGCAGATTGCACCACGCCCAATGCGATGGTCGGCAAGATCAGCGACCGCATCGCAGCCACAGGATCGGACCAACCCGCAAAGCCGCCGGGGGGCAGCCAGCGCAGTTTGACCGCGAACAGCAGCACCAGCAGCATCGACAGCCAGAAGGCGGGCACGGCGATGCCGATCTGCGACAGGAACATTACACCCCAGTCGCCCACCTTGCGATGGCGCGCAGCAGCGCCAATGCCCAAGGTCAGCGCGACGATCAGGGTAAAGATCATACCCGCGACCGCCAGTGACACAGTCATCGGCAGACGTTCCGCAATCAGGGTCGATACGGGAACGCGGAACGAATGGCTGACGCCAAGATCGCCCTGCATGGCATTCCATATCCACAAGAAATAGCGGGACAGCACCGGTTCGTTCAGACCTAGCTGTTCACGTAATGCGGCCAGCGCGTCGTCGGTTGCATCCAGCCCCAGAATGGTCAGCGCCGGATCCCCCGGCAGCACGTTCATCACAGCAAAGACCACCGCCGACACCACAAGCAGCGTCAGCACAAAGCCGGCGGTGCGGCGAAAGATGAAATAACCCATAAAGTGATCCGGCTGCGGCGCTCATGCCCCGCAGCCGATCTCCATCAACCTGCGTTGCTCACACCCTTGAGGGGCATGTAAAGAACCGGAGCCGAGGACCAGTAACCTTCGACACCAGTGCGGAAAATACCCAGCAGCGGCAGTTGGAACATGAAAACATGCACCGACTGGTCGCTCAGGTATTTCTGACCTTCCTCAAGCAGTTCGTCGCGTTTCGCCGGGTCTGACTCGGTCTCGATCTGGGCCCAAAGCTCGTTGAACTTGGCGTCATCGTAGCCGTAGAAATAACTTGGCCCCCGCGCAAAGTTGCCCATGTCGTTGGGCGAGGTATGCGCGATGATCGTCATGTCATAGTTCTTTTTCTTATAGACCTCGTCGATCCAGAAACCCCATTCGACGTTCTCGACCTTGGCGTCGATTCCCGCTGCGGCCAGTTCGGACTGGATGATTTCGGCAGAGCGTGTGGCATAGGGGAACGGTGGCACGCGCAAGGTCATAGTGGTGCCTTCGACACCTGCTTCGGTGAACATCTGCTTGGCCTTATCCGCGTCATGGGGATAGGCGTCGGTCAGATCGACATAGGCGGTGCCGTGGGGCGGATAGAAGCTGCCGATCGGCACGGCCTGCCCGTACATGGCCCCTTCGATGATCTCGTCGCGGTTGACGGCAGTGGCCACGGCGCGGCGCACTTCAATGTTGTCGAAGGGCGGTTTGGAGTTGTTCATCGCAAGGATAACTTCGCCCTCGGTCGATCCTACATTCACGCGAAAGCGCGGGTCGGCCTCGAATTGGGCCAGCAATTCGGGGGCGGGAAAACCGGGAAAGGCGTCCAGTTCCTCGGCCATCATCGCAGCCGTGGCCGCCGACGGGTCCGAGATAAAGCGGAACTCGACCTTGTCCAGTGCCACGTCGCCCGCATCGCGGTAATCGGGGTTCTTGACCAGCGTCAGACGATCGCCACGCGTCCAGCTGTCAAACTTGAACGGGCCGGTGCCCACGGGACTGGTGGTGTTCGTGTCAGCGGTTTCCGCAGCCACGATGGAACTATCGCCCTGCCCCATGTTGAACAAAAAGAACGCATCCTTGCGCGACAGCTTGATTTCGACGGTTTGCGGATCAACAGCTGTAACCGTTTCGATCGGCTTGAAGATGTCCTTGGAGGGGTTCACGCTTTCTTCGGCCATCGCGCGGTTGAAGGAAAACACAACGTCTTCGGCGTCAAAGCTGGTGCCGTCGTGAAAGATCACGCCCTCGGCCAGCTTGAACGTATATGTCAGCCCGTCTTCTGACACTTCCCAACTGGTGGCAAGGTTAGGCTGCACTTCGCCGTTTTCCGCCACAATGGTCAGGGATTCAAAGACGTTCATCGTCATCATCCCGTCGATGGACGCCGTGGCGTCAGCCGTCGGATCCAGCGAAGTCGGTTCCTGCTGCAAGCCAATAATCAACTGGTCGGCCGCGGCCGCCAAAGGCGACAGGCCCAGACCCAGCGCAATTGTGGTGGCAGTGAAAATTCTCGAAAAGTCAGCCATTTGAACACCCCATGTTCCAAGACAAGATGACGCGAGGCTGCGCGCCCCCGTTCGGCATCAGTCTGCGCAGGGAGACGAGGGTGGTCAATCCTATTGCAACCAAACCGGCAAATCTTCACGAGATTGCCATATTTAGCTCAACCGCGCGAAAAATCTTTATGCCAGCACGGCTTTGATCGCCTGATCCAGATCGGCAATAATGTCGTCCACATGCTCAATTCCAACTGAAATTCGGACCAAGCCAGGCTCGATCCCCATGGCGATCCGCTCTTGCAGCGGGATGTCCAGAAACGCCATCGTTCCGGGCATTTGGGTCGTGGTACGAACCCCGCCCAAGCTGGCGGCAAAGGCACAGAGTTTCAGGTTTTTCAGGATCTGTACGCCCATCTCTTCAGTGGCGACCTTGAACGACATCATGCAACCGAAATCGCGCAACTGGATCTTGGCAGCCGCATGATTGGGGTGCGTTTCAAGTCCGGGATAGAACACACGTTCCACCTGCGGGTGATCGCGCAGCCATGCGGCGATCTTGGCAGCACTTTGGCATTGACGCTCGGCGCGCAGGGCCAATGTCTGCGCCCCGCGCAACAGCAGCCACGCATTGAACGGCGAGATTGGCGCACCCAGTTTGTTCAGCGTGTTCCAGCGGACGTCTTCCAGCCAGTCGGCAGGTAAAATGTCCGATTTTTGTGTGATGACACCGCCCACTGCATCGTTGTGACCGCCGATGAATTTAGTCGCACTTTCCACGACCACATCCACGCCAAAATCATGCGGACGGCAGATGGCGGGTGAGGCGAAGGTATTATCGCAAATCACAACGATGCCATGCGCGTGCGCAAGCGCCACCAACTCGGCCATGGGAGCAACCTTCATCGTCGGGTTGGCAATTGCCTCGAAGTACAGAACCTTGGTTTCGGGGCGGATCGCGGCACGGACGCGGGCCACATCGGTGCAATCCACCAGCGTCACGTCCAGGCCAAAATCACAGGCGCGGTGGTCAAAGAATTCGTGCGTGCTGGAATAGGTCGTAAGATCCGCAATCACGTGATCGCCCGCCTTCATCACCCCGAACAGAGCGTGCGAAATCGCAGCCATCCCCGACGCAGTCGCCAGACAGGCGGTGCCACCAGCCAGCCGGGCGACGTGCTCTTCGAACTGGTATTCCGTCGGATTGCCGCAACGCGAATAGATGTTCACATCCTTGCGCGCACCTTGGGTGATACGGTCATAGGTGTCGCCGCCGTATTCAAAGTTCGCGGACATATAGAGCGGGTAGTTGATGGATAGCGAATACTCTTCCGGCTCGTAAAAGACTGCGAGGCTGGCAAAGTTGAGGTCAGAGTTGTCCATCTTGGATACCTTTGTTTGCCGACGCGCGCGCCGACGGGAATTGAAGAGTGTCAAGCCACCACAGCGTTACAGAACGCGCGACAGGAATTCGCGGGTGCGCGGCGATTGCGGGTTTTCGATCATCTCTTTGGGGTCGCCTTTTTCGACGACCACGCCATCGTCCATAAAAATCAGTTGGTCACCGATCTCGCGCGCAAAGGCGATTTCGTGGGTGACCACCACCATCGTCATGCCGCTTGTCGCCAGATCGCGCATGACGTTAAGTACCTCGCCGACCAATTCGGGGTCCAGCGCCGAGGTGGGTTCGTCAAACAACAGCGCCTTGGGCTTCATCGCCAGTGCGCGGGCTATGGCGACACGCTGTTGCTGGCCGCCCGACAGTTCGCGCGGATAACTTGTCACCTTATCGCCCAGCCCGACCCGGGCCAGAAGCGTCAGCGCATCCGCCTCTGCCTCGGCCTTGTTAATCTTGCGCACGCGCACCGGAGCTTCGATCAGGTTTTCCATAACCGTCATATGCGAGAACAGGTTAAACGATTGGAACAACATGCCGATCTCGGCGCGGCGCTGGCAAACCAACTTGTCCTTCAGCTCGATCAGACGGTCGCCGACCAGATCGTAGCCTACGAAATTCCCATCAATCAGGATGACCCCGCCGCTGAGCTTTTCCAGATGGTTCATGCAGCGCAGAAACGTACTTTTGCCGGAACCCGAAGGCCCGATGATACAGGTCGCGGATCCTTCGGCCACGTCCACATCGACGCCCTTCAGTACTTCGGTCACGCCAAAGCTTTTGCGCACACCGCGCGCAAAAATCATCGAGGTTTCGGGCACGTCAAACCGTGCCCTGTTCAACTTTTGTGCTTCAGACATCGGCGTCGCTCCGGTTTTTACGGCCAAAAATTGCGCGTATCCAAGTGTCGAACAGCGTCTCGTTGGGCTTGTCGCTGCGTCCAAAATACCGTTCGAGAAAGTACTGACCAACCGACATGATGCTGACCACCGCAAGATACCAGGTCGACACAACGATCAGCAGCGGGATCGTCTCGAACGTACGGGCATAAATGCTTTGGGCCGAGTAAAAAAGGTCATCCACGGCGATGAACGTCACCAGCGATGTCATCTTCAGCAGGTTGATCGCTTCGTTGCCGGTGGGCGGCACGACAAAACGCATGGCCTGCGGCAAGGTGATCCGTTTCAGGATCATCCGGTAGGGCATGCCAAGTGCAGTCGCGGCCTCGGCCTGACCAGAGGGCACGGATTTGATGCCTGCGCGAATGATTTCGGCCATGTAGCCCGCCTCGCACAGCGCCAGCGCCACTATCGCCGAAAAGAACGGGGTCATAAAGTCGTTGGTGCGCACCGAAAACACCTCACCCACGAACGGCAGGTTGACCGAAATGTTACTGACCAGCAAGGACAGGTTGAACCAGAAAATCAGCTGAATCAGAGCGGGTACGCCGCGAAAGAACCACACATATGCGCCCGCAAACCCGTTCAAGATTTCACTGCGCGACACCCGCATGATCGCGATGATCGTGCCCAGTATGGTAGCCGTAATCATGATGATCACTGTCAGCAACAAAGTGTTGTACAGCCCGTGCATGATCGACGGATGGAACATATAGCTGCGCGCCACGTCCCATTCGAAGGCCGGATTGACGGCAAAAGCACGGATGATGAAATACATCAACACCAACACCAGTGCCGTCCCGCCCCACAGCCCGTACTGCTTTTGCGGAACTATCTTCAGCGACGTCACTGTATCGGAGGCCGACCGCACCTGTACGTCATTGTTTACGTCATGAGTGCCCATCGGCAGACGTCCTCTAGAGAGTGGAAAGCGCCCGAAATGTCCGGGCGCTTGGTCTCATTAATCTTGACGCAGATCGTCCATCGAACCAACAAAATAAGGTTCGGTGATCGCATAAGCATCCATTCCGTATTTATCCAAAACGGCCTTGTAAGTGCCGTTCTCAAAAACGGCAGCCAGCGCCTGTTGCATCATGTTGGCGGTGTCGGGATCGTCCTTGGCAATGGCCATTCCCAGTGGCGAAACTTCGTAAAGTGTCGGCAGCACGACCAGTTTGCCCTTGCTCTCGACCTCGAAAAAGCTGGAGGCCGTGGCATCATCCAACCGCGCGTCGATACGACCTGAAAGGACCGCCTGAACGATATCCGTGGAGGTGTTGAACACCGACTTATTGACCGTGTCCAAACCGTTGCTGGTGCATTCGGTGTCCAGCTTTTCAACCAGAAAATCCGCAACGCTGCCTGCAGACACGCCGACGGCCTTGCCGCACAGCGGATAGTCTCCGGCAAAGGCTTTGACGTTAGCAGCCAATGTCGACGCAGCGACGCCTGCTTTCAGGAACATCACGAAATCGACCTGCTCCAGACGTTCGGGCGTGGCGGAGAATGTTTCCCATGCGACGCTGAAACGGCCAGCCGCAAGGCCGGGGATCATCGACGGGAACGGCGTGCGCTGAATGTCCAACTCGACATCCATGACGTCGGCGACGGCATTAGCCAGTTCGACGATGATGCCAGCTTGTTCACCGTTTTCGTCCAGATATTCGAAGGGCGCGTAGTCCAGCGTGTTCGCAATCGCTAGTACCCCGCTTTCGGTCACATCCGGCGACACGGTAATGTCCGCGGCAAACACGCTGCCCGGGCTCAGGGCAAGCAAGGCGCCTGCAACGGGTGCAATCAATTTATTGGTCTTTTTCATAATATCCCTCCAAGTTGGAATTGGTGATATGGTATAGAACAATGCGGCAGCCGGTTATGTCGCCTCTGCCGCAGCTTTCTTACGGTAATGATAATTCTTGTCGATCCGCTCCATCAGATAGTCGCGATAAAGGATCGGTTCGTATTTCTCTTGCCCGTCCGGGCCGATGCAGGGTTCAAGCACCTTGATCGTTTCATCCATCGACGGATCGAAAAAGAACGGCTGCGAATACCGCTCGCGGCCCGAGCTGTTGATGACGCGGTGCGGGGTTGACACAAACAGATCGTTTGACCAGCGCGCCAGAATATCGCCCACGTTCATCACAAAAGCACCAGGGATCGGCGGAGCAGCAACCCAATCGCCGTTCTTGTTCAGCACTTCCAAGCCGCCCACATCATCCTGCGCCAGCAGTGTGATAAACCCGTAATCAGTATGCGGGGCAGAACCGAACAAACCGTCCTCGGGCGGCTGCGGCGGATAGTGCAGCAGTCGCAAGAAGGTCGTCGGATCTTCAAAATAACGGTTCAAACTGTCGGCGGGTAGTCCCAGCGAGATTGAAATGGCACTGGCCATCTTGCGGCCCAGCACCGTCATCGCCTCGACGTAGGCTTCAATCGTATCGCGGAACCCCGGCAGCACCTCTGCATCCGGCCACTGGTTAGGCCCCTGCAACGGCAGGCCCGCCACGGCGCCTGGGTCGTCTTCGGCCACTTCGTGCATGAAAAACACGGATTCGCTTTGATTGGGCTTGCTCACCTGCTCGACCGAAGACGTCACAATGGTCGAACCTGCAAACTTCAGATAGCCACGAAAGTTCTTGTTGATCTGTATCTTGGCCTTTTCGTCCTCGGACAAGGCAAAGAACCGTTTGCCCATCGTGCGCACCGCTTCGATCTGCGCGGAGGTGATGGGGTGACCGACGACATACAGAAATCCGGTCCTCTCGAGGTGGCCGCGCATTTCGGCGGCGGTGTCGGCAATGGCACCTTCGTCTGTGCCGTATAGTGCCGATACATCCAGCTTCGGGATTTCGGAAAAATCACCCCGTGCAGTGCCGTTCATTGCAGTCTCCTAGTCTTGTCGATCTTGCCAATAAAATACAGTACTGTATTGTACTCACGGAAGACAAAAAACAGCAACAGTTTTTTGTCAGATCAGGAAGGTCACCCCGATGAGAGCGCGCAAAATCATTATAGACACGGACCCGGGGCATGATGATGCCTTTGCAATCCTGTTCGCTCTTGGCTCGCCCGAAGAACTGGAGGTTGTGGGCATCACAACCGTTGCAGGCAACGTGCCCCTGCCCCTGACATCCCTCAACGCGCTGAAAGTTATCGAGCTGGCAAAGCGTCCTGATGTGCCGGTCTATGCAGGATGCGCCGCACCAATGGTGCGCACGTTGCTAACTGCCGAACACATCCACGGCGAAACCGGTATCGACGGGGCCGAACTGCCGCATCCCGTCGTCCCGCTGCAAAGAGAGCATGCCGTCAACTTCATGGTGCGCACGTTGATGGAGGCCCCCGAGGGCGAAATCACCATCTGCACCCTTGGCCCAATGACCAACGTCGCCATGGCCATGACGATGGAGCCGCGCATAATCCCGCGCATCCGCGAAGTCGTGTTGATGGGCGGAGGCTTTTTCGAAGGTGGCAACACCACGCCCGCAGCCGAGTTCAACATTTTTGTCGACCCTCACGCCGCGCACAAAGTCTTTGCCTCCGGTGTACCGGTCACCATGGCTGGCATTGACTGTACCTATACCGCGCAAATGACACCAGAATGGTTGCAGGACTTACGAAACACCGGCAGCCACGCCGCCGTGCAGGCCGCCAATCTGGCCGACTTCTTCCGCCAGTACGGATCGCACAAATTCCCGACCGAGGCGCGCCCGATCCATGACGCCTGTGTCACCGGCTATCTTCTTGCGCCGGAAATCTACGACCAACGTATGTGCCACGTCACTGTCGATATTTCCTCGCCCGTGACCATCGGCATGACTGTGGTTGACTGGTGGGGCGTCACCGGAAACGACAAGAACTGTAATGTGTTACGGCGGGTGGATGCGGACGCATTCTTTGCCCTTATGCTGGAGCGTATCGGGTCGTTGCCGTGACCGGTCTATGGACATAGCCGAGCAAACATGACAACTTTTACCTCGACCTTCGGGCGTGGAAATAGCAATAAAAGCAAGGGCCTGTTGGCACGTGAGTGAACTTGAAAAAGCAAACAAGCCCGTCAAGGCACCACGCAAAAACCTGTCACGTGATGCCTGGGTCGCCGCGGCACGGAAAGTTCTGGAGAAGCGCGGGATTGCCGAGGTCAAGATCGACGGGCTTGCGCGCAAGCTCAAGGTCACCCGCGGCAGTTTCTATTTTCACTTCAAAAGCCTGAACGACCTGCACGACGAGCTTTTGAATGAATGGCGCTGCGCCAACTGCGCCCCGTTTGTCGCGCTGCGTGAAGCCAGCTATGACGACGGGCTGCAATTGTTCACCGATATTGTGCACGTCTGGGTGGATGAAGCGCCCTTCAGCCCCGCGCTTGACCTTGCCACTCGCGACTGGTCTCGCACTTCGGCGTCATTGGCGCGAGAGGTAGAGGAAAACGACAACTTGCGAATGGTGCTGCTGACAGAGGCCTTTCAAAAGATGGGCTATTCCGAAGACGAAAGCATCGTGCGCGCTCGCATCACCTATTTTCATCAGATCGGCCAATACGCCCTATCTTTCAAGGAAGCCAGAGAGACGCGCGAACAATACCAGCCACTGTTTGGATCGGTCCTATTGGGCCCCCTAGTTGAAGATCCAAACCTCAAAAAGCGCTAGCCCGCCGTTACCCCTCGACCCGCTGCAAGAATTTGCGTAACCGCGCGTCCTTCGGTGCGCCGAATATCTGCGAGGGCGGGCCGCTTTCGACAATCTTGCCACCGTCCATGAACACCACACGATTCGCGATTTCGCGGGCAAACTGCATTTCGTGCGTGACGATCAACATCGTCTGCTTACGCTCGGCCACCGCGCGCATCAGGTCCAGCACTTCACCAACCCATTCGGGGTCCAGCGCCGATGTGGGTTCGTCAAACAGCAGCAGTTCCGCCCCCAGCGCCATCGCGCGGCCAATGCCCACACGCTGCTGCTGCCCACCCGACAGGGCGGACGGAAAGCTGTCGGCCTTGTCCGCCAGACCGGTTTCCGCCAGCACCGCCAGTGCACGTTGTTCCGCCTCGGCGCGGGGGCATTTTTGCACGGTCACCAGCGCCTCCATGATGTTTTCCTTGGCGGTCTTGTTGGCGAACAACCCGTAGTTCTGGAACACCATGCCCGTGCGGCGACGCAGGGCAAGGATGTCTGCCTTGCGCGCGCGGGCGGCATCCACAGTGACATCACCGATGGTGATCACGCCCGCCTGCGGTGCATCAAGAAAGTTCAGGCTGCGCAGCAACGTCGATTTGCCGGTGCCCGAGGGGCCAATCACCACCACCCGTTCGCCGTCGGCAATATCCAGATCAATGTGATCCAGCACAGGTGCAGCGCCAAAATGTTTGGTCAGGCCACGAATGCTGATCATCGGACAAATGCCTTGTTCAAATGGGTTTCCAGCCGTTTCTGCCCCTGACTCAGGACTTCGACGATGATCCAGTAAATAATCGCCACCACAAGAAAGGCTTCGAAATACAGGAAACTGCCTGCCGCTTCTTTCTGCGCGGCACCCATCATTTCGGTGACCCCCAGCGTAAAGGCCAGCGAGGTGCCCTTGATCATGTCGATAAAGTAATTGACCAGCGTGGGCGCCGCGACACGGGCCGCTTGGGGCAGAATAATCCGCCACATCATCTGGCCTTGGGTCATGCCGATGGATTGCGCAGCCTCCCACTGGCTGCGGTCCACGCCCAGAATTGCGGCGCGGATCGACTCGGCCATATAGGCCGAAAAGTGCAGCGTCAGCCCCATAATGGCCGCTGTCACCCCGTCAATCTGCGTCAGAAATGGCAACACCTGCGGCAAGCCGAAGTAGAACAGGAACAGTTGCACCAACAGCGGCGTGCCGCGGAAAAAGCTGATGAACAGCACCACGAACCAATCCAGCACCGGCACTTTTGCCACCCGCTCGACCGCCAGCAATGCACCAAGAATCAGCGCAAGTACCATCCCCGCGCCAGCCATGAACAGCGTCAACGGTACATAGCCCAGAATAACGGGCACCAGCCCCAGCATGTAGTCAAGGTCAAGTGCCCGCATAGGTCATTCCGCCGTGGTAATGTCGGTGCCGAACCACTTCTGCGAGATCTCGGCCAGCGTGCCATCCTCTCGCAATGTGGTCAGCGCCGCATCGACACGGTCGCGCAGCGCGCGGTCAGCGTCGGTATCGCGGAACGGCAGCGCGTTGCGGATTTCCGAGAACGGCTGTCCGGCCAGTTGCAACGGCAGCGGGCTTTCCTTGATCAGTTGTGCCGACGACACCCGATCCATCACAAAGGCGTCCACACGCCCAAGGGCCGTGTCCTGCGCGATGTTGGATTCGTAGGTCTTGACCGTAATCTCGTCAGCATAGGGCAGCGCGTTCAACAGCTGTTCAAAGTTCGACCCGAGGTTGACCGCAACAGTTTTGCCGCGCAGGTCTTCGATGCCACCGATTTCCTCGTTGCCCGCCTTGGTCACCACTTGCGCGCCGTCAAAGACATATGGCGCACTAAAGGCGAATTTTGCCTCGCGCTCCAGCGTGATGGTGATCTGGTTGGCGATGGTGTCGATACGGCCTGCGTCCAGCGCGCCTATCAGCCCCGAAAACGCCATCGTTTCAAATTCGACAGTCAGTCCGGCCTGTTCGCCGACTGCATTCATCACGTCGACTTCGAACCCCTGCAATTCGTCCTGCTTGACGAAGGTAAACGGGAAATAGCCCCCCGACATGCCGACACGCAGCGTGTCGGTGTCCTGTGCGATGGCGGTGCCGCCCCATGTGACGGTAAGTGCCGTGGCCGCGATAATCTGTTTCAGCATTTCGTTTACTCCTGTAACCCTTGACCCCCAAATGTCATTGGGCATCATCCGCTTCAATACGCATCACAAATGAGGGACGTTTGTCCGGCCCAACGCTTGCCCGCAAATGGCTGTTCCTTTGGCGCGTCCAGATGGGAATAGCTTCCCGCCACTGACCGGCTTTGGGAACGGCGTTCTCCTGGCAAGGTCTGAAATGCACGGAAACAGAACGGATATGCGAAAATTGCATGGCTGAGCGGGCGTGCCGGAACACCCGTCGGGACGCGCCAAACTCAGGCATCGCCCGATCCCACACCCGCATCCTCAAGCATTTCCCGATCGGGAAGGTCGCGCAGGCTTTGCAGATCGAACGCCACAAGAAATTGCTCTGTCGTCACAAAGGTATAGGGCGCGCCGCGGCGCGGGCTGCGTGGACCGGTGGCAATCAGGTTTTGCGCGTGCAGCCGCCCGATCAGATCGCGGTTAATCTCTTTGCCAAAGATGTCCTTTAACCCGTCCCGCGTGACCGGCTGGTGATAGGCGATGGCGGCCAGCACTGCGATGTCAAAGTCGTTCAGATCCTGAAACAGATCGCCCACATCCGCCGCCGCACGGATCGCGGGAGCATAGATCGGGCGGGTACGCAGAAACCATCCGTCCCCCGCCTTTGCCACCTCGAATGCGCGGCCTTCCAGATCAGCGCTCAGGTCTTCGATCAGCAGATCAACTGAAACGTCCTGTCCGACCACCCGTGCCAGATCATCGCGCGACACAGGTCTGGACGATGCGAACAACACCGCCTCGATCCGGCGCATCCATTCGCGCCATCGCAGGTCGGGGCTCAGGTCTTCCAGGGCGCGGTCCAGCGGTTGTGCCATCTCAGACTCCGTACAACCGGAACGTATCACGTCCGGTCAGTTCGCGCACAACACCCAGATCGACCAGCCGGTCACACAACCGCCGCGCCGCGCGGTCGGGCAAGGGCAGCGCGGCAGGGGCCACCGCATCGCGTGTCAGGAACATATCCACCGCCGCCCCTGCCCCCCTGGCGCGCAGCTTTGGCACAATGGCTTTCAGACGGTGCGCACGGCGGGTGGTTTCGGCGGCGCGGCGCACCGTGTCAGTGGCCGACGCCACAATCGTACGGTGACAGGCCAGCCGCAGGTCGTCCCCTGTTTGGTGCAGATCGCGCGGGGTCAGCCCAGCGGCCAGCAGTGGCACCATTCTGCCCCAACCCAACGCACGCGCCAGCGCCGCATCGGCCAAAATCATCGCCTCCGCCTCGGCGCGCGGGGCCTCTTGCAAGACAGTCTCCAGCACAGATGCCGCCTGAGACACGGCACGCCCACGCCCCGCATCAAGCCAGCTTGCGATGTCGTGAATGCTCCATTCCGGCAACGCCTTGTGCAGCCCCCGCCCCGAAAGCGGCTGCACCACAGCCTGCCGCCACATCTGATAAATCGCGCCCGCTGGACCCGGCTGATCGCCCGGACGCAGCAAATGCACCGCATCACGCAAATCCGCCGCACGCTCGGGGCGGCCCGTATGGACAACACACGCCTCGGCGGCCCACAGCGCCAAACGATCCCTGAGCAAGGCATGTGGAACATCATCCTGTGTGACCACAAGATGCAGCACCGACAGTGCAGCGCCCGACAAAAACGCCGCATCTTCAAGCGTCTCTGCGCGCCCCGAGGAAATCCAAGGTGGCATCAATGGAAGAGTATCCACAAAAGAACCAATATCTATCGGGGTATTTTTCATTCCGGCACCCTACGTCACAACGGCGCTTGCTTCCAGAAAATAGCAGCCAAAGCGCCCTAGTTACGCGATGAAAGAAGCACGCAACGAACTGATGGCTGGACACAGCTCAGGTGCCAAGCGGTATTAATGATGCTGCCAAAGGGCCAGCTTGTCACCGGTTGGATCAGCGTTACTCCGATTTTATCATCATTGGTCCGGAAAGTATCAGCGCGATAAGGTCGGCTTGGCGGTGTGTGCCCGTCTTTTCGAACAGGTTGCGCATGTGAAAAGCAATTGTTGTTTGCGAGACGCCAAGTTCGGCGGCGACATCTGCCTTGCGCGCACTGCTGGCCAAGGCACCTGCGATGCGCGCCTCGGTTGGGGTCAGGTCATACAAGTCAATCAGGACCGCCTCTGACACACGCCGGCGGTTCGGTGACGCCAGAAAAAGCGCGACACAGGGCTGTGCGGGCCCGACGTCATTGCGATTTGGCAAAGCACAGGCCAGCGCCGAGACATTCGGCGCGTCCTGCCCTCCGTGAAGCAAGACACCCACCACCTTTTCGGCACCGGCTTGCGCGGCCTGCAATGTGCCGGCAATCGCCTGCTGCAACTCCCGGTCTGACAGCGGGTCAATGGCGTGGACACTTGCTGTATCGAAGCGGATAAAATCAATTGCAGCCGCCATCTCATGTGCCGCGCGGTTGATATGAACCGGTCTGCCTTGTGCGTCGACCAGCACGATCCCCAAGGACATAAGATCGAGCGCCTGTTCGACGCCATCGCCGGACAACCCGCCAAGCGCGGTGCGCAAAGTCGAAAGTTCATCGTCATGACGGTTGCGGATGCGATCGACCTGTCGCAAACGGGCCCCGACGGTGGCCAGCATCAGGTCATAGTCCACCGGCTTGACCAGATAGTCATCTGCCCCCAGAAGCTTGCCTTGCACAACCTCGCGCGGTTCGGACAGGGCTGTCAGAAAAACAAAGGGTGTCATGGACAGTTCCGGACGTTGACTGCGCAGCGCACTAAGCACGCCATAGCCATCAAGACCCGGCATGGTGATGTCACAAAGCAGCAGGTCCGGCGTGTTGTTGTTCAGAAGATCAAGAGCACCCTGCCCATCGCTGGCGGCAAGGGTACGATAGCCGGCATCGTTGAGTTCCTCGACAAGGTCACGGCGCAGGGCATCTTCGTCTTCGACCACAAGGATCAGCGCGGGCTGCGTTTCATGTGTCATTTGCGGGGCTCTTGAATCGGGGCAACGTCAGACGAAAGGTCGTTGTTTCGCACGCGGGCTGCAAGGTCACGTCACCACCCTGCATCCGCGCCAAGGTGCGCGCAATGAACAGACCAACGCCGGTTCCCGCACTGCCAATGCTGTTTGAACCGCGATAGTTGCGATCAAATATCTGCGCGCGGTCCTCCAAGGGGATCGGTTTTCCCGCATTGCATACATCAACGTACAGATAATCGTCTTCTGCGTACGGGATCACCTCGACGGGCGTGCCATAGGCCCCGTATTTGACGGCATTTGACACGAGGTTTTCCAACACCTGTTCGGCATGGGCAGGGTCGCAGAACGCCAGAACCTGACCGTGTTGCGGATTGCTTGCAATAATCTGCCGGTCAGGGGCGGCTACGCGCTGGCGGGCGCAGACCGATTGAATGGCGGCGTTCAAATCACAAGCCACCCTATGCGCTCCGATTTGGCCTGCGTCCAGCCGCGCGGCCTCCATCGTACTGCCCACCAACCGTGTCAGCCCGTCAATGGCATCTCTGGCGCGGGTGGCGCGTTCGGTAACCTCTGCCGGTGTGGCGCGTGCGCCGCGCCGGATCAACCGTTGCAAAGAAGAATCCGCAACCGCCAGAGGCGTTCGAAACTGATGTGACACCATCGCCGCAAAGTTGCGGTAAAGATCAGCCGCCGACCGCTCGCGTTGCAGCGCATTGTCCAGATCGCGGGTGCGCTCGGTCACCAGTTCTTCCAGCCGGTCGCGATCCTGCGCGTCTTGCTGCTGGGCCGCATACCGGTCTGTGGCATCCGTCAGGAACAAGATCGCGCCCAACGTCTCGCCTTCGTTGCGCAAGGGAAAGAACCGCAGATCCACATGCAGGGGGTTTTCCTGATCCGGCTGAAACAGCGGTTGCAACCTGAGTTGCGCCGTTTTCCCCGCAAGCGCGCGCTGCAAACCTTGCCGGACGGGGGCAACGTCGAAAAAGCCCGAAAGCTCTGCCAGAAGACGGCCCACGGCCTGTTCGGTTGATCTGCCCAGCAAGGCGCCCATCGCATCGTTCCAAAGGGTACATCGGCCCGCATGATCAACCGCAAGAATACCTTCTCCGCTGGACGAGATCAGCAATCCCGAAAAGTCACGCTCGCGCCGGAGCATGTCATTCTGCCGGTGCGATTGACGCAGTGCCAGCACCAGTGTCACCATCAGGATGCCACCGGCCAACATAATCCCGATCAAAGACGCAATGGTCTGGCGCAACTGATCGCGGTAATCTTCCAGCCGACCGCCCAATCCGTCCCATTCCGCGATCATTGCCACATTTGCCGCCCTGCCAAACTGACGCGGCAGCGGTGCCAGCGCGGCCCGCAGTCGCGGCCCATCGGCGGGCGTGAAATCGGTGACCATCGGTTTTGCGGCTTGCAGCATGGCGGTCAGCTCATCCAGTTCGTCATCATATCCGATCCGTTCGACAAACCGGCGCTGCGGTCCGTCGTTCAGCAGGGCGACCCGACTGACAAGAATGTCGAACCGCAACGAAAGGGCGTCATTGTCCACCTCACCCAGTTCGGCCAGCGCAACGGTCTCGGTCAGACGCAGGGCAGCCACCTCGCTTTGATGTAGCACCCAGAGCATGTTCTGCTCGGCGTCGACCCGCATCGCGTTTTCAACCTCGAACATACGGATCAGCGAGAATGTCATCAGAATGGCAAAGACGATGACAGCAACCAAAGGCAGGCTCAGGCCGATGACAGGTTTGCCCAGCCGGATCATCGCACCTCGAGCTGGTAAAGTTGCCAGACCCAACGGTAATCATACCGGATATCTTGCAGCGCCTCGTGGTCGTCGCGGGGATAAACAATCCAAAGCGGCCCCTTATCGTCACGGTCAAGCGGGATGCCGTCCATGCTGTGCGCGGCGATCACATCAAAATCATAGAAGTCGGCCATTGGAATTTCCACGACATAGTCGTTCAATGCGATGGCGGTGACAGTTTCGCCCTTTGCGCCAAGCTGGTCCAGAAGATCACGCATCAGAAAACCGGTAAAGCTGTGCTGCCCATCGGTGACAACGGTCGAAGTGACAAGTTCGACCGTTGGCAACCCCGACAATGCATCCTGATCAAGGGTGACCGAGCCGCCAGAAATCTGGCCCGACACATGCAGCGCCATATGCTCCTGAGCGGTCACAGCGGTGGCACCTGCGACCACCAACCCTGCAAAAACCAGCGTTGTCTGTGTCAACATGTCGGTCTTCCCCTTGTGGTGCCCCGAGCATGTTGCGGCCTGTGGGCAGTCATCCGTTACATGGCAGCAAAAATTTTGGCGCGCCCCGTCTAAACGAACGGGGCAGACCCGACGCTGCCGTGCAATCATTACCCTGCAACCCGCGCAATTCAAGCGGGTCACAATATCGCGCGACGGACTTTTCGCGTGCGGTCACTTGATTAAATCCGGTGCTTCGCGTGTCACATCGGCACATACCGCGACGGTATCGGCAAAAAGTTATTCTACGGTCGCGGCCCAGTGGGGATTGTACCACTGGACCGCATTATTTCGTCAGATTCAAACAGAGAACTTCAAAAAAAGGAACGCAGATGTGGGACTTTAGCATGGGCAACGCGATGCGAATGATGCTGCAGACGCTGCCGTTCATCCTTTTGCGCATGGCCGTCTACTTTGGCATCACCCTTGGGTATATTCTGGTTACGGGTATTGGCGCAGGTGTCGGCTATGGTGTGGGTGGCTTTGGCGATGAAAGCTTTCGGGCCGGTACGACCTTTTGGGGCGGGTTCGCGGGCTTTGGCATTTTCGGGGCGCTTATGTACTGGGCGCGTGAATACATTCTTTATATCGTCAAGGCGGGCCATATCGCCGTTCTGATCGAATTGATTGACGGCAAACCGATGCCCGAGGGCCGAAGCCAGATCAACCATGCAACCGATGTGGTAAAAGAACGGTTTCCACAGGCCAGCGTGTTGTTTGCCATTGATCAGTTGATCAAAGGTGTGATCCGCGCGATCACCGGACTTGCCCGTGGCATTCTGACGATCTTGCCAGTTCCCGGCGTGCAGCAACTGGCCACGATCCTGTCTGCATTCCTGCGCGTCGCCGTCGGGTTTATCGACGAGGTGATCCTTGCTTATGCGATCCGCACGCAATCCACCAATGCGTGGATGTCCGCCAAACAGGCGCTTGTGCTCTATGGGCAAAACTACAAGGTGATGCTGAAAAATGCCGCGTGGCTGGCGCTGTTTGTCTACGGGCTTAGCTTTCTGGTATTCCTGCTGATGCTCGCCCCGGCGGCACTGGTTGTCTATCTGATGCCCGGTGCGTGGGCGGCAGGGGGCCTGGTCTTTGCGCTTCTCTTTGCGTGGAGCGTCAAGGCAGCATTGTTGGAGCCATTTGCAATCGCGTGCATGATGCAGGTCTATTTCAAGGTCATCGAAGGTCAGCAGCCCAATCCCGAATGGGAAGCCAAGCTAGAACAGATGTCCGGCAAATTCCGCAAGCTGAAGGACCGCGCACTTGGCGCGGCAGATGCAACGCCGACAGATGCCCAGAGCGGGCAACCAGCATAGCGTGATTGGCAAAGCCGCGCCGTAGAACCAACCGGCCTGACCCGCGACCTGAAAAGCCGACATGCCAATGTCGGCCATCACTTCGGGGTGTGGTGCCGTTTATTGTTGCCGACCTTGTTCGGTTGCGCATCCTCTGTCTGCAGATGAACCGATGCGCAACGGTGCAAACAGATGTCGTGCTGCGCAACCCTAAGCGTCGCCCAGATCAACGGGGCCATGTTCGGCGTAAACGTCGCCGGGACCGGGATTTGTGGGGTGGGATCGGCCACCCAAGTGGTTCATCACGCCCCAAACTGCGTTCAGCGCGGTTTGAACCGCCCCTTCGACCCATGCGGGGGTCCAACTGATGCCATCACCGGCCAGAAACAGCCCGCGCTGTTCGGGCGGCATATGCGACTGTTCAAAATGCCCGTACATCCGGTGATTGTACCGGTAATGCCCCGGCAGAGCCCCTTTGAACGCGCCCAGAAAGTTCTCGTCGCTTTCCCAACTGACAGTGATCGGGTTGCCGATGATGTGTTTGGCAATATCGACCTTCGGATAAATCTTGCGCAGAGCATCGAGTGCAAGGTCGACCCGCTTTTCAACCGGCAGCGGCTCCATCTTCAGAGCGTCCGACATCCATGAATAGGTCAGGCACATCACCGCAGGTTCATTCGGCCCGTCTTCGAACAGATAGGTGCCGCGGGTCATACGGTCGGTCAGGGTAACGCTCATGACTTCGCGGCCTGTATCGGGGTCGCGGTCGCGCCAGAAGGGACGGTCGACCATCACAAAGGTCTTGGACGACTGCATATAGCGTGTGCGGTCCAGTGCCATCCACATTTCCTGACTGAGCAAGCGTTCCTCGAAGTCCATCGAGGTGGTCATCAGCCAGCTTTGGCAGGTGCTGATCAGTGCATCGAACTGTTCAACACGCCCCCAACGGTCGGTCACCACGAAGGGGTCATCGCTGCCTTGTTTACGGACCTTGACCACGCCCGCACGGGTCGAGCCGCCGTGCAGTTTCTCCAGCGTCATTCCTTCGGGCCAATGCACCATCTTTTCAGGGGTGCGGGTCCACAAACCCCGTGGCACCTGTTCGACACCGCCGACCATATAATGCTGGTCGTCATCCAGACCCAGCAGGTTCACGCGCAAAATTTCCAGCATCGAGTTGGGAAAATCACTGTCCCAGCCGCCGGTGCCAAAGCCGACCTGACCAAAAACTTCGCGGTGGCGAAAGGACAGTTTCCGGAACGCATCGGACGAGGCGATGAAGTCGTAAAAGCTGCGGTCGTCCCATGCGCGGGCGATCGGGTTCCACAGCTCTTTCACCAGCGCCGCATCACGGTTCTTGATGGCAGCTTGCAGCGCACTGAACTGGGCGTGGTCCTCCAGCGCTTGCTGATAGGCAGCACCCACCTCGCGGAACAGCGGCGGCAGATCATCGATGGTTTCGGCATAGAGCGTCTCGCCCGCAAGGTCGATGACAGTCGATCCGGCGGCTTTGGTCAGCGGGTTCGGAAAGGGGCGTGTTTCGATGCCCAGCATGTCCACATAGCTGTAAAATGCAGTGGACGAGAGCGGGAAGCGCATACCGCCCAGTTCGGCAATGGCCTTGCTGGTGCCCTCAAAACGCTGGCTGCGCAACCTGCCGCCGAACTGGCCGGATTCAAAAACCACGGGGCGCAGGCCCAGTTTCATCAACTCATAAGCGCAGATCACGCCCGAAATACCCGCGCCGATTATGCCCACGGTACGACCGTGGCTTTCGGCAGGTACCGCCCCCAGACCTGCGGGATTGTTGATCCAATCATCAAACGAAAAGGTAAAATCGGGACCGAATGCGGTGACTTGCGGGGCGGGTCTGTCTTCAGGTGTCATCGCGGGCGGTTCTCTGTACGGTTCGGTTGTAAATCTCGGGGCGCCGGTCGGTCAGATAGCGCACGGCCTGTCTGGTTTGCGCTATTTCGGACCGGTCAAGATCGGCCACGATCAGCCCCGGCCCCCTGCCCGCCCGCGCAACATCGCGGCCATCGGGTCCGCATACACACGACAGCCCGCAATAATCAAACGCAGCTTCGGTGCCGCAATAGTTGGCATAGACGACGAACAGTCCGTTTTCTTCGGCGCGGGCGGGAACCAGTCTGGTGGCAACGCTGTCGTATGGGATCATATTGGCAGTCGGGGTCAGGACCAGTTCGGCCCCGCCCAGGGCATAGGCGCGGGTCAGTTCGGGGAATTCGATATCATAGCAAATGGCCAACGCAACCTTCCAGCCATGCCACAAGATCACCGGCGCGCGCGCGTCACCCGCCTGAAACTGTGCGCGGTCCACATCGCCATAAAGATGTGTTTTGCGGTAGTTTGCGATGCGGTTGCCTGATTGGTCGATCAATTGCACAGAGTTAAAGGCCGCCCCGCCATCGGGGTCTTTTTCGGGATAGCCATACAAGATCGCCAAACCGTTGCGGCGGGCGATTTCTGCGACACGTTCGGCGCTGGGGCCAGTGACAGGCTGTGCCAGTTGCTGCACCCGTGCCGCACCGATGTTGTAGCCCGTCAAGTACATCTCTGGCGTCACCAGCAGATCGCAGTCTGCCGCCTTTGCCTTGGCCGCATGGTCCTCCAGAAGGTCCAGACTGCCCGCCACATCCGACGCCAGAGGTGCAATCTGCATACATGCTATTCTCACGCGGGTCTCCTTTGCCTGTTCAAGCGCGCAGCTTTGATTGCCCCCGCAAATGTGCGGGGGTGTCCAAGTGTTGCTACATTTGTGCTTCCGTATCCAGCGGCCAAATAGGGCGACGCACGTTGACATAGGGACGACGGCTCATTTGCGGAGTCGAGAGCGCGCCGCTGTCGCAGACGATCACCTTACCAGCGATCGGTTCGAATGCGGCACGGAAGTGCTGCATCGACTTCAGCGCGACAACTGATTTTTCTTCGGGCTGGATACCAAAGGTTTTGAACTGTTGCAGGTCCAGCATCTGATCGCGTTCCGTGACCACCAGAATATCGACACCCTCAACACGCAAAACCGCCGTGGGGCCAAAACTGCGGTGCAGCCCGCCCATCATCGGGCCATCACCGATCAGCTGTCCATCAGAGATGTGGCGGATCTCGCCTGTCAGTTCCAATGGCCCGCCGCCGAATGCAGGATCGTTCTTGCCGCCCAGCGACAGGGTCACGGTGTCGCCGATGCTGTGTTTACACAACATTTCGGCGGCTTCGGGGTCGATCATCGGAGCGAAGGTTGCATTTTCCAGACCTGCGTCAAGCATCGCGGCCAACAGGTTTGTGGCATCGCCATAGGCGCCCGAACCGGGGTTGTCGGCATAATCCGCAATTACCAATGGCCCTTGGGCGGTGTCGAATGATTTAGCGACCGCACAGGCCGCCTCGACGCTCAGAAAGTCGTTGGCGATACTGTTGCGGGCCTGCCATATCTCGGTTGCGATCTGTTGGGAAATCTCTTGCGCACGGTCCTCTGCGCCGTCGGTTTTGGCGTCATAGGTGACCAGAACCGTGGGCCCCATGTGCTGGATGTCTGCATCGCTAAACCCCGCGTTGATCGAGACACAGTGAATGCCCGGTTCGGCCTCGTGTTCCAGTGCGCGTGCGTAGAGCGGCACAATCGGGCCAACATCGGTGCGGCCACCATTCGGATCGTCCAACATCGGACAATGGGCGCGGCGGGTTTTAGGGCTGATTTTTCCGGCCATCGTCGCGTTCAGAATATGGCCCGCCTGCCGCCCGCGTTCGCGCAAATCGATGTGGGGATAGGTTTTATAGGACACGATAATATCGGCCAGTTCGACCATCTGCGGCGTGACATTACAGTGCAGGTCCAGCGTTGTGGAGATGGGCATAGCCGGCCCCACGATATCGCGCAGACGTTGCAGTAATTCGCCCTCTCCGTCCTCGCAAAACTCGGTGACCATCGCACCGTGCAAGGCCAGCAGGATACCATCAAGGCTGTCTTTATGCTTTTGGGCAGCGGCACAGATTTTGTCGGAAACATAGTCAAAGGCGTGTTTGGACACCTTGGAACCCGGAACCGCATAGGCAGAGATCACATGCATCATGTCCCAGCCTGCTTCAGTCGCGACATCCTGAAAGCCTGCCAATCCGGTGTTGGTGTCACACAGACGGTCCAGTGCTGCATCGCCTTCCAGCAGCACATCAACCTCGAAATTGTGCAATTCGGTCAGGCCCTTTTTGAAGGTATTGCTTTCATGGATAAATTCGGCAGTAAGGACACGGTGCGTCATGATGACTCCTTAGAGTGGGTGAAAACAGGCAACGGGGTGCGGCCCTTCGGACAACACGGGAACAGACTCGCGGCACCGTGCCGTGACATTGGGGCAACGGGCAGCAAAGGCGCAGCCGGGCGGCAGGTCGAAACCGCTGGGGATTTCGCCGGTCAGTTCGGTGGTGTCCTGGCGGTTGGTCGGATCGGGCGCAAAGGTGCTGGCCATCAGCGCGTGGGTATAGGGATGGCGCGGGGCGGCTTGGGGGTCGGGCAGTTCCTCGACCACGGCACCCAGATACATCACGACGATACGATTGCAGAAATAGCGGACCAGCCCAAGATCGTGGCTGATAAACAGATATGTCAGATCAAGATCGCGCTGCAATTGCTGGATCAAAGAGATGATCTGGGCCTGAATTGACACGTCCAGCGAGGCGGTGGGTTCGTCCAGCACGATAAAGTCGGGGTTCAGCGCCAGTGCCCGCGCGATACCAACCCGCTGGCGCTGCCCACCTGAAAGCTGATGGGGATAGCTTTGGGCCATCGAGGTCGGCAGACCGACCTTGGTCAGTAAGTCCGCAATCCGCCCGTTGGGTACGCGGTCGCCTTGCACCACAAAAGGCTCTGCCAGCGCGTCGGCCACCCGATAGCGCGGATCAAGCGAGGAATAGGGATCTTGAAACACCATCGCCATGCGCTGACGCATTTTACGCAGGTCGCGGCGGCGCAGTTTGGTCAGATCCGCCCCTTCGAAACAGACCGAGCCGTCGGTCGGGTCAATCAACCGCAACACCAGCCGCGCGAATGTAGATTTGCCACAGCCGCTTTCACCGACAACGCCGACAATGTCGCCACGGGCAATCGACAGTGACACATCGCGCACGGCCAGCATGCTGCGCGGCTTTTTCAGTAACCCGCCAGGAGTGTAAAAGCGTTTGGACAGGGTCTGAATTTTAACGAGAGGTTCAGACATCCGGCGCTCCGTTCAGTGGGTAATGGCAGGCGACAGTGCCCTCATTTGACAGGGTGCGTTGCGTTGGCACCTTGGTGTCACATCCCACCCCCGCATTGGGGCAGCGGGGGTGAAAACGGCAGCCCGTTGGATAGGCCGTTGCAGAGGCCACATTGCCCGGAATTCCGGTCAACGTGCCCGGTGCCATGCCATCGCGGGGGATGCAGTCGATCAGGGCGGCAGAGTAGGGATGCTGCGGGTTTGCAAACAGCGCATTGACCGGCTTTTGCTCTGCCAGACGCCCCGCATAGAGCACCGCAACCTTGTCACAGGCTTGCGCGACCACCCCCATGTCATGGGTGATCAGAACAAGGGCAAGGCCGCGCGCGCGCACCAGACGGGTCAGCAGATGGATGATCTGCGCTTGCACAGTCACATCCAGCGCCGTGGTCGGCTCGTCCGCGACGATCAGGTCGGGTTTGCCAGCCAACGCCATTGCGATGACGATGCGCTGCTTCATGCCGCCTGACAGTTGGTGCGGATAGGCCGAACAGATGGTATTCGCCTGCGGGATGCGCAGCTGGGTCAGCAGTTCGACGGTGCGCGCGCGGGCGGCGGCACGGTCCAGCCCGAGGTGCGTGCGCGAGACAAAATCAACCTGTTCACCAATACGCTGCACAGGGTCTAGCGCCGTCATCGGATTCTGCGTGATAAATGCAATCCGCCGCCCGCGCAGGGCACGCAATTTGCCTTTGGGCAAGGTGGCAATATCAGTGCCGTCGAATTCGAGCGCTCCGGCAGTGACACGCCCGCCGATCAGGGGCAGCAACCCCGTCAGCGCCAGCGCGGTCAGCGATTTACCAGAACCGCTTTCGCCCACCAAGCCCAGAATCTCGCCCTTGGCCAGCTCGAAACTGACGCCTTCCAGCAAGGTCAGATTTCCGATACCAACCGACAGGTTTTTGACACTCAGCAACATCAGCTTTCCCGCACACGCGCGCGCACATCCAGCGCATGGATCAGCGCGTCGCCGAACAAATTGATGGCAAAGACAGTCACGGCCACTGCTACACCGGGAATGATGATGATCCACGGTGCCTTGAACATCTGCGCGGTACCGGACGACATCAGCCCGCCCCAGCTGGGCGTCGGCGGCTGCGCACCAAGTCCGAAAAAGCCCAGTGTTGCTTCGAGAATGATCGCGTCGCCCGTGGCCAGCATGGCAGCGATGATCACCGGCGCCAGTGCATTGGGCAACAGGTGCCGCATCAGGATATGGCCGTGGCTGGCACCCAGTGACAGGGACGCCTCGATATAGGTTTCGGATTTGATCGCCATGATCTGCGCCCGCGTCAACCGTGTGAACTGCGCCAGATAGGCCACGCCAATGGCCACCATTGTCCCCGTCACACCGGGGCCGATAATGGCCACCAGAATTAGCGCTACCAGAATTTCGGGAAACGACCACGTCAGATCAACCACGGCAGTCACCGCCCTGTCGAAGCGGCCACCGAAGTATCCGGCAGCAGCACCAAGACACATGCCGCAGAACACCGAAATACCGATCGCGATTGTCGACACAGTAAGCGAGGTGCGCGCGCCGTACATGATACGCGTCAGCAGGTCGCGCCCGAATTCGTCGGTGCCCAGCCAGTGTTCCGAGCCGGGAGGTGTAAAGGCGTTGGGCAGGTTCTGGATGTCGTAATCATAGGGCGTGAGATAGGGTGCAAAGACCGCGACAAAGACCAGCATGACCAGCCAAGCGCCTGCAATCATCCCTTTGGGCCGGCGCATCGCACGGCCAAGCGTGGTGTTGGCGATGTTCAACTTGCCATACCCTGTCACAGCGCCGCCCTGACACGCGGGTCCATTGCCGCCTGAATGATGTCGCCCGCCAAGGTACCCAGCATCACCGCCATCGCGAGGATCAGCAGACAGGCCTGAACCACCGGATAATCATGCTGGTTCAGCGATTTGATCAGCAAGGTACCCAAGCCCGGGCGGGCAAAGACCACCTCGACCGTGACTGCGCCACCCAATATCCAGCCGATGCGCAGCGACAGGATGGTTACAACGGGAATAAGCGCGTGGCGCAGAACATGGCGCAGCTGGATGCGCAGGGGGCGCATGCCCTTGGCGTGCAGCAACATCAGGAAATCGCGCTGGCCCGCCTCGATCATCGCAACGCGCGTGACGCGAGCAACAAGGGCCGTACCGCCCAGACCAACTGTAAGGACAGGCAGCACCAGCGAGGACAAGTCGCGCGCGCCCGATACGGGAAACATGCCCAGCCAGACAGAGAACACCAGGATCAGCAGCAAACCCAGCCAAAAGCCCGGAATAGTCGAGCCCATCAGCACGACTGTCATGATGATCTGGTCAATCCAGCGGTCGCGGTTCAGCGCGGCAATCGTACCCAGAACAATCCCGAAAAAGCTGGAAAATGCCAATGCGCACAGGCCCAGTGTCAGCGAATGGGGCAAGGCTTGGGCGATCAGATCGGCTACCGGCCTGCGGGCCACGATGGCGGTGCCAAGATCACCTTGCATCACGCCACTAAGCCAGATCCAGTATTGCACCACCAGCGGCTTGTCCAAGCCGTAGCGGGCGGTGATGATTTCGCGTTGATCGGGGCCGGCCCCGATCTTGAGAAGATTGTCGATCGGGTCGCCCGGTATCATGTGGATGATCGAAAAGATCACCACAGACACCGCAAGGAAAACGGGGATCAGCAGCAGAACCCGCCTGATAAGATAGCCCAGCATGTTCTGATCCCCCGCGCCCGCTTATTCGACCGGAGCCATGTCCATCAGCACGGTCGCGCTGACAGCCGGCGCGTTAAAGGTGTCGGGCAAGGTAATGCGCGATGTGTTATAGCCAACGCTGATAACGGGCTGATAGATCGGCGCCACGGGAAACTGCGAAAGGACGTATTCGTGATACACGGTAAAGTTCGCAATCCGCTCGGCCGAGCTTTTTGATCCGGTCATGGCAGCTGCGCGCAAATCTTCGGCTTTGGGATCATCGAACATCGAAATGTTCGGATAGCCCAGCCTGTCAGCCCCAAAGAACCAGTCGACGATGTCGGCGTTGTCCCAGATATAGGAGCGCACCGCGACCTGCTGGTCACCGGATTTGTACTGGTCACGGATCATCGCGCTGTCAAAGGTTGCGATCTGACCGTTGATGCCGACAGCTTTCAGCTGTGCCTGCACAACTTCGGTCAAACGCCGGAAGACACTGTCGCTTTGGGTCCAGAGCGACACCTCAAGCGGTTTGCCATCTTTCATGCGCACGCCGTCAGCGCCCATTTCCCAGCCCGCTTCGTCCAGCAGGGCGTTGGCCTTGTCGGGGTTATAGGCAATCCGGTATTCGTCCGCGACGTTGGCTTCGGGCAATGCAGAGATCAGGAAGGTGTCAGCCACCTGCCCGATACCGCTGTAAATGTTGTCGAGGATTTCCCGTTGGTTGATTGCCAAAGCTGCCGCTTTACGCACCTTGATGTCTGTAAACGGCTCTTTGACGACGTTCAGAACCATATAGACCAGTTCACGCCCCGGAACGCTGACGAGCTTGAGGTCGCTTTCTTTTTCGACTTCAGGGACAAAATCGGCAGGCACAGACAGCAGCATGTCAACGCCACCGGTTTTCAGCTCGAGAAACGCAGTCGATTCCTCGGCGATCTCGCGGAAGGTCAGGTATTCGAACTTGGCCGGTCCGGTGTTCTCGGCCAAGGGCGACCCCCATGTGTAATCCTCGTTGCGCACCAGCACGGTTTGCTCACCGATGGCGAAGCTCTGCATTTTGTAGGGGCCAGTGCCAATGGCGTCAGTCACGCCAAAATTGTCACCCATTTCAGCAAAGGATTTGGGTTCGGGCACACCCATAAATGCGCTGGCAAGGTTATACAGCAGGTTCGGATCGGGGTGTTTCATGACAAACTTGACGGTATGTTCGTCCACAACCTCGACCGCTTCAACGGCAGCCACGAGATAGGCATTGTCGGTGCCATCAAACATCGGAATCCAGTCTGCAACCGTCTGGGCGTTGAACGCCGCGCCGTTGTGAAACGTCACGCCTTGCTTGAGATGAAATATCCAAGACATGCCGTCTTCGGCCTCTTCCCAGCTTTTGGCCAGATGCGGATGGTAGACACGGTTGGCATCCTGCGCGACCAACCGGTCAAAGATCAGGCTGCTGGCCACGTTCAGCGATGTGGCTTTGACCGGGTTATATGTTGGTTGTCCAACCTCGTTCGAGGCAAATACCAATGTGGCCTCTTGCGCAAAGACGGCGGGCGCCATCGTGATCATTGCTGCAATTGATACGCTTGCAGCCATCAGACTTTTTCCGAGTGTCATGTTTATTGAACCTTCCCTTATGTTGACGCTATTTTTTATTTTATGCTTGTGTCGGACGGTGCGCCGATGTGGCCGACAAATCCGTTGTATCCGGCAGATATGGCTGCCATCCGTTCTTCGACGTCTGCGCCCAATTCGTTGAACACACCGTTCACCGTCAGGCTGATCAAACTCGACATCGCGGCCGTGTTGTCCCAGAACAGGTTCAGGTCGGTCGGCACCGCAAAGATTTCTTCGGCCAGTCCAGCACCCCAATTGCAATAAAGATCGGTGATCAAAGTCACCTTCACGCCGCGCTCGCGCGCAGCGCGGGCGAGTTTCTCGGCCATGCTGGAATATTTGCGCCCGTCTATTATCACCAGACAGGACTGGGCCGGATCGCCTTGCAACACTTCGGAAAAAGTGCCGCCCGCCTGATCGGCCAGCCAGATACCGGGGCGCAGGTATTGCAGGCCGTGGGCCAGAAATTCGGCGTGGCCCCGTTCGGTCTGGAACCCTGCGACAAACACCTGAGGACATCGGGCCAGCCGTTTCACCATCGCTTCAAACTGCTTGTCCGCTGCCATCTCGTAGACCGTAACCAGCGCCGCGATTTCCAGTTCAAGCGCGCGACTCAACTCCGCCTCGCCGCTGCGCGAGCGGGCATGAAAATCTCTCAGACGGTCACCGATCAACCATGCGCTGTCACCAAGATCGGCTTGCAGGCGCGATTTCAGCCCTTTGAAGCTGTCCAGTCCGATGTTGCGACAATAGCGCCCGACGCTTGCCTCTGACACGCCGATTTTGGCGGCAACGGTGGCGGCGGTTTCGAAGGGAAGCGTTTTGATATTGGTCATCATGTAGCTGGCGATGGCCTTTTCACCCTTGGTCGCGCCCTCGACACTGGCAGCCAGCAATTGCTGGACGCTGATCGAGATGTGATCCGGATTTTTCAATTTCCCGCCCCTTTCGCCGTCGTCAGTTTTGCCCTGAAATGACAGAAACCTTACAGAGTGTCAATCTTGCAATATTTTTGTCTTTCGTCTAAACCCGCTTTAACCCTGACAACCCAAAGGTTCTCACATGCCGGAAATCTCCAAACCGACCCGCCCGCAGCTGACGATTGACAGGGCGGAATTGCGTCTGGTCCGGCTGCCATTGCTGAATCCTTTCGTGATCTCCACCGGCACCATGTACGACCGGATTTTTCCGCTTCTGACGCTCTATTCAGGCGCACACCAAGGCTATGCCGAAGGGGTCATGGACCCGTTGCCCGACTATCTGGGTGAAACGCTGCCCGCCGCGATGGCACTGCTGAAAGACCTGTTCCTGCCAATGATCGTCGGAAAATCCTTTGAGAACCCTGCGGCACTGGGCAAACTTTTGTCCCCATGGCGTGGCCACCAGATGACCAAGGCGACGGTAGAGATGGCCTTCTGGGACCTGTGGGCCAAGTCGCTGGATTTGCCGCTGCAAACCGTGCTGGGGGGCACAGGTGACGCAATTGACGCCGGTGTGTCGCTGGGCATCGGGTCGATCGACGACACCCTTGCCCGTGTGGCCGACCACCACAGCCAAGGTTACAAAAGGATCAAACTGAAAATCAAACCGGGCCATGACATCACACTGGTCAGGGCCATCCGAGAGGCATTCCCCGACATCCGGCTGAGCGTGGATGCCAATGCCTGCTATACGCTGGCTGACGCCACGCTGCTGCGAAAGCTGGACGATCTTGCGCTGGATTACATCGAACAACCGCTGGCGTGGGATGACATTCGGGATCATGCAATCCTGCAAAAGCGCATGAAAACGCCAATCTGTCTGGATGAATGTATCAATTCGGTGCGTGCGTGCCGTCAGGCATTACAGACTGATGCGGGGCGGGTGATCAATATCAAGGTGGCACGCGCGGGCGGCTATTACACTGCGTTGCAAATGCATGATCTGGCTGCGGCCTTTGACGTGCCGGTCTGGTGTGGCGGAATGCTGGAATCGGGCATTGGACGCGCGCACAACATCCATCTGTCGACCCTGCCCAACTTCACCAAACCCGGTGATGTGTCCAGCGCCAGCCGGTATTTCGCGCGCGACATTATCGTCGAAAAGCTGGAAGCAACCGATGGGCGCATGGCGGTTCCAAAGGGCGCAGGCATCGGAGTGACACTGGATGAAAACTATCTGACGGAAATGACGCTTTCCAGCGAAAGCTTTTGCGCATGACAACGCCGGTGATCCGCGAGCTGTCAGGTATGGCAGAGTTCACGCAGGCCGAAGCACTGCAACGTGCGGTCTGGGGCAAGGATGATCTGGCTGATCCCTATGATTTGATGATGGTGATCCAGCACGAAGGCGGCCTTGCTGCGGGCGCATTTCTTGGCTCTGAAATGGTCGGCTATGTTTTTGGGTTCCCCACGCGCGAACCCCACGTCCAGCATTCGCACCGTCTTGCCGTTTTGTCGAAAATGCAAGGTATGGGATTAGGTGCGCGGTTGAAATGGTTTCAGCGCGATTGGTGTCTGGCGCGCGGGATCACGCATGTGCGGTGGACGTTCGATCCGCTGCGCGCGGCCAACGCAGCGTTGAACGTGGGGAAGTTGGGTGTGGTCGTCGACACCTATCTTACCGATTACTACGGCAAGATGGTCGGAATAAATGCAGGCACACCATCGGACAGATTGATGGCGAACTGGTATCTCGACACGTCCCACGTGACGGACCGTGCCGCCCGTATTCCAACTGTTTACGCGAGTGACTCGCGTCACGTCACCATTCCAACGGACTTTGCCACGATGCTGGTCACGGCGCCGGACAAGGCGTTAGCCGAACGATTGCGCGTGCGATCCGAGATTTGCAATGCGCTGGACGCCGGTCTTGAGATCCGTGGATTTCTTGCAGATCAAACGTGCTACGTCATGACCGCTGCCACTCTGCGCTAAGCTCTTGCGGTTTCGAAGGCAGCGACCCGTCACAATCAGCTATTAATGTTAATGTCCGGCGTCACCGACATCGGCAATGGTTGTGGTGGCCAGACGCTCTATCAGGCTCTGCTCGATGTCTTGCATAACATCCGCGACACGGCGGTGCAGCGCGTATTCGATCGAGCAGTCGGATGTATCCGTCTTGTCCCCGGTCGCAATCAGGCGCTCGTCAAGGGCAAGATAGACATCCGCCAATGTGATGGTCTGAGGGGCGCGGGCCAACCGCCACCCCCCTGCGTGACCCTTTTCGGATGTCAGCAAGCCTGCTTCACGCAAACGACCAAGCACGCGACGAACGACAACGGGGTTTGTGCCTGCATGCGCGGCAATGTCGGCAGATGTGCGGGCACGGTCGGGCTCGCCCGCCATGTGACCTAGCGTATGCAAGGCAAGAGAAAGCCGCGAATTGCGCTTCACGAATGGCCTCCATGAAAATCTGAAGTAACGTAACAAAAGGTGTTGCGAGAATCTCGTAACTGATTTAGTTGCATGATCGAGCCTTCAAACCTTCGTTGAGTTCAACATATGCAAGACAAATCCGATGCTGTCACCCTGTCGCGTCATGGGCACGCCCCCGAGAGACAGAGTGGACGCCGTCAAAACCGGAGATTTCCATGACCGATACCCGTCTTCCCGTCACCGTCCTGTCCGGCTTTCTCGGGGCTGGCAAAACCACGCTTTTGAACCGTGTGCTGAACAACCGCGAAGGACGGCGCGTCGCGGTGATTGTCAACGATATGTCCGAGGTGAACATCGACGCCGATCTGGTCCGCGAGGGGGGCGCGAACCTGAGCCACACCGACGAGACATTGGTGGAAATGTCGAACGGCTGCATCTGCTGCACCCTGCGCGATGACCTGCTGCAAGAGGTGCGCCATCTGGCAAAGGATGGGCGGTTTGATTACCTGCTTATTGAATCCACAGGCATCTCTGAACCGCTGCCCGTCGCCGCAACCTTTGATTTTAGGGATGAATCTGGCGAAAGCCTGTCGGATGTATCGCGACTCGACACGATGGTGACAGTGGTCGATGCTGTGAACCTGCTTAATGACTATTCCAGCCATGATTTTCTGCGCGACCGAGGCGAGACACTGGGCGAGGAGGACGACCGGACGCTGGTCAACCTGCTGGTCGAACAAATCGAGTTCGCGGATGTGGTGATCCTGAACAAGGTCGCCGATGCGGGCCCCCTGCGCACAGACGCAGCCCGCAAAATCATTCGCAGCCTCAACGCGGATGCAAGGATCATCGCGACCAACCACTCGGAAGTTACGACAGACGCGATCCTTGACACAGGGCTTTTCGATTTCGAAAAGGCACACGAACACCCGATGTGGGCCAAGGAATTGTACGGCTTTGCTGACCACATTCCCGAAACCGAGGAATACGGTATCGCAAGCTTTGTTTACCGTGCCCGCCAGCCTTTCGAACCTGAAAAAATTCTTGCTGTGCTGAATGGTGATCTGCCCGGTGTGATCCGCGCAAAGGGCCATTTCTGGATCGCCACGCGGCCTGACTGGGTGGCTGAATTTTCGCTCGCTGGCGCGCTGTCTTCGGTCAAACCGCTGGGGACTTGGTGGGCCTCGGTGCCGCAGGAACGCTGGCCCGACCACGAGAGCGCGCGCACCTATATGGCCGCGCATTGGGCAGAACCCTGGGGCGACCGGCGGCAAGAGATTGTTTTTATCGGCTCCGGCATCGACTGGCCGCTGCTGAAAACGCGCCTCGACACCTGCCTTGTGCCCGAACACCTCGCACCGGGGCCAGACGCGCTTCCTGATTTGCCAGACCCTTTCCCGACTTGGCGACGCGCCGAGGCCGCATGACCGGACACCAGAAGCATGAATTGCTGCATCGTTCCCCGCCCATCGCAGGTACAGGCGTGACACGGTTTGCCCTTGTTCGTGGCCGCCGCCAGCACGCCTGAGGAGAATGCGTGATGGCCACGAACCTTGGAAAGACAAGCCTCAAGCTCAGGCGGCGCAACGAAGATCCGATGCGCGCATTCGATGCGCTGCCAGCACCACTGCGCTTTTGGTTGTCCGCGGCCGCGATGCCTTGGTCACCCGCCTCATGCCGGAAAATCTGGCGAAAGGCGCAGGCGCGCGGAGAGCCTCTTGAAGCTGTTTTGGAGCGGCTTGATCGTGCCGAACAGAAGACACTTGCGCGCGACGCGGTTGGCTCTCAAATTGCACGCACCGGACCGGTTCCTTATCCCGCATGCCGTGCGGCTTCGGCACCGCATTCTAGCCGGAGCAGATCGTAGCGAGGTCGCGCCGTAGGATGGCTTGCTCAACCCTGAATCAGAACCCTGACCACAGGCCCGGCGAAGTAGCGATCTCTAGCAGGTTGCCGTCAGGGTCACGAAAATAGATGCTTCTTCCCCCACGTTTCCAGCTGGTCTCGCCCTCGATGTCGACGCCCTTTGCCTGCAAATGATCTTGCCACGCGGGCAGCATGTCGTGGGTGCAGGAAAAGGCCACGTGCAGTTGCCCGACACCGTTATGGGGTGGAATAATACCATGACCTGTGTCTACCGGCTCCAATGTACCGCCTCGGATGAACAACAGCAGCACATTGGCATCGTTCACGTTGAAAGCGCACAATCGCTCTGACGTCATCAACGATGGCAACTGCATGACATCCTCGTAGAAGGTCGTCGCGCGATCCATATCATCGACGTAAAGTGCGGTTTCCAGAATGGACTTGAGATCGGGCATGATCTTCTCCTGCGGTTTCGCATATGCCTGTAAAACCCCTCTGCTCCGCGCTGGGTTCCCCGATCTTCGGGATCGGGATGGGCACGATGCCCCCTATTGCCCCAGATGGTACAGCAACCGCTGTCGGACACGATAGCGTGCCCACCACGACCGAAGCTGCTTGGCGTAAAGCGTTAGGGGACACAAACAATAGTCGCCGTCGATCAGGGTAACATTAAAGGTGCGCTGTGCCGCGACAATGGTTGATGTGGCAGCAGAATTGGCCGCGACGGTTACTTCGATCTGTGTGATCTCGCCCGGCTCCAGATCGGCGGCCGTGTTGAGACGGGCGCGTTCAATCAGATTTTCAATACTTCCGATGTCGACAAAATCACTGCTTTTCAGCGGGCCTTGGAAAGTGGCCGCACTTGGTGAAGAAACCTCATCCTTGCCACGCTCGGTGCGGTTCACCACCGAGGTTTCGCGTTTCCCGTCGCTCGACCAGATCGTCAGCATGATCTCGAGCAGATAGACCGGTTCCAATCCAAGGTTGCTGATAAAGGTGCGGGCATTCAGTCCACGACTTCCCACAAGGTGGATCAGAATCTCTGTCCGGCGTTGATGACGAAGACTCGAAACGATGATCTGTAAATAGACGATCCAGACAAATGCTGTGACGCCGGACAGAGTCACCTGCACCAACGCAGCATTATTTGCCAGCCAGCTCCACATGATTTGCACCCACCTTTCTGGATTAGAACATCCACACATCCGGAAATGTTCCTGCCAACCCAAGGTGGCTGTGGGCCCGTTGGTGTTACGCGCCGCGCGTGGGTGTGCCCGTGATGCACATCGGGAAAACGATGGTGCACGCGATGATCGCAAAAATTGCGGGCAGGGCCAAAAGAACTTCTGGCGCTTCAGCCGCCCATGTCAGATCGGCGCGCACTTGCAGGATCATCGAATTAAGGAACAAAGCCGTGGCTGCCGCCAGTTTGTTGGTCATGGTGAACGCGGCAGTTGTGGTGCCTTGAACCGGGGTTTTCATGCGGTTGCTGTGCGTTTCGGCAATGTCGGGGATCATGGACCAAGGAAACATGCTAAGCGCGCCTGCACCCGTACCGGCAATAAGTGATGCAAGAACCAACTGGGTGTTCAGGCCGGATCCGGTCGGCAAAAGCATGGCTATCCCGATGCCGGTCAGAAATGCACAAACACCGATGCACAGTCCCGCAGCCTTTCCGTAGAGCCGGGAAAGATAGGCCCAGACAGGCAACGAGACGAGCGTTGCAAGGAATATGATCAGCAGCACAACTGACTGACCCCCAGCCGTGATCCCCGGTCCGGATTCAAGCCAGAAGGGCAGTATTGATTGCAGCGTCACCAGTGCCAGCACGCTGCACCCAAAAAGTGCCAGAGTCCTCACAGCACCAGTTGTTTTGCTGAACGCCAACAAGACGACGATCGTTTTCGGACGTGCTGTTTGCGAACTTTGCCTGTCAGGTTCGTGGATCAGGGCAATGAATGGCAGATAGGCCAGAACTGCCAAGGTGGCGATTCCGACGGTAACGCCGATCCAAACCCCTGCCTGCGACTCTGACAATGCCTTAGTCTCGCTCAGGAAGGCCACAACCGTTGGAAAGGCGACGGACGAAATCAGAACCGCGATAAAGACAAAAGCCATGTCCACGCCTGCCTGTCCGGTGCGGCCATGATACTCGGGCACAAATTCGGGCAACATGCCAAGACGCGGCACAGACACAAAAGTATACGCCAAAGCAAACACCGAGAAAGTAACCATGATGGCGAGGATTTGCGCAACCGAGTTGTCAAACAGGTTCGGCACTGCCCATAGCGCCACAAAGGCCGATGCCGTGACAGGCAGTGCAGCCACGATCGCGCGTTTGCGGCCATGGCGGTCCGTCCATGCTCCGACAAGCGGGTCAAGCAATCCGTCAAGAAACCTGCCAAAAACGAAAACGGCTCCGGCAATCAGCGGCGGTATCCCGATGATGCTGACGAGGTAGAACAAAAACCAGCCGTTGACCGTGGCAAAAAGCAGCGAGATGGAAAAATCGGGACTGCCGAACGCCAGCCGTGCCTGCCAAAGCTTCATCCTGCTTGATCACCATGTCGATTATGGCCCGCGACGATGAACCAAAGAGGCATGAAATGCTCGTGACAAAAGAGCTGCCCGACGTTCTGGTGCCGGTGGAGAACAGAATTTGGCAGCCGCTTGTTCAGCGCCTCAATCAGCGGCAGGGGGTGAATTCGGTCCTTATCGCCATGATGCAGGTGGATCGGCAGGTCAGCCGATGCGCGCGACCAACCAAGATCACTCTGGAACAAGAAATCATGCCGTGCCGACGCTGCTGAATCGAGCAGAGCATCGCGAAACCGTCTGGAGCCAAAAGGGCCGTTTAATTCGGCCTCGATGATGGACAGGTCCGCAGAACTTTCGGCAAACTGGCGTTTCAGGAACCCCTCGAATACGCCGGGTTTCCGCAAGTGCGTCTCGAACTGACCAAGGATCGGATCCAGCAACGCAGGTCTATTGGCCGCCAAGGCCAGTACCCCGCGCGCCAACCGGCGCGGACCTGTTTCGGGACGCCCTTCGCGCAAGCAAACACCCGCGACGTGTAGTGCCGAAACGGCGGCAGGTTCCCTGTGCGCCAGTTCGATACCCAGTTTTGACGCCGCAGCAAAAGCCAGCACTTGGGCGCGACCGCCACAAAGAACCTGCAATGCCATCAAGGCACCTCGCAGGGCATGATCGACATGTTCTTTATGCGAAAGCGCCGTCGCATCCGGTGCGCAGACACCATGACGCAAGGGCCAGATCAACCGCAAACCAAGGTCATTAAGACACGCGATGTCCTGCACGCGAATATCCGGCAACGCCATGGCGTGTAACGTCAGCACCGGTTCCCCGTCCAGTGGCCCCATATCAAGCACCGGAAAGGTCGTTCCGTCGCGGTCGCAAAGGCTGTAAAGCCGTGTGCCGACAGGCATATAGCGATCCACATAGGCCGCGACAGATTTGCCGACACCCGAATGGTGCGGATGAACATACCGGTCAAGCGCAACCACCAAAGCGTTCGACACCTGCCGGCCAAGGGTCGCCATGTCCTCGATCTCGAAGGCCGCGCGCAGTTGCTGCGACTGGCGCTTTCGCGTCTCTATGCTGCGTTTGTCGCGTTCCGCACCAGCCTTGAGTCCGATCCCAGCCAACTGAAGGCTGAGAAGCCACTGAAGTGCGGGCGGCAAATGAACATGAGGGAATGTTTCAGCCAGAAAAGTGGCCACGTCTTCTCTGGACAAGACCGCTATGAACGCCGACCGGGACGGTGCCGAAGAAGCGACGCGCACGACAAGGTAATCGTCCCGCAAATCTATCGCGACAGGACGCTCGGAGCCACGGGCGACGTTTTCGAGTATGTCGCGTGCCGCCTTGAGCAGCGCATCTGCATTCACCGCGTCCAAAGGGTGCAAGGGGGTCAGCCGACGGCCACAATCCAGATAGATCGTTGGCTGCCAAAAAGCGTCGGGCACCGGCGCGCCCTGTTGATCAAGCTGCAAGACCGAAAGAACATCATGAATCGCGGCCTCATAAGTTTCCGCTGCCGCCACAGTTTCATGATTTCCGGCTCTACGTCCCACCACTTTCCCCGGATATCGACTACATGACAAATACCACTTAACTGGGGGTCAGGATCAAAGCGTTCTCTTTTAAAGTCAACATTTGGATTGGTTCTGGTCGCAGATGCTGCGCAAACCGGCTGGGGTAATCCGTTTATTATGGCCACCACTATCCAGGCCCGTTGGCAGGTATACCGAGTGCAGTCCTTGATAACATCCATACGGAAATGGTCCTCCGCGGCCTGACGATCAACGCCTCGCACTACACCCGGCCTTGGGGTTTATTTCACCGTAATGCGCACAGCATCGCCGTGGATCTTTACAGTTTCACGGCCAGGTTGGTCTGCGACAAAAATTGTCTCGTATGCAGGTGTCCAACCGTTGCAGCTGCCGCTTTTGCGAACGCCGGGCTTACCAAATACAATATGTCCGGTGGTTAGATTCCGATCCAGATCTGACTTGCTCTTTGCAAGATCCGATTTGCTGGGCAAGCTTCCACAATCGCCGCGTCTGCCGTGGATGACCATTGCCTGGCCCACCTTCAGTGAAACACTTTTTTTGAACGGAATCCGATTTGAATTATCGGCCACCGAAACGGACGGCATCGCCACAACCGAAAGGCCTAGAACAAGTGCTACGGGGATTGATTTCAGGAAATTCATAGTGCTTTTCTCCTATGTGGAATTGTGTCGTGGTTTTGCGCCTCGCAAGAGGTTGGAAAGCACCGTTGGAGGTCTAATGGTGGCAAATCAAACTTGAGGGGAAATCACAAAACGCATCCGTAAAATCCCCATGTTGAAACTTCCAATGGCGAATAGTCACTCCAAACTACGCTGCCACGGGCTTCCCGGCATCACCCCTTAGGGTGATGTGCCGGATTTCATCGGATCAGACTGCGAACCCAAGGACACCGCTTGAACTGCCAGCTTCAAAGTCTATGTTAGAGGATGCGAGGACGACCTCCCCAATTGGACAACGACCGGGACGACCCGGTGCTTTTTCTGAGGTTACCATGCGTTCCCCGCTTGATCGTCTTCGCCACGCCATAAGTTTTGAAATTATCGCCCTGCTCGCGGTTGTTCCTCTGGGCGCGTTCGCTTTTCACATGCCGATGCACGATATCGGTGTGGTCGGTGTCGTAAGCGCGACGCTCGCCACGCTTTGGAACATTGTTTATAATTACATCTTCGACGTTGTTCTCGAACGCACAACCGGCACGACCGAGAAAACATTCCCCCAGCGCGTTTTGCATGCCGTCATTTTCGAAGTTGGCCTACTGTTCGTTCTGATGCCGTTCATCGCTTGGTATCTGGGCGTCTCGCTCTGGCAGGCATTCTTGATGGATGTCTCTTTCGCGCTGTTCTATATGGTCTACGCGCTTGGCTTTAACTGGGCCTATGACAAGCTGTTCCCGCTTGAAGAGTGGAAAAGCCAGCTGTCTTCCGAATAGCGGCTCGGGCCCGCCATCGACGAAATAGATGACCCGCATGCTACAGCAATGGACGACCGGGAATTGGCATCCATGTTCCGAGGCGAAAAAACCTGAAAACCGGTGACGGAACGGAGTGCTTGCTGCGTATAAGGTTTGACCCTTTGTGAAACGGAGTTTTCATGGCGACTTTATCAGATCAGCCCAACCACTACGGTCTTGTTACCCGCACCCTTCATTGGGGCATGGCAGCCCTTTTTGCTGCGCAATTTACATCCGCTGCTGCGCATTGGGCGCTTCCCCGTGAAAACGCATTGCGCGAAGCCCTTTGGGGTTACCATGGAAATCTGGGCGCAACGCTGTTTTTGCTGGTTCTGCTGCGTGGTGTCTGGGGGTTGATGAACATTCAACGCCGTCCCCGCAATTCCGGAACCATCGGACAAGCCGCTGTTGCCGGTCATGTGGTGCTTTATGCCTTGATGGTGATTGTTCCCGCTGTCAGGCTTCTTGCCGCAGCCGGTAGCACGCGCGGCTTCAGCTATTTTGGCATCCCTGTTTTTCCGGCGCGTGAGACAGCAATCGCATGGACACAGGTCGCGGTAGAATGGCATGGCGAAATGGGTTGGATTCTTGGGCTTGTTATCGTCGGCCATATTGCGATGGCGATTGTCTGGCATCAGTTGGTCAAACGTGACGACGTCCTGACCCGTATGACCTGACGCATGAGACTTGCCAAAACAACCCTGGCCCCGCCGCGATCAACAGCCCCCAAAGGAAAACGTGGCCGCAATCCCAAGCCTTTTGAGCAGGTCGAAGTCCGCGATGCCGGTCTGCTGCAATCCGCTTTCGGCCTGAAACATGCGCACGGCCTCGGCGGTTTCCGGACCATAAATCATGCCAGGACCGTTGATGAAATAACCGCCTTCCATCAGGTGTTGTTCCAGCGTCACGACAGCGGGGTAAACGTCGCCCACCACCAACGCCAACGGCTGCGCCCGCGTCTCCAGTGCCCGGCACTGGGCGCTCGGAACCGGCGTCAGCTTCCATTGTCCTGTCAGCAACCGGCCGCCCGCGTCCATCGGGCCAGCCAGTGACAAAAGGCTGGTAAACCGCACTTGTTCAATCCGGATCGAAGCATCCACGTCAAGGGAGCCGCTGTGATCGGTCAACGTCATGTTTCCGCCATCACAATCCACGCTACAGGTCCGCTGAGACTGGCCGTTCAGGCTGCAATGGGTAACATAAGTGACATCAGGCTGGCCCCGCAGGCTATAGGTCAATGCGCCCGCCGCCGAATAGGTCATCGCGCCAACTTCGGTATCCTCTGCCTGTAGCGCAAAACACTCTGCGGATTGTGCCGCTGCACCTCCGGCGAATGTCAGTACGACAAGCTGCGCCCGAATTATCAAGCTGGCCTTCTGGAAAATACGGTTTGCTCCGGTCATACGGCGCCCTCCAGCAGAATAAAGGCAGCCCAGTAATAGGGATGCCGCCACCCCTGCGGCGACGCTTGCGTTTGCACGGGTATCGATGGCGCGGCCCCGCGCACGGCTTCGGGGCGGGTGGAATTCACCTCGCCGCTGATCAGGTCATTCTGGCTTTGCGACAGCGCGTGGGCCAGCGGCGTATTCGAGGTGTAGCGCTGATAAAAATTCACCATAATGGCCGCAGTCGACGCATCCGCCACGGGCCAAAGCGAGGCCAGAACCGCCTGCGCCCCTTGGCGCTGTGCCACGGCAGCAAAACTCTCAAGCTCGCGGCCATCGGCGCTGGTTGTGCCGAATGCGGTCTCGCACGCACTCAGTGTCAGCAGGGCGACCTCGGAAAAATCGCTGTCACGACCAAGACCTGTACGAATATCCGCAACACTCAGCCGGTTGCCATCACCCAACAGCAGAAAACTGTCTGCTTCGGTGTTACCCAGTTTGAAATGCGAGGCCAGATGCACAATGCCCAAGCGTTCGTTCTGTGCATCGCTAAAGACCAATCCACGGGCAAATGCGGTAGCATCGAAATCGTCGTTCATCCGACCTTGGCCACGCAATACGCCTGAATCGCTGCCATTTTCCTGTACCAAAGCGGCGACTTCTGTTGCCACACCGGGCAATGCAGGAAAATCACCAACAGGGTTGCTTAGCCCAAAGGCCGAAATACGGTCGCCCGCATCTGACGTCGCCACAATGCCCCCCGCGGTGGCATGGGTCACCACAAAGCGTTCAGCCAGCCAACCGGTGCCATCGTGTAACGCCGCAAACGGAATATACCGAAGCTGGCGGTCAGGCGCGATGATAAGCGTCTGGATCCCGCTGCCCTCCAACTCTCTCACAACGGCATTGGGCAGCAGCAGATCATGCAGCCTTTGCGCCAGTGGTACGGCATCAGAGCTGGGCGTTTGCAAGACAGTGCGGAACTGGGCGATCTGTTCATTCAGGTCTGTCTCGGAGAACTGTGCGCCATCTGTTGTATCCCACGTCCAGACCGATTGGGACGCGGCGGTTGTCAGAACCAATCCCATCCGGTCTGGCAGCACCAGATATTGCAGCACAGCCGCTTCATCCTGACGCTTTTGTCTCAGGTATCGCTTGATTGATTTGCCCGGTGCCAGTTGCACCCCGACATCCGCACGCCCCACAGCCGCTGCGGTCTCTTGTAAAAAGGCGCGGGTTTGCTCGCGCAGAGTTGCGGCCTCGGCCAGTTCCGCTTCCAACATCTGAAACGACGCCTGCTCTTGAGCAGTAAGATCGCGGGTGGCGGCGATCTGCGCCAAGGCACGGTATTTCCGGCTCTGCTGGGCAATCGTTGTTCTTCTTGTCGCGACGGCGTCCAGCAGGCGGGTTTCCTGTGGGGCCAGATGCAGCGTTTCGAAACTGTCACCGGCCTGATCGGGGGCGCGTTCGGAAAACTGGAATGTCTCGAAATCCTTCAGCATATCCAACACCCGCGAAGCCTCTGCAGGCCGGTTCTGCACGATAAAAAGATCCGCCAACCAACGGTAATGTCCAGCCACCTTCTGTTGGAAGCACATCTGTAAATCTTCTGGCAGATCGGACAGCACAGCCCGAATGCCCTGCAGCCGGTTGACGGCATCCTTGGCCAGTGTCAGCGCAATTTCCGGCGCGCCAAATGCAAACAACTGTTCTGAGGTTCGCGACAACGAGCAAACCCGCGCCATGTCAGCAACCAATGGTCCGCCCTGAATTCCGGCGGTAGCATGGCGCACCATGTCAGCATTCATCGCAATCTGTTCATATTCTACCGCCGCTTCGCCATCTCCTTCGGCAAATTTTAGGCTGGCCAACTGGCGCGCCGTGTTTGACAGCGCCCGCGACGCGGGGTGGGCCTCGGCACGCTCAAATCGGGCCTGAAGATCCCCGGGGTTAACCACTGTAGCGGGGCCGCCGATTGGCGTGCGCAGCGTTTCAAGAAAATCACGCGCCACCGTGTCACCGCGCGACGCCAAGGCACTTAGCAGGTTTTCAAGTTCGTCCTTTTGCCTGTCGTCAGCCGCGCGGCCCTCACGATATCGTACGATCTGGCGACGCAGACCGTCGGCGCTGATGGTTTGCAGTCCGTCTACGTCCACGTTCAACAAATCTATGCTTGTCAGTCTTTCGATGATCTGCGTGGCTTGGGCATAATCGCCATAAAAAATCAGCACATCAGACAAAGCGATTGTCGCCAACGGATTGCGCCAGACAATATCTGTGCCCTCATTGCCAACATGAGCTTTCAGTCCCGATCTTTCAATTTCGTCCCATTCCAAAGCAGCACGGGCACGCAGCCATGCGTAAGCGGGTGCAGACAGATCGGCCGCGACTCCTCCCAAAGCAGCACGGTGGAAAAAGACGACGCACGCATCGGTATCCGCCTCACGATAGGGGCAGTTGGCGTCGGCTTGTTGCATGAATGTATCGACATCCCGCAACTTGCGCCAAGTTCCGTGCAAAGATCCTTCGAGCAGGTTGGCGATTTCCGCTGGATCAGAGGCAAGTTCCGGTCACGTCAGCAACAGCGCCAGCAACTTGTCCTGGACCGGCGCATATTTCCAACTGCCGTCCGTGCCAGCCAATCGCCACCATTGCGCCGCCCGCGCCAGATCCAACAACATCCCGCTTTTGGTATCTGCAAAATGGTCACCCATCCGGCCCGCAAAGACACGCCAATTGCGCCGCCTTTCCGTCATCTCCTCGGTGTCGTCGGCACGCGCCACCGCTGCCAGTGCCCAATCTTCAAGCAACCGCTGGCCCGGACCGTCAGTTTGCCAAAACGGCCCGCCAGCGATCAATTTTGTGCGGATAACATCTGCTGCTGTTTCGGGCGGCAAAGCGTTAATCGCGTCGCGATAAAGTGTTTCGGCTTGCGCCCACGCAACTGCATCGGGGTCACCCTGTTCGAACCCTTCGGCCAGCAACAATTGCGCCGATGGCTCTTCGCCTTGCGCAGCTTGTCGCAACAGGGTCTGCGCACCTTCTGGGTCACGGTCACCTCCCTGTCCGTATTTCAACATCATCGCCAGCCGCAACTGTGACGGCGCATGACCGTTTTGCGCGGCTGCCCGCAAATGTCTGCGCGCCAATTCGTCGTTGCGACCATCGGGGGTGAACCCTTCCAGCACCAGCGCGGCAAAAGCGTAATTCAGTTGCGGATACTCTCCCCGCAACGCTTCTTGTTGCAGCAAGGCAGATGCCTCCATCTCGCCCGCGAACTGCAGGAAATAGTGAACTTCCTCCAACGGTAAAAACACGTCCAACTTCAGAAAACCCGCAGTCCGCAAGCGATCATGCCCTGATTCATCCCAAGGTCGTGACGTGATCATCTGGTTTTGGAGTTGCAGTGTTGATCCGGCATAGGCCGACAGAAAATACGCGATTTCATCTGCGCTCAGGGTGCTTGTCCGCAGGTTGTCCATCAAACCGTTCCCCGCAGGTAACCCGGATTTCTCCAACAACAAAAGCCCGAACCGCCCAAGCGTTGACACGCCATGCCGTTCCCACAGCAATCTGCCTGCACCCCCGAACAAGTCGCGGGCGTCGGCCTCGTGCCACGGCTCATCGACCTTCATCAGGTCAATAATCTGGTCCGCAACGGCGGCTAAATCTGCGTACTTATCGCTTGGAAATTGCAATCCTTCGGTCATGGCGGCAATGGCCTCTGCTGTTAAGCCAAGGTTCCAGGCGTATTGAGGCTCGCAATGATCAAAGACACGTTGGACCCGCTGCAATGGCTGGCCCGAGCTGGCCAAGACCAGCGCGCCCAACTCGGCCCCCAGCCGTGCCGAGTGAACAGGCCCTCCTCGCCCTTGGCGGCATTGGCCCATCACCGCGACCGTTTCGACAAGGCTGCCCGTAAAACCACATGCCTGCGGCGAGGCGGCGAGGCGCACAGTATCACCGGGTGTTGGCAAAACCCCCGCAGTTAACGGCAATCCGGTTGTGTTCCATACGCTGCGGCTGGACGGTCCAAAAAAACCATCAACCCCAAGTTCCGCACACCCGCGCAAAACCAGAACGCTTTGGGCAAGTTCCGAATGTGGCTGCCAATAGTCCCGTTCGGTAATTTGCAAACGGCCCGTCTCTTGGTATCCTGCGCTGATCACATAGGACAGTACCGGACAGAGCCGCGCGCCATGTGCGGCCACCTCGTTGCGCAAGTTTTGCGTGGATTGCGGTGTTCCGGCGAGCAAGCGTTCCAACACGCTATCCTTGTCGCGCACCTGGTCGATGCTTGTGCCTGTGGTGATGAATTCCGTCAGATCTTCGAAGCCGGCATTTTTGCCCATCTCAACTAAACTGACACCCGAGAATGTCGATGCGACCAGCCATATGGTTTCATGCGACGGTGTGGAAAGTTCGTAGATACCTTCGCAGCCCAGACCACCCAGAGCGTCTTTCCACTCTTTGGCCACCGGCGATTCCGCCAATGTCGCTGTTGCAAATGTGCAAACAAAGAAAACAGCAAAAAACGATCTCAATAACATCGTTGAAAACTTTCGTCGTGCCATGTGCCTGTAATGGCACCCTTTCAGTTTAGACACCGGGGCAAGAAAAGCAAAAAAATATGCTGTTTAAGATTGGCGTGCAGCGGCGGTACTGCACACGCAACGCTGATACTACCGTCAGAACTGCTGCCTTTAAGTATTTGCAAGCCCGGCGTAGTGGCCAAAAGATTTGCTCAGTTCGGAATGTGTTCCTGTTTCAACAATCATCCCGTCCTGCATCACGGCAATCCGGTCTGCATTGCGGATTGTGTCCAGACGGTGCGCGATGATAAGCGTCGTCCGGTTTTCAGACAGCGCATCCAACGCGGCCTGAATCTGGCGTTCGGTCTGGGTGTCCAGTGCCGATGTTGCCTCATCCAGAATAAGAATTGGCGGATTCTTAAGAAATATCCGAGCGATGGCGACCCGTTGTTTTTGTCCGCCAGACAGGCTGACACCGCGTTCGCCAACAACCGTATCAAGCCCGTCGGGCATTTGTGCAATCATATCGGCAAGCTGTGCTTTGGCGGCCGCATCCACAATATCGTCTTCGTTTGCGTCCAACCGGCCATAGGCAATGTTTTCGCGCAATGTTCCGCCAAAAAGAAACACATCCTGACTGACAATCCCGATCTGACTGCGAAGCGAGTTCAGCGTAACACTGGCAACATCCAGATCGTCGATCGTGATCCGCCCTGCTTGCGGGTCATAGAATCGTGGCACCAAGGCAAGTAGGGTCGTCTTGCCTGCCCCCGACTGGCCAACAAAAGCCATTTTTTCACCCGGGCGTACGTCCAGCGTTATGCCTTTCAACACGGGCCGTCCCTGCCCGTAGTCAAAGGTGACACCTTCGAATTTAACGGCACCTTCGAACGCAGGTGCAACAACTGCATCTTGGGCATCCGCCACGTCGGGTTCGGTCTCCATCAACTCAAGATACCGGCGAAACCCCGCGATGCCCCGAGGATAGGTTTCGATGACTGCAGCAATCTTGTCCAGTGGACGGAAAAACACAGTGACCAGCAGCAAAAACGCCACGAAACCACCGGTCGTCAGCGATTCATTCAACACAAACCCGGCGCCCGTCACCATAACGACAACCTGAATCAGACGCATCCCCATGTAGTTCAGCGCCGACGACCCTGCCATAAGCTTGTAGGCCGACAATTTCGTCTCGCGGTAGCGGTTGTTGTCTTCTGCAAACAGCGCCGCTTCGTGGCCTTCATTTGCAAAGGCCTGAACCACGCGGATACCACCGATGTTCTCTTCCAGCCGCACGTTGAAATCCGCAACCCGCGCATAAATCGCCCGCCACGTGCGCGTCATCCGACCGCCGAACACAGCGACAATGACAACGCAGGCAGGGACAATCGCCGCCGTGATCAACGCCAGTTCCACGTTGATGGTCATCATCAAGGCAAACGCACCGACAAATGTCATTACCGCGATAAACAGATCTTCGGGACCGTGATGTGCAACCTCGCCGATTTCTTCCAGATCACGGGTTACACGGGCAACGAGTTTGCCGGTCCGCATCTTGTCGAAATAGGAAAAGGACAGCCGCTGAAAATGCGCAAATGCCCGCCGCCGCATTTCTGTTTCGATGTTGATGCCCAGCATGTGCCCCCAATAGATCACGATGGTCATCAATCCGGCATTCAACAGATAGATTACCAACAATCCAGCGGCGGCCAGCAGGGTAAGCCCCAGATCGCCATTGGGCAAAAGCACGTCAATGAACACCTTGATTGCCAAAGGAAAGACAAGCTCAAGCAGGCCGGAAATGACCGCGCATCCAAAATCCAGCCAGAAAAGCGCCTTCCACGGGCGATAGTATTCAAAGAACTGCCGAAGCATGCAGTGCGCCTTTCAAATTTGGAATGTCTTCGCTTTCGGTACCTGAACACACCGGAATTTCCCAGTCGGGAACCGACACCGTCCCGACAACCGGCGCAGCAAAAACGGGCCTGCTTGATGTTTCATCCACGCACCAGTGTGAAGCGGTTGGCATTTTCTTATTGGACCGTCGAAAGCGATTATTGCAGTCGCCTAGGTGCATTTTAGCTTACAGAGCCGCGGTTCTTCAGCTCATTCATCACCGACCGCCGGAACAACCGAATTACCAGCTTGATGTCACAGACATGCTGATTTCCCGACCCGACCCATATGAGCAAACGAACTGGGTCTGGCACCCGGTGACATGCCGCTTATCACCAGCATTCGTGACAGCGAAATTCGCCACCAGTCCACTTCTCATTTCGTAGGTTGCAAACAGATCGACAAGGGTGTTGCTGGGAACTGCAAGCGTATTGGCCGCGTCGGCAAAGCTGTCGCCGATCATGCGCACCCCAACGCCCATTTCCAGACCGCTCAGACCCCCCGAGAACCTGTATGTTCCCAACAGGGACACCTGTGTTTCCGGGATCAGCGTCGGTGTGGTGCCGATCAGGGTGGCGTCGCTGTCGGCAGTAACTTCAACGTCGAGCATCGTCGCCGCACCCTGAAGGCGGAAACCGTTGCCAAAGTCGTATTCGCCCTCCAATTCAAAGCCGCGCGACCGGACGGTGCCCAACTGGTCAAAGTTGGGGAATGCGCCGGTGACGACATTGTTGCGATCAATCTGGAAGGTGGCGGCAGAGAGGGCAAAGTTGCTCTCCGTAGGGGCCCACTTGAACCCAAGCTCGATTTGCTCGCCTGTTTCGGGTTCGGTCACGCCACTGGCGGGCGAGTCAATGAGCGGATTGAAAAAGCTCGCATAAGAAGCGTAAGGCGTGAAACCATTGGAGAGTTCGCGCGCCAGGGCCACCCGATAAGAGGTGACACTGTCATCGCGCGAAAATCCGGCCGCTCCGTCCTGTTCGGTCGAAACAAAATCATGTCGCAGGTTGGCCGTGCCGATCCACCCGTCACCCCAACGCAGTTGGTCCTGAAAATACAGGCCGACCTGCCGTTGGTGTGTCACCGCGTCCTGATAGGGTGGATTAAGTGTCGGCGTGCCCGGGTTTGTCGGATTCACGACGGTATTGGTATCGGTGAAGTTTGACGCCTGCACCTCGTCTATTTCGTAGAAACGTGCATCCAGACCAAACAGCAAATCATGCGTGATGGTCCCTGTCTCGACGGTTCCGTAGTATCGCAGATCGGTTTGGGCGGTGCGCACCAGCGTGTCATGTTCGAACGCGATCAATGCCAATGTGCCGTCCGCATCTACGGGCGTCGGTGAAAATCCGTCATAGCCGAATGGATAGAAATACCGCTCTTCCACGCTTGCGACACCCAGACGCGCGATCCCAGTAAAGGTAAACCCATTGTCGAGCTCATGCTCGACGATGGCCGATACAGAGGCTTGCTTGCGCAGATACTGGTCCCAGTCGGGATCGGAAAAGTTTGCGTCAGGGTCAATAAAGCCGAATTCGGCAGTTTCAGTCACCGTGCCTGCATAGGGCAAGAAGCTGCTGCCGCTGTGCTGTTCATCGGCATAGTGGAAGTTCCCCAACAGGGTCACTTCGGTGCCTCCGTCTGTCGTGAATTTGAAAGACGGCGCAAATGTGCCGCGCACTCCGCTGTTGAAGGCATCATATTTGTCACCGGCCTCGATGCGGCCCGTGAAACGATAGGCGCGACCGGGTGCGATTTCGTCGCCATAGTCGAACTCGACCCAACCGGCTGCGGCGTCATTGATCCCGAACGTCAGTTCGCGCACCCGATCGCCGGGGCGTTTGGAAACATAGTTGACGATCCCACCCGGATTCGAACCGCCATAAAGTGCCGAAGATGGACCGCGCAACACTTCGATGCGCTCAAGCGTGACGGGATCAATAAAGAACGATCCGAAGGCAAACGAAAGGTTCTGCGCATTGTCGAGGTAGATGCCCGTTTGGTCGGCCTGAAACCCGCGAATGCGAAGCCAGTCATAATCCGTGTCATTGCCAAAAACATCGGTTGTGACACCGGCAGTATAGCGCAGTGTTTCACTGACCCGCGTGGCGTTGAAACGCTCAAGGTCATCTTGCCCCAGAATACTAACCGATTGGGGCACCTGATTGACCGTGACCGGAGATTTGGTGCCGGTCACAGTGGGCGGGTTCGTGTCGTCACCAACCGGACCAGTGGCATTTTCTTGATTGCGCAGCACCAACGTGCCGAGGTCAACAAAATCATCAGCGGTTTGTGAGAATACAGCCGGTGCAACCATGCTGAACAGAACGGTGGTAAGTGTCAGGCGTGATACAGTGCTGTATGCGTTTGTTCTGTTTTTCATCTTGGTCCCCGAATCCTAAGCGCGGATGTAATGGCAATACGCGCAATCTGAGTAGCAGATAAAAATAGTCGGGAATTTAGTATTGAAGAATCGGACCGTTTATCGCGAATTCCCGAGCCTGGCCCAAACGCCCGGTGGCACGCCTGTTGCGGACTTGAACGCGCGGTTCAGGTGGGCCTGATCGGAAAAACCGGCGCGCGTTGCCACTTCAACCAGACTGACCCCTTCTGAAACAAGACTTTGGGCCAACTGGATACGCTGTTGTATGATCCACTGATGGGTGGACTGGCCCGTTTCGGATTTGAACCGGCGAATGAACTGCGTACGCGACAGATCTGCCAGCGTTGCCAGTTCTTCAATGTGCAGCCGCTTATCAAGATGGTTCAGAATGTGCGCCTTAACTTTGGCGATGCCTTCGGGTGGCGTAGGGGCTGTTGTGTCTGCCTGATCAAAGACAAGCTGAACAAGACGGTGAATCAGGCTTTGTGCCAACGCCCTGGACGTATCCCCCGCATCGCAGGCCCGTGTCAGCTCGTGCGCAAGGTCATGCACAGCGGGGCTGACTGGCGCAAAAAGCGGCCTTGCCAGAACGATCTGGCTGCCCGTCAACTCCGCCAAAGCCGTTCGTTTTATGTGCAAGTCCAGATGCCTGATCCTGCCTGACTGCTGCAAGCGCCCCCAAAGCTGAAGTCCGGCCGGCACAAAACACAGCCCGCAAGATGTCCCACTGCGTTCCTTGTCCTCTGAAAGCGAGATTGTCTTGTTATCGAAAAAGATGGAAATGCGCGGGTGGATTGACACGTATCGACAGTGCGCGGCCTGCTTTGCCTCGACCTCCCAATAATCAAGAGCCATGTCGTCGAACACAAGGCTTCGCGCATGGGTGGGCACGGCAATGCCGGACGTCACGGAATACATGTGGGGGTGAAATGCCATACCAGCTCTCTTTGACGGGATGGCTGGGGCACAGCGCCCTTGCTTTGGGCTTTGAATAAACGGACCAGTGGGGGTGTCAACCATTTGACGACAAGGATCGAACATGTAGAAGTCGATCCAGCTAAGGTATCACCCCGAGAGGACGCCACAGGATACCGCGCCATCGAGTATTCTGGTGAGGTGTTGATGGTCCGGCTTTTCTTGATCGCGTGTTTGTTTATTCATCCTTTGCGCGCAGCGGCGGAACCGGTGGTAGTCAATCATGTCTGGGGGCAAACTGTCATCCCTCACGACCCGCAGCGCATTGTATCCCTGTCCTTCAACGGCTTAGATCACTGGCTTGCCCTCGGGATTCAGCCCGTCGCGTACCGTGTGTGGTATGGTGGCGATGCACGGGGGCTGTGGCCCTGGGCCGTTCCCGTCGCCGACCATCTTGATGCCATCCCGCTGCGGGGCGAAATTCAGGCCGAACAGGTTGCACGGCTCAAACCCCATCTGATCGACGCGATGTATTCCGGGCTGACCCATGCGCAATACAAAGCCCTCTCTCGCATCGCGCCGGTGTTGCCACCACCGCCCGGTGCATCAGACTTCGGGGCATCATGGCAACAGATGACCCACACTTTTGCAATGGCTGTGGGCCAACCCGAACTGGGCCTGAAGGTCACGGGCGACTTGCAAGACCGGTTTGCCGAGATACGCAATGCGCATCCGGATTGGGCCGGCAAGACGGCAGTGATCGCATGGCCCGATGGTCCTTTGATCTATGGACCGGAAGATGCGCGTATGAAAATCCTCGAAGGGCTTGGACTGCGCCTGCCCCAAGCAGCACAGGCCTTTGCGCACGACGGGTTTTACTTTCGATTGGACAAGGAGTTGACTGCACCACTTGATGCGGATGTTCTGGTCTGGCTTGATCTGGGTGGCGGTGTCTCTGCTGCGCAAAACTACCCGTTACGGCATACGCTGAACGCAGTCGCAGAAGGCCGCGAGGTCGTAACCGACCCGACCTTGTCCGCCGCCATGAGCTATGCCAGCCCTCTGAGCATCGCTTATGCGCTTGATCGCCTTGTCCCCCTTTTGGAACAGGCGCTGGACGGTAACCCCGCAACCCCTGTGGACGGCGTACAGGAGGCAGGTTTATCACGCTGACCTTGCGCATTACCCTGACGTGCGGCTTGCTGCTGCTCTGTCTGGCGTCGCTGCTATTTGGCGCACGGCCTGATGTCGGTCTGCCCGAACTCGGTCTTTGGCTACGCGGCGCAAACCCTAAAGATGCGGCTACGATTGTCCTGCACGAGATGCGTTTGCCACGCACTCTGGTGGCCGTTCTTGCCGGAGGTGCCCTTGGTGTGGCCGGAACAACAATACAGGCGCTTGCGCGCAATCCTCTGGCCGATCCGGGGCTGCTTGGCCTTAACGCCGGTGCCGCCTTTGCGATTGTCGTCACCGTCTATGTGCTTGGTCCATTGCCTGCTGTGGCCTTGGCCGTGCCCGCCGCTGTTGGCGCAGGCATCGCCGCACTTTGCGTGACGTCCATCGGTGCGATGTCTTCCAACCCCGTCACGCTGGTGCTTGCAGGGGCTGCCCTGACTGCCCTGCTCAATGCGGCCTTGCGAGGTCTGATCCTACTCGATCCGCTTGCGCTTGATGCCTATCGCCATTGGGCGTTGGGTGCGGTCGATCAAACCGGTTTTGCCACTTTGGCCGTCGGAGCCTGCTGCGCGCTTACAGGCCTTGCGCTGGCCCTGCTGGTCGCCCGCTGGCTGGATGTTCTGGCACTTGGTTCGGACACGGCGCTGGCCTTGGGCGCGCGGGTGGGACGGATACGGCTGGCGGGGCTTCTGGCCACGACCCTTCTGAGTGCGGCCGCAGTGATGGTCGCCGGTCCAATTGCATTTATCGGACTTCTTGCCCCCCACATGGCACGCATGACGGGCGCAGCAAGAAACTCGGCCATCATGATGCGGGCAGGCATCTGCGGTGCAGCCCTGTTGTTGGTCGCCGATATTGCCGGTCGCCTTGTCTTTCCCGGTCTCGTCATCGAAGCCGGGCTGGGTGTGACGCTGATCGGCGGGCCCGCGATGGTCTGGCTGGTGCGGCGTCAGGCACAGGGTTTGAAATGACCCGCGCAACCCTACTTACCCTTACACTGGCTCTTGCGCTGGTCACTATGGCAACCGCAATGCTGACAGTCGGTCAAGAACCATTGTCGATTGCCAATATTCTAAGCGGCGATCAGATCGACCGGACCATACTGATCCATTTCCGCCTCCCGCGGGTGCTGTTGGCGATACTGACCGGCGCAAGTCTGGGTATGGCAGGGACCGTTTTGCAGACCATGCTACGCAATCCGCTCGCGTCTCCGGATACTATCGGGTTCAGCGCAGGCGCCTCTGCCGGTGCAGCGGCTGTGATCGTTTTTTCCGGCAGCGTCACCCTTGCCGGTTGGGGCGCGATGGGCGGTGGCACCTTGGCAGCTTTTGCGGTTCTGGGGTTTTCATGGCGTGGTGGCATTGCCCCCCTGTCACTTATCCTGATTGGCGTCGCTGTCAGCCTGATGCTGGCCGCCCTGACCGACATCCTGCTCAACCTCAGCCCCGGACTGCAAGCTGCCGAAGTCACGCGATTTCTAACCGGTTCCTTTGCGAGCGCAGAATGGAGCAAGGTCGCCCTGATCGGTGCTGCAACACTGTTTGGCGGTGCATTGCTGGCATGGTGTGTTTTCGCCATCGAACGCATGACGCTTGGCGATGACATGGCGCGGGCATTGGGACTGAACCCCAATTTGCTTCGACTGGCCGTGATAGCGGTTTCCGCCGTCATGGTATCCACCTCGGTGGCCGTCGCTGGTGCCATCCTTTTTGTCTCTTTTCTTGCCGGGCCGCTGGCGCGCGGGCTGAGCGGTCAAACAGGGTGTATCCTGCCGCTGGCCGGACTGATGGGCGCACTACTTGCTCTAAGCGCCGAGTTACTGGCGGGGATCGACATCTTTGGCAGCAGTCTGCCCGCTGGCATATTCACAGCACTGATCGGAGGGCCCAGCATGCTGGCGCTTCTCTTGTGGAACTTGAGGACCGCAGATGACAGCCTCGCTTGAGACAAAAGACCTTATTATTGACCTGTCGGGGCGACGGGTGTTGCACGGCATCAATTTATCCATCGCTGCGGGCAGTGTCGTGGCGGTGATCGGTCCGAACGGTTGTGGAAAATCCACCTTGCTGCGGACGATGACACGCATCCTTGCGCCCACGTCCGGTCAGGTATTTCTGGATGGCACCGACATCTGGCAGATGCCGCCGCGCACAGCGGCCCGTACCATCGCTTTTCTGCCGCAAGCTTCCCAGACACCCGAAGGAATAAGGGTGCGCACTCTGGTAGAGCGCGGGCGCACACCGCACATGCGCCCGTTTCAACCGCTTCGGACCGCAGATCGCGATGCGGTAGACAGGGCATTGTTCCTGACAGGCATGACTGATTTGGCGGATCGTCGGGTAGACCGACTGTCGGGCGGCCAAAGACAACGCGCGTGGATTGCGCTTGTGCTGGCACAAGACACGCCGGTTCTGGTGCTGGACGAACCTACCACCTATCTGGATTTACCACATCAGATCGACCTTCTGCGCCTTATAAACCGGCTGAACAAAGAGACCGGAAAAACTATCATCATGGTCCTGCACGACCTGAATCTGGCCAGCCACCATACCAGCCGCATCATCGCCTTGCGTGACGGCAAGGTGGCACTCGACGGCGCCCCGTCCAAGGTCATAAATTCAGACAATCTGGCAACGCTCTTCGGGACAGAGCTGAATGTACAGGCAGGCAGCGCGAACATGCCGCCCTTGGTGATGCCAAGCTGAGCCGTGCGAGCGAACGTGCCAAATGGTGTCTTGAGTACGTTACTGAGGCCAGTGACGTTGCAAACCGGATCACCCCTGAGGCGCGAGCCTGAACAGCGAGAGGAACTCTTCGGCTGCAACGGTGTCGCCCTCGGCGCTGACAATCCCTTGCGCCGTCAAGCTCGGTAAAGGTGTTGCGCCGTACACTGCCGCCGCCAGCGTGTTCCCGTTGCCCACCAGAACAAACGAAGCTTGGGGGCGGTTAACCGATGTGGTCTGCAAGCGTCCGTTGGTCAGTTGCATTTCAAAGGCTTCGCCTTTGAACGCGAACCCTGCCAGCATCTCGCGCCCGTTTGCGCGTTCCGGGACCAAACAGACCCCCATAGAGATCATAAGCGCCGAGGGGCTGATAAACCGTGAAGGATCGTGCCCCGGCACGGTCAAGGCCCAACGACAGAGTGCTTCGAGAACGGGGAGCAAGCCGCGCCCTGCATCGGTCAGAGTGTAGATGCCAAGCCGCTCATCGTGAATGACCACCCCCGCTTGTACGAGCTGCGTCAGACGACCGGTCAGCACGCTTGCCGTGACTCCCGGCAGGCCAGCCCGGATCATCTGGAACCGTTTGGGCGCAAACATCAATTCGCGCACAACCAGCAGCGCCCAGCGATCCCCGATCAGGTTCAGCGCATGGGCAACAAGGCAGCCTTCATCATAGCGAATTCGGTTGTTTTTTGCCCGACTAGTCATGTTTTAATACTTTCGGTTGTTTTTTAATACTAACTTTGCCATGCTGAATCTGCAAGCGAGATTCGCGTACAAAATGAATGACTGGAGACATGAAATGACTTATCTCACGGGTGCCGTGGCCGCCGTTCCAACTGCCAACAAGGACAAGTATAACGACCATGTCACAGCGGCATGGCCCTTGTTCAAATCCTATGGTGCCACCCGCATGGTCGAAAACTGGGGCGCGGATGTGCCCAAAGGGAAAGTCACCGATTTCTATGGCGCCGTGCAGGCCAAGGAAGACGAGACCATCGTATTCTCGTGGATCGAATGGCCGGACAAGGCGACAGCGGACGCCTCGTGGGGGAAAATGCAGGATGATCCCGCAATGAAGGATCTGCCAGAAATGCCCTTTGACGGCAGCAGGATGGTATTTGGCGGGTTTGCCCCCGTCTACGAGGCCGGAACACGCGAGGGTGCCGGCTATTATCAGGGTTTCCTTTTGGCGGTTCCGGAAAAGAACAAGGCACCCTATGCCGAAATGGCGCACGAAGGTTGGAAGATGTTCGAAAAAGGCGGTGCCCTCGGCATGATCGAGAATTGGGGAGAAGACGTGCCCCATGGCAAGACCACAGACTTTTACCGCGCAACCAAAGCCGAAAAAGGCGAGGTGCCGGTGTTCAGTTGGACGGCCTGGCCTGACCGCGCAACCTGCGATGCCGCAGCCAAGGCGATGGAAGCCGAGATGTCGGATATGGACATGTCCGACATGCCTTTTGACGGAATGCGGATGATGTGGGCGGGCTTTGAGCCATTGTTCGATTCAGCGACGAAGGCCTAACAACGGCACAACCCTTTTCAGCATAAGGAGAAAACAGAAATGGCCATCGCAAAGAACTCGATATGTCTGTGGTACGATACCGACGCCGAAGCGGCGGCCCGTTTCTATGCCGATGTTTTCCCTGACAGCGAAGTGACCGGTGTCCATCACGCACCTGGCGATTATCCTTCTGGCAAGGCAGGCGATGTTCTGACCGTCACCTTCACTGTTCTCGGAATTCCCTGCTTGGGGCTGAATGGCGGAAAGGCTTTCAAACACAGCGAGGCATTTTCGTTTCAGGTGTCCACCGAAGATCAGGAAGAGACCGACCGTTATTGGGACGCCATTGTCGGAAATGGCGGCGAAGAAAGCGCCTGCGGCTGGTGCAGGGACAAATGGGGCATATCTTGGCAGATTACCCCAAGGGTGTTGATGGAGGCCCTTGCCGCAGGTGGCGGCGAAGCCAAACGTGCCTTTGAAGCGATGATGGAGATGAAGAAAATCGACGTCGCCACAATCGAGCGGGCGCGCCGCGGGTAGATCCATCACGATGTGTCCAAAGGGTTCGACGCGCGACCGCAAGTGTGTTGGAATCACGCACCTTCGCACAGATAACGGCGGCATGTAGACAGAGCGGCACGTGGACAGAAATGTACCGCAAGGTAGACGCGCCGTTCTCCGCCGCGTTATTTCAGCATCGGGCCTTCGTAATCCAGATACGCCGTGTCGAAACCAGCGAGTTCGACAAGTTTTTCCAGATTGTCAAAAGTCACGATTCCATCGCGAAAAGTCAGCAAGCCTTCTTCGCGCAGTTGCCGGAGAACTCGGTTGATGTGAATCGCGCTCAAACCCAGCGCATCGGCCAGAAGATACTGCGACAACGGGCACTCATAACTGCCCTCTTTTGCCAGTCCGACCAATTTCAGGCGTGCTCCGAGTTCCAACAGCAGATGCGCAACACGCTCGGTCGCATTACGTCGCCCCAGACTGACAAGCCGCTCGACAACGATGGCCTCATCGGCGGACGCAGCCCAAAGAATGGCCGTTGCAAGACGTGGACAGGTCTCGAACGCCCCGAAGATATCTTTGATTTTCACCTCCGAGGCTTCGACTGTCTTGATCGGTTCGATGCTGTGATCCGCAGTTCTGAAAAGAACGCTCCGCAGCCCCAAAAAATCGCCCGGTATCTGGAAATCTACAATCTGACGCCCGCCACCCCGCAGAAGTTTGTAAGAGCACACCCACCCTTTGGCCAGAATATAGGCGGAAGGGTCGGTCTGCCCCTCATATACAAGATCGTTTTTGTCGACAAAGGTCCGCCGATGCTGGTGGAATTTCTCCAAAACCGCAAGCTCGGGGTCAGACAGTGAAACATAGGCACCAAGTTTACGTATAAGCGGGCTATTCTGGGTGCTCATTAACCAATTGTCCTTTCCCACGCCGAAGACTCTGGCGGCGAATGCCCCGGATACGCTACTTTGGCCGAAAAAGAACCGTGCCATACTGCTTGAGGTTAGCTCAGCATACATCGTTTCTGTCATACTGTCATAGGTAACCGGCTCCGCGCGCAAAGACGCGTCGGTACTGAGATTGCTCTTGAAAGGATCTATCGCATGCCCCAGCCAAATGACGTCTCGGGCACAGCCGCCCTCGCGATCTGCGAGTCGCTTCTGCTGGCTCTGAACGACAGAGGCGTATTGCCGGAGCATGAGATCGTAGGCGTCCTGAGAGACGCCGTAGCGGCCCATCAGGACATACCGGGGGACGACGAGACGACAGCGCTGAATGCTGCTGTGGCTTTGTTGATCAACCGCATTATCGACGGCGGAAATTCTGTACGTCGTCCGTGAACTGATCGGCACACATATCCTTGCCGCGCACCCGCCTGCGGTGCAGGCCCAACAACAAACACATCAAGGAGACTGATTGATGCTAAAGCTGACCAAATCAACTGTTTTCACAACAGCTGCAGCCCGACCGGAAACGCCGATAGACAAGACAACGCGCGCCGCGACGGAAATCATCGACGGAGAAACGAAAGAACGCGAAGTCAAGACAGCCCGTCTTCGCCAGTCACGCCTGGAAAAAGAGGCCATTGCGTCCGTCAAACCAGCTGAGCCCACGCCCAAGGCAAAACGCAAAAAGCCGCAGGGCAAAACCACCAAATAGCGCCGTTATGCGGTCAATAGCTCACGCTGTTGTTCAGGTAGGCGAAACAGGTTTTCACCTTTAGTTTTGCTCAAACCATTCCACAATTTTTGGCATGTCACGCTCGAACCCGCCCGGTATGAAAAAGTTCAAAAGCCGGGCGGACTGCCGGGTCGCATTGCGGAAATCATGAACCACACCGGCTGGTATCCGTATAAACGCGCCTGTCTCGTAAGGCTTCCAGATATCGCCAACACGTGTTTCGGGACATCCTTCGAGAACAAAAAAGACCTCGTCGTTTGCCTCGTGGCTATGCGCTCCGACGCCTTCCTGCCCTGGCTGAAGAATCCATTCCGACACGCTGTATATGGCGCGCGTGTTCTCCTCGTCGGCTTTAAAAAGGGCGGTCAACTTCCCCATTTCATAGCGTCGCCCTCCACCGGGAGGCAATTCTATAACCATGCCCGCAGTTGATTTCGGGTTTTCTGTATTCATGGTCGGCCCCCTACCAAGCCCGTTAAATCATGCGTCACGACAACGGCATTTAGCAAGCTTTCCTCCATGCGCAGCTTAACGATCGCTCTAACAGGATGGCAAAGTCGGGTGTTCCTCCGCCCATACTTCACGTTTTGTGATGACCACTCCTACAAACATTCGTTTTACTTATGTGCCAGCCAGCCCCAACTTGGGTGCATCGCCACCTGTCACAGAGGATCAGACAATGACCTACTACCACGAAGATGCCCCAACCCTGACGCTTTGGAAAAAATGGCGGGGGCTTGCCACCGTCGCGCTGACGCTCTTGATTGTACTCGGCCTTATCGCGATTGCCCGCGCGCCGTTGGCACCCAACGGACCGGACGGTGAAATCGTGATTCCCGGAGAAGACTGGCACGGCAACGTGCGCCGCAGCGACCCGACCCGCTAGGTCGTCGGGCGCGTATCGGTCCGGTCAAAGATACTTTGTTGGAATGGCTGTCGTAAACTTCAGTTCTTCCATTGAGATCATCGAATTGATCTGGCTGAACTCCAACCGCTCGATCATCTTCTTGTACACATTGTCATATGCGCTCATGTCCGGAACGACGACCTTCAGGATATAATCGACCGTCCCCGTAAGCCGATACGCCTCGACGACTTCGGGAATCTCGTCGATCAGATCGCAAAACCGCTGTAGCCAGCCAATCTCGTGGCGCGGTGTGGTGACGCCTATGAATATCGTCATTGGCATATTGGCTCGGACCTGATCGACCAGCGCCACGCGCTTTTTGATCAGCCCCGCTTCTTCCATCCGTTTGATCCGGCGCCAACAGGGTGTGGGCGACAGCCCGACCGCATCCGAGATCGCGCTGATCACGGTATCACTGTCACATTGCAGAATATCCAGAATTTGCTGGTCGATCTCGTCGAAAGTGATCGTATCAATCGACTTTGTCCCGGTCTTACGCGGCTTTTCCGTCATGCGGGCACAAACTCCACGATGACACCCGACGCATCCTGTGGTGCAACAGCCAACCCCAGTGCCGTCGGGATTGCAGTGATATTTGCATCCGCCAAGCAATGACGCACCGCATTCATATCAGCCACTTTGATCCGCAAACCCGTAAATGCGCCCTTTGGCGTCAAAGACAGATCAATGCTTGGATACAGCGCCTGCACCGCATCCCTGCCCAGCAGAATAAGTGGCGCGGAATTCGCACCGGTTTCAACCGACACGCCGCCCTTGGTCGTCACCACAGCGCTGTCCGCCCAAAGCCGCGCAAAACGTTCACCGTCCTGCGCAGGGTCTGTCGAAATGGCAAGGAATGCGCCAAGCCCGCAGGCGGTGTTGGGGTGATCCAGCAATTCCGGTAGCCAAACGGTCTCCGGCGTCTTGTGCTGGCACATAAAAACCGAGCCCATTGGCACTTCGGCATCATCGAATACAACCGTTGAAAATGCGGCCATTGCCGATCCGCCATCGGGCAAGGGCACAGGCCGTTCGAAACTGCCCAGTCCGTGCGTTCCGATGCCAAGATCGGCAAGTGCGGCGGCAGCAGCTTCGGCAGTGTCGATCCGGCAGGCAATGGCGTGCAGGCCCTGCCCCTGATCCACCAGCGCCCTGCCCCGCGCCGCGTTCAGCGGTGTCGCGCGCAACAGGCCCAGAAGTTCAAAGTAGTCCTCGGGAAACATGATGGTGTAGTTGGCCGAGCCTTTAGCCTCGGAATGCAAACCGCGCGGGGACAGCGTGAACCCCAGTGCAGCATATTGGTCGGCAGCCTTGTCCAGATCTTGCACCAGCGCAAAACAGTGATCTATGCCTTTAACGGGATGGGACATCGAATTTTCCTTTCAAATTATGTCCGGCACCAAAGGTTACTTGCGCACCGGAGCCAAAAGAATTTCATGTACGGCGACGGATGGATTCATACCAGCCACATAAAGCGCTGTTTGCGCCATATCCTCGGGCTGGATCATGTCGGCCAGCGTAGACATGTCAAAGCCCGGGCGCTTGGCAAGAAGTGGTGTCGCGACCTCGGCGGGGCACAGCGCGGTCGAGCGGATGCCGTTCGCTCCTTCCTCGCTGTTCAGACTGGTGGAGATATCGGACAGCGCATGTTTCGACGCCCCATATGCGACGCCGCCGCCTGGCGAATGAAACCGCCCCGCCCAGCTTGAGGTGTGAATCATAATGCCATCATGCTGCGCGCGCATGATCGGCAGACAAGCAGCGATCACATTCAGCGCGCCGGTCACGTTGACCTGCAACAGATTGTCCCAACTCTCCCAATCAAGATCGGCCCAGCGGCGGCGCGGAATGTTCAGACCCGCATTGTTGCACAGGATATGCAGACCCTCCCCCCACGCCGCGATCTGCTGCGCGGCATCCGCCATGCCCTGCCGGTCAGTTACATCCCCTGAAACCACCAGCACACTTGCCCTGTCCGGGCATTTCGCCGCAACATCTTCCAGTGCTTGCGCGCCGCGACCGGTCAGGGCAACCCGATAGCCCGCCGTGGCAAATGCCAACGCAACCGCGGCCCCAATGCCCGACCCCGCGCCAGTCACCCAAACTGTTTTCTGCATTTTTAACCCTCAGGACTTTTCGATGGTAAACATTTAACCTATAATACTTGCAAAAAATAGCAATTTTTGCTCCTGCTATGGTATTATATGGAAAACATATTGACTACGCCTACGCCATGCGCAGTGATGAGTCAGCGAAAGTAACATCGCGATTCCACAAAGGAGTCCGACAGAAAGGGAGCTTTAAAATGAAGAAACAACTGATCGGTCTTGGCGTCGCGTGCTTGACCGCAACAGCCGCACTCGCACCTGCAGTGGCTTCGGCACAAGAGGTGAAAAAGGGCGGCACCGCAATTGTCCATATGATTTCCGAACAACGGATCCTGAACCCAGCACTGCGAGCGTCAACCGGCGTTTACAACATCAGCGGCAAAATCGTAGAGCCGCTGATCGACAAAAGCTATGACGGTTATGTGCCTGTGTTGGCAACGGAGTGGTCCGGATCGAATGACGGTCTGACAATCACCGTAAAGCTGCGTGAAAATATTCGCTGGCACGATGGTGAGGACTTCACCTGCGAAGATGTTTCCTACACCGCCATCGAGATGTGGAAAAAACTGCTGAACTATTCGTCTGCCTTGCAGGCCAATCTGGAATCTGTCGATTGCCCCGATCCGCACACGGCCGTTTTCAACTATTCCAAGCCGATGCCGATTGATCTGTTCGTTGCTGCTATGCCCGACCTTGGCCACCCGATGCCCAAGCACCTGTACGAAGGCACCGACATTCTGAACAACCCGTACAACACCGCCCCCGTGGGCACCGGCCCGTTCAAATTCGTCGAATACGAACGCGGCCAGTACGTGATGGCAGAAAAGAATGAAGACTACTGGCGCGAAGGCTATCCCTATCTCGACCGCATCGTCTGGCGGTTCATCAAGGATAAATCGGCTGCCGCTGCCGCGCTGGAAGCGGGCGAAGTCCACGAATCCGGCTTTATCGGCGTGTCGATGGCCGATGTCGTCCGCCTGTCGGAAGACGACCGCTTTGACGTCGGCACGCAGGGCTACGAAAACAACGTCGCCCACTCCACGGTCGAGTTCAACCATCGCAATCCGATCCTTGCGGATGTGAAGGTGCGCCAGGCCATGTATCACGGGCTGGACATCGATTATGCCATCGACACCATCATGCGTGGCTTTGCAGCACCGGGCCGCGGACCGGTTCCGCAAGCGGGTGGCGCCAACTACACCGACGATGTGACGACCTATCCTTACGACGTCGAACTGGCGAAAGAGATGCTCGACGAGGCAGGCTATCCCGTCAAGGATGACGGCTTTCGCTTCAAGCTGCGTCACCGCCCTGCGCCATGGGGTGAATATACCCAGCTTTGGGGTGAATATTTCGCTCAAGCGATGCGGGAGATCGACATCGACGTCGAAATCCTGACCAACGACGCGCCCGGCTTCCTGAATGGAGTGTACCGCGACCACGACTTTGACACGGCCAACGGCTGGCATCAGTTCCGGTCCGACCCTGCGGTGTCAACAACCGTCTGGCTGCGCTCGGGTCAGGCCGAAGGCACACCCTGGACCAACCAGTTCGGCTGGAAAAGCGAAGAGATGGACCAGATGATCGACGACGCGGCCTCCGAGCTTGACCCGGAAACACGCGCCGAAATGTATCATGCGATCCAGCGCAAGGCGATGGAGGAAGTCCCGGTGATCTTCGCCATCGAACACCCCTTCATCTCCGTCACGTCGAAAAAGCTGATGAACCACCACAATACACCGCGCTGGAACTCGTCCAGCTGGTACGATCTGTGGCTCGACGAATAATATGACCTTCGGGCAGGCCATACCGGCCTGCCCGCCAAAGATCGCCGGCACCACCCTGTGCGCATCCGAAAGAGCTCCGCGATGAAACCAACCATCCCCCCGATGCTGATCTACGCGCTCAGGCGTCTTTTACAGGCCATTCCGGTCATCATCCTGATCATGGTCGGTACTTTCCTCCTGCTCAAACTGACGCCAGGCGATACCGTTGACGCGCTGGTCGGTGACATGGGTGGTGCTGATGCCGCCTTTATCGCCAGACTGCGTGCCGAATACGGTCTGGATCAGCCTGTATGGGTGCAACTTTGGCGCTACATGGTGAAGCTGGCGACCTTCGATCTGGGTCAGTCGTTCGTTTACGAACAACCCGTCGCAACCGTTCTGTTAGACCGACTTGGCACCACGTTGTTGCTGATGGCAACATCGCTCAGCCTGGCCTTTTCCATCGGTATCACGTTGGGCGCCTTTGCCGCACGGCGCGCCTATTCGCTGACCGACAACCTGATTTCAACTCTGGGGTTGATATTCTATGCCACGCCCAGCTTCTTTCTGTCGCTGATGATGATGTTGCTGTTCTCGGTCAAACTGGGCTGGCTGCCGGTTGGCGGGATCAAGACCATCGCAGGGTTTTACACCGGTTGGGACCACGTCTTGGACGTGGCAAGACACCTAGTTATGCCAACGGCAGCGCTGTCGCTGATCTATCTTTCGTTCTACCTTCGGCTGATGCGATCCTCTGTAATGCAGGTCGCAGATCAGGATTTTGTACGTACCGCCCGCGCCAAGGGCGCAGGTGAAACGCGGCTGATGGTGCATCACATCATGCGCAACGCACTGCTGCCTGCGGTGACCCTGTTCGGCCTGCAATTCTCGACCTTGCTGGGCGGATCGGTGGTGGTGGAAACCATATTTACCCTGCCGGGACTGGGGCAACTGGCCTACCAGTCGGTGATCCAGCGCGACATGAACACGCTGATGGGCATTATTTTTTTGTGCTCGATCATCGTGATCCTCGTCAATTTTCTAACCGACCTGCTTTACGCACGTCTTGACAGCCGGATTGAACTTTCATGACTGTTCTTGATACCGAACTGCGCCCGGCAGAGCCGCCACGATATGTTGTCTTCTGGCAGCGTTACCGCCGCAACCGCGCCGCCCTGCTGGGCCTGATACTGTTTGCCGTCGTGGTGCTGATGGCACTGACGGCTGGGCTGGTTGATCCGGGCGATCCGCTGCGCCGTGCAGGTCTACCACTTATTGCACCCTTCGTGGATGCCGCAAACCCACTGGGCACCGACCAGCTTGGCCGCAGTATCCTGTCGCAACTGTTTTACGGGGCGCGCATTTCACTGCTGGTGGGTGTTGTCGCCACGCTGGTGTCGATTGTCATCGGGATCGTGATCGGCGCACTGGCTGGCTACTTTGGCGGCTGGATCGACGATCTGCTGATGCGCATCACCGAAGCGTTTCAAACCATCCCCAACTTCGTGCTTCTGCTGACTCTTGTCGCCATTCTGGGATCGAAAATCGAATGGATCACGCTGGCCATCGGCATCGTAAGCTGGACAGCTCCCGCCCGCATGGTCCGGGCCGAATTCATGTCGCTGCGCAACCGAGAATTTGTCGATGCCGCGCGCAACCTGGGCGTGTCGAACACCGCCTTGATTTTTCGTGAAATCCTGCCCAACGCATTGCCGCCGATCATCGTCTACGCCTCGGTCATCATGGCCCTGTCGATCCTGCTGGAAAGCGCGCTAGCCTTTTTGGGGCTGGGCGATCCGAACTATGCAAGCTGGGGCAACATGATCGGCCAGGGCCGCGCCGTTCTGCGCACCGCGTGGTATTGCTCGGCCATTCCGGGCGTTGCCATCGTGCTGACGGTTCTGTCCTTCTCACTGCTGGGCGAAGGCCTGAACGACGCAATGAACCCGAGGCAGAAACAATGACCGCTGAAGCAGCACCTATTCTCACGGTTCGCGATCTTCGCATCGCCCTGCCCAAAGGGTCCGACCGTCCCTTTGCACTTCACGGTCTGGACCTGACCGTGCGCCCCGGCGAAATCGTCTGCATGGTGGGCGAATCCGGATCGGGCAAATCGCTCTCGGCGGGGGCGATCATGCGGCTTTTGCCAGAGCCGCATGTCCACGTTACCGGCGGGGAAATCACTTTTGAAGGCGAAGACCTGCTGGCCAAATCCGAAGCAGATATGCGCAAGGTTCGCGGCAACCGGATTTCGATGATCTTTCAGGAACCGATGACCGCGCTAAACCCGCAGAAAACCGTGGGCTGGCAAATTGATGAAGTGCTGAAATTGCACATGGGCGTCACGCGCAAGGAACGGCGCGCGCACGCGCTGGAGATGCTGAAACGTGTGCATATCCCCGATCCTGAATCCGCCTATAACGCCTATCCGCACCAGATTTCAGGCGGCCAGCGCCAGCGTGTGATGATCGCGATGGCTCTATCGCTGTCCCCCAAGCTTGTGATCGCGGATGAACCTACGACGGCGCTGGATGTGACGACGCAGTTGCAAATCCTCAAGCTGATCCGCGATCTGCAAAGAGAAGACGGGGCGGGGGTACTGTTCATCACGCACGACTTTGGTGTCGTGGCCGAAATTGCCGACCACGTTATCGTACTGCGTCAGGGCGAAGTGGTTGAACAAGGGCCAGCCGATCAAGTGTTAAACGATCCGCAACATCCCTACACACAGGCGCTGATTGCATCGGTGCCCGACCTGTTACCACCACCGCCCAAACTGATCACCACGCTTCCACTCGTACTGAAGGGCACCGGCCTGCGCAAAACCTTTGCTGCGCGTGGCGGGTTGCTGACCGGCAAGCGCAAAGCGGTGGTCGCCGTCAAAGATCTCAGCTTTGAGCTGCATCAGGGCGAAACTCTGGGCGTGGTGGGTGAATCCGGTTCGGGCAAGACCACCGTGTCACGTCTGGTCACCCGTCTGCTGGACGCTGACGCGGGTGCGGTCGAGGTGGACGGCACTGATCTGCTGGCCTGTTCGCCCCGTGAACTGCGCGGGATGCGAAAACATATCCAGATGGTGTTTCAGGATCCGATGGCTTCGCTTAATCCGCGCAAGCGGGTGGTGGATATCATTGCTCAAGGGCCGATTGTGCATGGCGAAGACCCTGAAAAGGCACGTGCCCGTGCTCGCGATCTGCTGGAGATGGTCGAGTTGTCGCCCGCCGCAGCCAACCGCTTCCCGCACGAGTTTTCGGGTGGCCAGCGGCAACGCATCGGCATTGCCCGCGCATTGGCGCTGGAGCCCAAGGTGATCGTCGCGGACGAACCCGTTTCGGCACTGGATGTCAGTGTTCAGGCCCAAGTTCTGAAACTGCTGGCTGACCTGCGCGACCGGATGAACCTGTCGCTGCTGTTCGTCACCCACGATCTGCGTGTGGCGGCCCAACTGTGCGACCGCATCATCGTGATGCAAAAGGGCGAAGTGGTCGAGGCAGGCTTTACCGCCGAGGTCTTTGCCAATCCGCAACACGAATATACCCGCAATTTGCTCGCCTCTATTCCGGGACGGACCTGGACGCCTCCTTTCCGTAAAACAGACGCCGCTTAAGGAACCAGAATGGCTATTCAGTTCGACACCATCCGCACGGCCATTATTGGTGAGGGCACGACGATCCCCGGCCCCTTCGGTCCGCGCGCGTTGATCTATGCCGACTATGTGGCCTCGGGGCGATCCATCAACTTTATCGAGGATGCGATCCGCAAACACGTTCTGCCCTTTTACGGTAACACCCACACCGAAACGTCATTTACCGGTCGCAGGTCTACACAACTGCGCGAACTGGCGCGTGAGACGGTGCGCAAATCCATGGGTGCAGATGCGAACCACGCGGTAATCTTCGCGGGTTCGGGTGCCACTGGCGCGGCAGACAAATTGGTGCGCGCACTGTCCATGCAAGGATTGAACCAAGAAGCAGTCGTTTTTATCGGACCCTACGAACACCACTCCAACGACCTGATCTGGCGTGAAAGCGGTGCGCAAATCGTGCGTATTCCTCTGAACAACGAGGGCAGCGTATGCCTGACCACATTGGAAAGCGCCCTGAAGCAACACGCCGATGCGCCACTGAAGATCGCGGCCTTTTCGGCGGCTTCGAATGTGACCGGTGTGCGCACGGACTTGCGCACCATCGCCCGGCTGGTCCACGCGCAAGGCGGCTGGTGCGTTGCCGATTTCGCCGCGGCAGCGCCTTATATTCAGGTCAGACTCAAGGCGTCTGCCGAGGGTGAGGACGATCGGATTGATGCGGCGTTTTTGTCACCCCACAAATTTCCGGGCGGCCCCGGAGCATCCGGCATTCTGATTGCAGACCGCCGCATGTTCACCAGTCTACGGCCAACTATTACGGGCGGTGGGACCGTGTCCTATGTGACGGCACTGCGCCACAACTACGTCTCTGACCCCGAGCGCCGCGAGGAAGCGGGCACGCCCTCGATCGTCGAGAACATCCGGGCCGGCATGGTCCTGCAACTCAAGGCCGACATGGACGAAAACGAGGTCGAACGCCGCGAACAAGCCTTGACCAGCCGTCTGGAGACCGCACTGCGTGCCGTTCCGGGCATCGAAATTCTTGGGCCGCAGAATGTGCCACGGATCGGTGTCTTCTCGTTCAACATCCGCGTGGCCGGAAAATTGCTGCATCATAACTATGTCGTGGCGCTGCTGAACGACCTGTTCGGTATTCAGGCGCGCGGCGGCTGTTCCTGTGCGGGCCCTTACGGCCATGCGCTGCTTGGCATAGATGATGAAACGGCAGAATGTCACGAACGCGCCGTAGAACAGGGTCATTCCGCCTTCCGCCCCGGCTGGGCGCGATTAGGGGTCAACTGGTTCTTTGACGATTCCGACACCGACCGGATCGCCGCAGCCCTGTCCTTTATCGCCGAGCGTGGCCTTGAATTGCTGGCCTACTACCGTCTTGATCTGTGTGCCGGTGTCTGGCGCGCACAACGCAAGATTGACGACAGTGCTGCAACCTCGCTGTCCGATCTTTGGAACACGCAGGATAAAAATCAAGAAACTGCCCCCACCTTCGAGGGCTGCCTGACATTTGCGCGTGATCTGGCAGATGCCGCTGCCGACCTGTCGCGCGCGCCCCATCTGGATCTGCCGCCCGAAGAAGAAACCCTGCGCTGGTTCTGGATGCCTCACGACACAGTCCCGCCCACGCGACCCCAGCTGGAGACTGCACTTTGAACGACGTGGTATTTCCGCCCTCTTTGTGGGCTGACACAGCCCCACCCCGCCCCCTTGCGCCTGTGCTGAACGGAACGGTCGAAACAGATGTGGCTGTGATCGGCGGCGGCTTTACCGGCCTGTCCGCCGCAATCGAGATAGCCCGCAACGGAGGCTCTGTCACAGTTCTGGAAGGCAAGGCGGTCGGCTGGGGCGCATCCGGGCGCAACAATGGTCAGGTCATCCCAATTCTGACTTCGGCGGAACCTGCGGTCTGGATCAAACGCTACGGTGCTGCTGGTGAACGCATGGTCCAGTTGATCGGAAATTCGGCAAACATCCTGTTCGATCTTGTGCGCGAATTCGACATGAGAGCCGAGGCAGAACAGACCGGCTGGTTCCAGCCTGCCCACAGTCCTGGCCGCGTTCAGCTTTGCAAAAACCGGGTCGATACATGGCAGCGCTACGGCTTTCCGGCTGAGTTCAAGACCGCTGAAGAAACCCGCGAAATACTGGGCAGTGATTTCTGGTATGGGGGAATGCTAAATCCGACTGGCGGGCACATCAACCCCCTCGCCCTCGCCCGCGCTATGGCCAAGACCGCCGAAGATCTGGGTGCGGCAATCTACGAAAACTCCCCCGTTACCAGCTATGAACGCGTAGGCGCGCAGTGGGTCATTCGCACCGCCACCGGCACGCTGAAAGCACGCGCGCTGATCCTGGCGACCAACGCCTATACCGGAGAGCTTGCACCCTCGCTGGCCCCGAAGCTGGCAAAATCAATTATTCCCGTGCTCAGTTGGCAGATGGCAACGCAGCCGGTAGGGGACAATCTGCGCAACGGCATCCTGCCCGGCCGCCAAGCGGTGTCCGACACCCGTGGCGACCTGCGCTTTTTCCGCTATGACGCGCGCAATCGCCTGATCACGGGCGGTGCTGTGATAGGCAACTTTGACGTCGCAAACCGTGTCCGCGCCAAGGCCTCGCGAAATCTGGGCGAGGCGTTCCCCGAACTGGGCGAACCCGAAATGACCCATGTGTGGTCAGGCTATATTGGTATGAACTGGGACCGTTTCCCACGCATCCACCGACTGGGCCCTGACGGCTGGGCATGGATGGGCTGTAACGGGCGCGGTGTGGCCTTTGGCACGGCATTGGGCCGCGAACTGGCCCGCGCCGCTACCGGCACCGCGGAAGACCAGCTGGCCCTGCCAGTCACCGAACCGCGCCCCTTCCCGGTCCACAGTATCGCACGTCGCGTTGCACCAACATATCTCGCATGGTTGAAACGCAAAGACCTGAGCGAACCCAAGATTTAAGGAGCTAACCCAATGACGACTGATGCAAGCACCTCTGACGGCCTGGACGTGAACGGCGTGCCAATTCTATTGCGCCGCAAGATCGAAGCGATGATCCTCAAGCATGTGCTGGACGTGATCACCGACCGCACCGACCGCGCCGAGGCCGAAGCCGTCATTGGCGAGACGTGTTCACGCTCGGCCATCGAACAGGGCAAACAACTGGCCGAAGCGTTGGGCCATACGCCTGACCTGACCGATTTTGCCGCGATCCAGCCAAACTGGACCCGAGAGGACGCCTTGCAGATCGACACGCTGGAAGCCTCGGAGGAAGCGCTGGACTTTAACGTTACCCGCTGCCGGTATTCCGAAATGTACAAGGAAATGGGGCTGGGCGACATCGGCCACCTGCTGTCGTGCAACCGCGACGGTGATTTCTGCATCGGCTACAATCCTGAAATGGAAATGACCCGCACCCAGACCATCATGAAGGGTGCCAGCCATTGTGATTTCCGGTACCGCATGAAGAACAAGGAAGCGTAAGCCATGGCCGTTGAAAACTGGGTCGCAAAACAAATCGAGTTTCTGACCGCCTTTCGCCGCGATCTGCACCAAAACCCTGAACTGCTTTATGATGTGACCCGCACAGCTGCCTCTGTAGCCGAAGTCCTGCGTACCGCTGGTGTCGACGAGGTGGTTGAAGGCATCGGGCGCACCGGCGTTGTGGGCGTAATCCGCGGTCAAACCAACACTTCAGGCCGTATCATCGGCCTGCGCGCAGACATGGACGCCCTTCCGATCATCGAGGCGACAGGTAAGCCTTGGGCGTCAAAGATTGATGGCAAGATGCACGCCTGTGGTCACGACGGCCATACCACAATGCTGCTGGGCGCGGCCCGCCAGCTTGCAGAAAGCCGCGCGTTCGATGGCACCGTTATCGTGATCTTCCAGCCCGCCGAAGAAGGCGGCGCAGGTGCCAAGGCAATGATCGACGACGGTCTGTTCACGCGCTGGCCCTGCAACGAAGTCTACGGCATGCACAACCGCCCGAACCTGCCCGTCGGTCAATTCACCATCGCTCCCGGTCCGATCATGGGCTCTGTGGACGAGGTGCGCATCACCATCGAAGGCCGCGGCGGCCATGCGGCCCGCCCCGACGAGACAATCGACACTTTTCCGATTGCAGCGGCGTTGATACAGGCGATCCAGACCATCACATCGCGCAGCATCGACCCGATGGACAATGCTGTGGTTTCACTGTGTACAATTCATGCAGGCAATGCGTTCAACGTCATTCCACAGACCATCGAGATTACAGGCACTGTCCGCACCCTTCGCGAAGAGGTCAGAGGCCATATCGAAGCGCAACTTGGCGCAATGGTGCCCCAGATCGCAGCGGGTTACGGAGCAACCGGCACGCTGAACTACATTCGGATGTACCCTGTCACTGTAAACCATCACCACGAAACCATGCTCGCCGCCGCCGCCGCGCAAGAGGTTGCAGGCGAGGCGCAAGTTTCACTGGACATGCCGCCGGTTCTGGGTGGTGAGGATTTCTCGTTCATGCTCAACGAAGTGCCCGGGGCGATGATCAATATCGGGAACGGCACCTCTGCGGGTCTGCACCACCCCGAATATGACTTCAACGACGATGTGATCGCTTGGGGCTGCTCCTACTGGACAACACTTGTCCGCCAGCGTCTTCCGGTTCGTTAGAAAATGTTGGTCATCTTCCCGAACTGTTGGGAAGGGGCCTGTCGATCCCTTTCGGTGATTGCATGTCTGAAATCGGGATCGCCATGAGCCAACAGAACGAACTGAAATCACCTGCTCTGACAGAATGGCCGCCGTGACCGGCATACAGTTCTGACCCTCCGCAGCGCGACATTCCACCCATGGCACCTTCCGGTGCCGACCGGGTTACACCTCTGGCATCAGTAATCGCGCGTTGCAGCGAAAACCGTTTTTAACCGTCCCGCTTTGTCTTGCCCGCGTTTGCATGGCGCCGTCCATGCTCCCGGCTCTTTCGAACCGGGAGACCGGTTGCACATTATTCAGCAGGAACAGACTGCATGCGCGCGCGACCCGCGAAATGCCGGTGGTTCAGGAAAAAGACCAGTACGATCATGGCGACCTGACTTGCGATGGCCAGCGATGTGAATGACCAATAGGCGATGCCGAATTTTGCAATCAGACCCGCACTGACGAGACCCTTGTTGATCCAGAATTGCAGCATGACGCTAAGCGCAACACCCGGACAGACCAACGCGTAAGCGCCCGCCGAGTTGCCATTCCCACGCAGGTAAGCGTCGGCGTATTTCTGACGGCGCAGCACCAAAAGACCAAGCGCGAGGAAGACAATCTGAATTGCAAGGATCGTCGTTGTCAGCAGAAGGTTATCGGCGACTCCGCTAGGCGCGGCGAACGTCGTGTGCAACCCGTGCTCTTGCCGCATGGTCATGATCCCGATAACCGTCAGGATAGGCACAACGATCATCAGGGTCGGTGCGCTTTCCTTTGCGGTGCCGTGATGCAGCATCGAATTGAAGGCCGTGATCGCCGCAACCAGAGCGTAGAGCCCCGCAACCGTGCCAAGCATGATCGACAGGATCATCGAGACGCCGACCGTCAGCGGCACGGTGCTCATCGCGGCAGGCGCAGCCATGCCGACAGCGGTCATTGACAGCGCGAAGGCTGGCAAAAGCTGCGCAAAGGAATTGTTCGCCGAGACGTCGAAAATGCCGCCGTCACTCAGGACACGGCCCAGAAAATTTCCGATCTGACGGAATGCGAGGTAGGCGACCAACGCGAAAGCAATCATTGCCAACGGGAAGAGGTATTCGACCACGCCCCACAGCCCCGGCACAAAGACCAGCCCGACGATAAAGCCCGCGTTTACAGTCATCGCCAGCGCCAGTGGCATAGCCAAAAGCTGGGTTTCACCGTTGGAGTTAACCAACTTGGTATAGCTTTCCGTTTTCCGGAATTGCGAAAAGCGCGTCAGGTTCCAGATCAACATCTTGATGTTGAGAAATACGAAACCGGCGATGCCGGTGACAGCCAAAAGGATAGCAGCTTTCAACGGCAGTCCACCGCTGGTGAAAGCGCTCATGATGTGTTCGAAAACCGGCACCGGCTGACCCGGGTGCGGCACCCAGAACATCAGGAACATGAAAAACGTGACGGCAAGACCCCCCGGCCCGAGCGAGGCAAGAAAGTAAAGCGGTGACCATGTGTCGGCAGGACGGTGATGAGAGGTGTTCATAGCAATTCTCCACAATTGATGGAGACGTGTGCCACGATATTGCCCCGATCGACGGTGACATGGTCACTAAAACCGCAGTGTCTCGGATCAAGGGCAGGGGTTTCAAACTGCTCAATGCGAAAGCACCCCGCCGCAGTCATACGGCGGGGTGCTTTCGTTCTGTGTTACCAGTGATCGCCTCGTGGTGGCTCGTTGTGCTCCACCTCATGCGGCGGCGTGACGGCTGAGCCATCCGGCTGGCCCAAAAGACGGTTTTCCGAGCGTAGCGCCAGAAACAGACAATAGCACATGGCCAGCACCACCAGCGTGAAGGGTATGCCCATAGACACCGCTGCACCCTGAAGCGCATTCAACCCGCCGCCCAGCAAAAGGGCGATGGCAACCAAGCCTTCAAAGGTACACCAGAATACGCGCTGCGCCACGGGCGCATCCATCTTGCCGCCCGCAGTGATCGTATCAATGACCAACGAACCGGAATCCGACGAGGTGACAAAGAAAACCACGATCAGGACCAGACAGATCGGCGCCACAATATTATAAAGCGGGAACTGGTCAATCATACGAAAGAACGAAAGTTCAGGGCGGTATGCAACGACGACCTCCTTGGCCCCCTCATAACCGGATGCCAGTTGCTCCAGCGCCATGCCGCCAAAAACGCTCATCCAGAGCGCACAGACCAGCGACGGCAAAAGCAGCACGCAGATGATGAATTCGCGGACGGTCCGGCCCCGCGAAACGCGGGCGATGAACATGCCAACGAACGGCGACCATGCAATCCACCACGCCCAATAGAAGGTTGTCCAGCCATGCATATAGCCGGTGTCTTCACGCCCGAACGGGTTGGACAAGGCAGCGTAGTTGGTCACGTATTCCACCATGGTTCCGCCGAACCGGCCCAAAAGAACCCACGTGGGCCCGACGATCAGAACAAAGAGGAAAAGAGCAAGGGCCAGCCACATATTCAACTCGGCCAACCGCTTGACGCCCGCGTCCATTCCCAGCAAGACCGAAACAAGTGCGGCGATGGTGATGACGATAATCAGGATAACGATCCCGCTCTGCCCCATTTCGATGCCAAACACATCGGTCAGGCCCGCAGCGATCTGCTGCGCCCCCAGACCCAGCGTCGTTGTCAGACCGAAGAGGGTGGCAAAAACCGCAAGAATATCGATCGAATGGCCCCACCAGCCCCAGACCCGTTCACCCAGAACAGGATAGAAGGCCGAGCGCAGCGTCAGTGGCAGACCGAGATTATAGGCGAAAATGGCAAGGCTCAGCGCGACCACAACGTAGACCGCCCAAGCAGAGAAACCCCAGTGAAAGACGGTAGCGGCAAGCCCCGAATTCCCGATTGTGCCGTCTTCGTTGATCGGATTAACCCCAAGCGGGAGCGCATTCAGTTCGGGCAGAGAATAATACATCGGCTCCAAAACCGAGAAGAACAAAAGGCCGATACCCATACCGGCAGAGAACAGCATCGCGATCCAAGACAGGTAGCCATAGTCCGGCGTGGCCGACTGCCCGCCAATCCTGACCTTGCCCAGTGGCGAGATGGCCAACGCGATGCAAAAGAGAAAAATGATGTTCACCGACATCATCAAAAACCAGTCAAACGTGCTGGTAAGCCACGGACGCAGCCAGCCGAACAGGTCTGCTGTGGCTTGTTGATTCAGCAGTGCGACAACAACGAAAAGAACTATCGCGCCGCCCGAAATCACAAAAACAGGGTTGTGAATATCAAGTCCGAACGGTCGAATATTGTCCTGGCCAAGTTCATAGTCGGTGTCAAATGTGATTGCGTCAGGGTCGCTTCGCGACTGATGCATTTCATCTAAATTTTCTTTATCTGGCATGTCCTGTGAACTCCCTTGGTTCAATTGCCGCGAGAAACCTCAGTAAAACACGCATTTTTCTACAGCACAATGAAGTTACCAAAACTGGAAGCTTTCAAGACAACCGGCCCGGGACTGGATGGTGCGGCTGCTGACCGGGATTACGAACACTGATGATCCCGATGCGCTGGCCTAAAGCGTCCTGCCTTTAACCTGCGACATATCCGGCAGCCGTGAAGTAATTCCAGCACTCGTCGGGAGAGTAGAGGTCGCAGATCTCGGCGATTGCGTTGAACATGTCGGTGAATGTTCGCGCTCCGATCCGGCGCAGGTGTGCTTTGAGCTTTGAGAACGCCATTTCGATGGGGTTGAGGTCGGGACTGTAGGGCGGCAAGAACAGGAACCAGCACCCTGCCTTGCGCAATGCTTTTTCCGCTTCGGCATTCTTGTGCGTGGCGAGATTGTCCAGAATGACGACGGTTCCGGGTGAGAGTTCCGGCACCAGCACCTTTTCAACGTAAGCGGCGAAGGCCGCGCCATCCATGGCCCCTTTGATCACCCAGGGGGCGATCATCGCGTCGGCACTCAGTCCGGCTATGAAGGTCTGGGTGCCCCATGAGCCGAAGGGGGTGTCCATAATCAGGCGGTTGCCGCAAGGGGCCCATCCCCGCTGCCGCGTCAGGTTCGTCTTCACGGATGTTTCGTCAATAAAGACAACGCGTTCCGGGTGCTTCGATACGGCTGGGAGGCGCTGCTTGAACCAGTCTTCGCGCTGTCGCCTTACCTTGGCACGGCGGCGTTCGGTGGCGACCAGCGATTTTTTTTATACGTATAGCCCAGCTTGCGAAGGAACTTACCGATGGCGTTGGGGTGCGCCTGAACACTCGTTGCGTCAAACAGGGCTGCACTCAGCTCGGGCATCGTGATGTCTCCATCTTGCTCGATGATTTCAGCAAAGAAGCTCCGATGCGGGTCCAGCTTGCCCCGGCCTTTTGGTCGGCCCTGCGGAGCTGCCTCTGCCCGGCCGGTCCGCCGGATCGCAAGCGCCCACCGCGCTCCCGTGGCGGGCGAGAGTTTCAAGCGCAATGCCGCCGCGCGACCGCTTAACCCTTCCTCAATGTATCGCTGAAACCGCGCCCGAAGCGCGTCTGGCAAAGGTGCTGACATGATCCATCCTCCCAAACAGGATGAATCACAAAATCATGCGTGTGGGAATCCCCGCGATTCAGGTTTTGGGCGGGTCGCTTTATCTGTCGGTCCGTTCAGTGACGGTGCGTCCGAGGTTGAGCCGGACTTGCGCAAAGTTTTCGACTTTGCGCTGCGGCGTCTTGGTCGACGAGACCCCCACCGACCTGAAAGTCGAAGCTTTTGGTGCCACCCTTGGCGGTGCCGATTTTGCCCTTTGCCTTTCGTCAAGCAAGAGGTCTTTGCCCGCTCGGACCGTTCCGGCGGGCAGAGCATACGCCGAGCGGCGGCGGCACTTGAGGAAAGCGTGTCACTCCCCGAATTTCAACACCCGTTCTGTTGGGCAGGCTTCCAGATCATTGGTCAGTGGCGCTAATGGGCCGGTATCAAGCGATATGAACGGGCCCGGTCGGCAGTCGCTCAGTCCAGATGTGTTTCGGTGCTTTCGATGACGGTATTGTCGGCCCATCTCGCCGCAAGATGCAACAGAATGATCAGCATCGCCAACGGAACCGATACCGAAATCCAGACCATCGGGATGCCAAGCGTGTCAGTCGTAAGCCCTGATTGTCTGGCGAGATATCCTTTTGAAAACCCGCCGCGCAGGCCCATGAAGCAGAAATAAACCACCGGCAGGACAAAAATCAGCACGGCAGCGCTTTGGATCGCTTCGGCCAGAACCGCCAGAACGTGCGGAGGACGGGGAAAAATACTTTGCATCAGCACGGCGTCCGAACGTGTCTTGAAAGACATCGTTGCCCCCAGCAAGCCCGTCCAGACCATCGCATAGCGGGCGACATCTTCGGTCCAGATCGGTGGCGCGGAAAAGATGTAGCGGGCAATGATCTGCAACATAACGGTGAGAAACATCAGGCAAACGGCCAGAACCGCGATGCGCCGCGTAACTTCGTGAACGCTGTTGCTTGCTAAGACGATGGCGTGGCGCATGTGCCTATCTCCACTGTAAGTGCCGGGCTTCGCCAGAAACCCGGCTGTTTTTGTTTAGCGGTTGCTGTCGGACAATTCCGTCCAGATTTTGACGTCTTCGCTTGGCATCAGGTCAGAGTCGTAAACCGCTTTGGATGCCTCACGGAACACAGCACGCTCTTCTGCGGTCAGGCGCTGTACGGTCACACCCTTCTCCTCAAGCGCAGCCAGCCCGGATTCTGATGCTTGGGCAAGCCATGCGCGGTTTGCAGCATCTGCGGTGACCACGGCCGCATCCACCGTCGCGCGATCGTCATCGGACAATCCATCATACCACAACTTCGAGAACAAAATGGCCCGCATCGGGATAATCACACCCGCATCCGAAAAGTTCCTGACAAAGTCGGTCTGACCAAAAATTACAGGTACGAAAGGCGAGTTGAGGTAGCCATCGATCACACCGGTTTGCAAGCCTGCAGGCACTTCACCCCAAGGCACGATGGTGCCCGTTGAACCCCAAGCCTGATACATGGCGATTTGTGCGTCATCCAGCGCCCGCATGCGCAGGTCGGCCATGTCCGCAGGGGCGCGGACGGCTTTGGTAGTGGTGATGATCCCCGAGGATGGTCCGATGGGCACAAAAGCCGCGACCATCGCATCCTGCGCAGCCAGTTTCGCGTTCAGCCGATCAAAGACCTTTCCCGCTGCCAGCGCCCGATCCATATGCGCCGCATCGTCAAAGATATAGGGCAACCGCACGCCATAGACGAACGGATCGATTTGCGCGATGGCGCGCACGTCCGACAAGGACACTTCCAGCAGTCCGGTGGAAATCTGGTCGAATTTCTCGGCCTCGTTCCCAACCGAGTCGCGTGGCATTTCACGCACCTCCATACCGGCCTCTGTCAGCGCGTTGGCAAAAGCATAACTCCAATTGTAAGAGCCCGATTGTTCCAGATCAGGTTTTCCATCCAGCGCAATTTTTACCTCTGCGACGGCTGGGACCGCCATGGCCAGAAGTGCGGCCAGCGTCAGTGATTTCAGTTTCATAAGTAGTCCTCCCTTATTGGTTCAGTTCACCGAAAAGCCGAACATCTGCGGCAACGTAAGGCTCAGCGCGGGCCAATAGACCAGCGCCAGCAGCAGCAGGATCTGCACGGCAATGAAAGGCAGCGCAGCGTAAGCCAGCCGCCAGTAATTGAGGTTTGTCAGAGCCGACACAACCACAAGGCATTTGCCGAGCGGCGGCGTAATCAGCCCCACACAAAGGTTAAAGCACAGCACAATCCCCAGATGGATCGGGCTGATTCCCTGCGCCAAGGCTTGAGGCGCAAAAAGCGGGATCAGCAGGGTCAGTGCCACAGGCGTGTCCATGAACATTCCGGCAATCAAGAAAATAACCACCAAGAAGAACAGGTATTTCGTATCCGTCAGCCCAAAGGATTCCACCCAGTTGGCCAGAGCTTGCGACCAGCCCAGTTGTCCGGCCAGATAGCCCAGCACAGAGATCGCGGCGAGGATGATGAAGATTGTTCCGGTCATCTTGGCAGTCGCCTCGACCGCGTCAAAGATCATTCTCCAATTCAGCCCCTTGTAGTATTGGCCAGCTATCAGCGCGACCAGAACGGCGATGGCCGAACCTTCTGTTGGGGTCGCCAGCCCAAACACCAAAGCACCAAGGATCACCGCAGGCAGGCACAATGCTGGGGCTGCGTGCAGCAGGCTGGGCAAGAACTTAGGCAGATCATCCGACTTTCCGCCGGGATGTCCCTTTATGTTGGCAATCACTGCATTCAGCAGCATTAGAGCCGCTGCCAGCAACAACCCTGGCACGACGCCCGCTATGAACAAGGCGGCAACGGACGCGCCCGTCAGGCCGCCGTAGATGATCATGATAATCGACGGAGGAATGATCGGCCCGATCATCGACGAGGCCGCCGTGATGGCACCTGCATAATATGGGTCATAGCCGCGTGCTTTCATCTCTGGCACAAAAGTGCGTGACAACGCGGCGCTGTCTGCAATGGCTGAACCCGAGATTCCGGCAAAAAACACGCTCGTCAGAATGTTAACATGGCCAAGCCCACCCCGAAACCGACCAACGACGGACATCGCAAAGTCGATCAGGCTGCGTGTGACCCCTGCCCTGCTCATGATTTCTGCGGTCAGGATGAACAGCGGCATTGCCATGAATGCAAAAACGTCAAGCTGGGCAAAGATGCGTTGCGGCATGATCGACAAGTATTGGCTCTTGCCCACGGCGACGAAGGTCAAAACCGAGACGGAGCCCATGAGATAGGCAAAGGCGGTTCCGCTGATCAGAAAGACGATGAAGATTATCGGGATGAACCACATGGTACTACACCGCCGTTCTTAAGGAAGTTGTTGTCGACTGCACCAATGCCTTTAGGATCGGCGGGTGCGTCACGATCGAGCGCAAGTCAATATCCGAGGCCGCGAGGGCCGTCAGATCGGGAAGCGGGCGGGCGGTTTCAGCAGTTCGGGCAAACAGGGTCTCTATCGCTTTGGCCGCCGCCAACAGGCCCTCGTCTCCCCGCATTGGGCCAAGCATCTGAAGCCCGAACGGCATACCAAAAGGGTCGCGGCCGCAAGGCAGTGTAATCGCCGGACCACCCGTCAACGAGCCGCGATACATCAACGCAAGCCAGCGGTAATAAACATCCATGGGCTGCCCGTCGATTTCAGTCGCATGTGATTGCGTCCACGAGAACGGCGACACCGGCGAAGTAGGCAGCAATATGACGTCAAAACCATCCATCACCCTGTTAAACTTACGCAAAATACGTGTTTGCTCGGCATGCGCCCAACTTCTATCGGTAAGGGTCATGGATTGTCCCATCGCGACGTTCTCTGCGATATGATGGCCAAAATCCTCCGGTGCGGTTTTAAGCGCCTCTGCGAAACCCGCAACAAAGCTCTCTGCGCGCAAAATATCAAAGACGCGGTCCATTTCGCCCAGATTAAGTTCCACCGGTCGGCAGTCTTTGACATGCGGTCGCAGTTGCTCGATCCGGGATCGAAAGGTCTCGCGGATGGCATGATCCACCGGCGCGCCGCCAAAATCTTCGCTGAACCCGATCCGCAGGGTTTTCAGGTCGACCTGCGGCAAAGAGACGAACCGGTCAGGGTTTGACGGGGCAGAAAGGGGATCGTCGCAATCATGTCCCTGACACACACTCAACATCAAAATCAAATCGTCCATTGTGCGCGCCATCGGCCCCAGCACCGAAATACCGGACCACCCCAGCGGGCGCGTCGGATGTGCAATGACATCGACAGATGGGCGATAACCGACAACCCCGCACAACGCCGCTGGCAAACGCAGCGAGCCACCGGTGTCCGAACCGGTACAAAGGGGCAATAGATTGGCAGCCAACGCCGCAGCCGAGCCGCCGGACGAGCCACCAGCGATCAGGGCAGGATTGAACGGATTGCCGGTTGCCCCCCAAACCGGATTACGGCTGTTTCCACCCGCGCCCAGTTCGGGGACGTTTGTCTTGGCCAAGATGATAGCACCCGCATCACGCAACCGCGCCACCATGGGCAAATCCCGATCCGGCACATTGCCGCGTCCGCGTTTGCTGCCATGCGTGGTCAGCAGCCCTTTGGTGTCCTGCAAATCCTTGACCCCAATGGGCAACCCGTCAAGCAGCCCTTTCGGGGTTCCGGCCTTCCAACGCAACGACGCCTGCGACGCTTGCGAAACAGCGTGTTCTGCGTCCAGCGCAGTCAGGGCGTTTACCTTTGGATTAAACAGCGAAATATGTTCGAGGCACGCCGCAAGATATGCGCTTGGCGTCAAAGACCGGACTTTGAAACGCTCAAGAATCTCGTGCGCGGACAGCGCCATAAGTGCAGAACTGCTCAACGGATCGCCCGAATATCAATAGTGGTTAGATGCAACACAAAAGCCCTCCCAAACCTCGCGTTGGGTTAAGGTAATAGATGCATTTCTAAAGAAATAGTGATTTTTAGGGGCTAGACATTAACCAAAAGGAATACTTTTCATTTCGGCGGTCGTTTGCTGCAGGCACTTCAGGAACAAGGACAGAGTACTATTCTGTGTGACCTGATCCGTACGCCAGAAACACCGCGCCTCGGACAGCAAGCCTTGCGTATCAAGCGGAAGGATCACTAACTCGCCACGCGCGGCCTGAGCTTGGGCAAGTTGTTGTGGCATCAAGCCAAGAGCAGACATCACTCGCAGCAGTTCAAGATTTAGCGTCAGTGACATCGAAGCAATCGTATTGCTGGGCGCCGTCAGGCCATTCGCCGCAAACAACGCATCCACCGCCCGGCGCGCCACCGAATTCGCCTGCGGCAATATCCACGGGAACGCGGTCACATCTGCCCACGTCAGGTCGTGCTTTTGGGCAAGCGGATGGTGGCGACCGGCGACGACAAGGACCGGCTCGGAAAACAGGGGCATCTGTTCGATACCGGCGAGTTCCTGTGGTTGCCAGATACGCGCAATCAATAGATCAATCGCCCCCGCCTCCAGATGCGGGAACAGCTCCACAAAATGCCCTTCCAATACGGTCACATTTGCCTGTGGCGTGCTGCGTTTGAAGATCGCGATGCTGCCAGGCAGCAGGGTCGGGGCAACAGAGCTGACCACACCAATTGAAACGGAACCTGAAACGCCACTGGCCATGGCTTCGATATCAAATGCGGCCCGGTCGAGTTGATTGAGAGCCTGTTTGGCATAATCCGCCAGACGCCCCCCGATAGGCGTCAAATAAAGCCTGTTTCGATCCCGCGTCACTATGGGCGCGCCAACGATCTTTTCCAGCTCGGTGATCTGTTTTGACACGGCCGGCTGAGTAACATTCAACGACACCGCCACGCGCGCCACCAGCTTGAGATCCGCCAACGCAGCAATGACCCGCATATGGCGGAGCGTGATCGCCTTTTGAAAGTCTTTGCCCGTAATCGCTCAAGCTCCCCATCGTAGGCCAGATGCAAGGTGTCACAATTTGCCTGTCGTGGAAACCTGAGAACGGCCAGTGGCAACGACCGTGCAATAACGTTTTCGATCCCGTTAGTCTTCTCCCCCATACTCCGGGATAGTCTCCTGTCGCCGGTGCCGGTCAGAACCGGTAATCGGGGTGGGATCACTTTGTGGGGACATCTCGGTCTTCCGATGGGGCATGAACATCCGCGAACGGGTCTTTGCCAAGGTGCGCCACGCAATCATCCACCCCTTGCGTCGCCAGGACGTGCTTTCGGGGCCGATGGCATCTTGCGCGCGGCCTTCGGTCGGGCCAACCACGGGCCTATCCGGCACACAACTATGCCAAAGGCAATTGTCCAAAGCGCGGTTGACAGATCGACCCCGTCAAAAGCCCCGACCACGCCCGCCTGTCCGGCCACACGGGCCACTGTCGCACCGATGACAAGCGCAAAGGCCGCAGTCAGCGCCGGACCCGCCACCAGATTACGACCGGTGTGCCCCATCGTGGCGCGAATCATCACCGCAACAGTCATTCCGCCAACCGCCCCGACGCCCAGAACATGCACGCTGCCCGCCGGTGCGATAATACCCAACGCCGCAGCGGCAACCGCAGCAAAGCCAAGCGGCACCATCAAATAGGCCAAATGCAGCATCGCAAGGAGCGGCGAACGCCAAGTCGCGATGCCCCGCCAGCGTGCAAGACGAACAAGATGCACAACCGCAGCAACCGCACCCAAAAGCGCACAGACCGGATGATAAGGTGCGACGACCCAAGCCGCCAGCGCTACGGCCCCAAAGATCAGGCTGACCACATCATAGCGGTTGAACGCCACCGGCAATCGCGACATGCCATGCTGCGCCAGCCAGTTGCGCGTAAAACTGGGTAAAATTCGCCCTCCGATCAAAAGCACAAGAAACACCAAAAGCGCGATCCCGAGACGGCGACCATAGTCCGCTGTGCCCTGCGTCATCGCTTCGACATGAAAAAAGATGTTGGCAAGCCACAGCAGGGTGACGGGAACGAGCACCTTAAGATTGCGCCAGTTGCGGCCTGCCACGATCTCGCGCGTGATCATCGCGGCAACTGCAAGCAAAAAGATCTGATCGATCAACAGGATGCCAAGCGGCCCAACACCCAAAAACCCCGCTGTCACCAATCGCCCTTCGATCCACGCAGCCAGCAACGCGGCCAGCGGCCAGCCGCGTGTCGGCAACCGTCCGGTCCAGTTCGGAACAGCCGTGAACAGAAAACCCGCCACCACGGCAGCGGCGTAGCCAAAGACCATCTCGTGAATATGCCAGTCTGTCGGCCCGAAAGACGCCGCAAGCGAAACATCGCCCCGCCAGATCAGCCACCAAACCGGCACCACAACCAGTGCAAAGACAATGGCGGCCAGAAAGAACGGTCTAAAGCCACATGAAAACAGTGCAGGGCCGCTATATTCATTATGCGAGGTCATCAAAGGTCTCCTGACCAATTGGGACAGGGGCGGCACCAATGGCACCGCCCTGCCCGATTGCAAAGTGACAGGCCGCAGATCATTCGATCTGTGCGATAAGGTCGGCCATACGGGACTTGGCCTTGCCCTTGTGTTTCACTTCATTCGCATCCGCGAGGTTCACAGGCTCTCCGACCTGAACCAGCGCAACCATGCCCATTGCATAATGCGGTGTGCATTTGATGCCATAGACACCCGCCTCTCCGACGGTAAGCTCGAATTCCTTGTCGAACCCGGTCTTGAACGCCTCTACGCCCTCGGGAAGCATTCCCTTGATGCTTTCGACATTGTGACCTTTGTCGGTCGGCAAAAAGCGGATCACATCACCCGGATTGGCCTTCACAAAGGCGGGTTCAAACACCATCGCGCCTACTTCGCCCCTGTTCATCATCTGGATTTCAATTGTCTCTGCGCCTGTTACTCCGGCAGTCAGGGCAAATGCGGCGGCTACCATTACGGTCTTGAACATCAGATATTCCTTTCGATGTTGTTCAATTGTTTCGTCTGCCCTTATGTGCGATAGAACGGCCTTCCTAACGTTGCTCTGAAACAAACTCGGCGACCGAAACCTTGCCCAAACTCGACGAAAGCCTGCTGACCGGATTGCCGCCCTTTTCATTGCTGGAACGGGGACAAATTCGCACGATTCTTGATCAAGCCGTTTCACGCCGCTACGACGAAGGCACAGCAATCTTCCGCGAAGGCCACGACGCGGACCGCTTTTTTCTGTTACTTGACGGATATCTGCGGGTGATCAGAACGACGCCCGGCGGCGACCAGATCATCGTGTTGCACATCTCTCCGGGGCAACTTTTCGGCATTGCCCCCGCGCTGCAACGGGACACCTATCCGGCAACGGCTGTGGCGGCGGCCGAGTCGATTGCGCTGTCATGGCCGGTCCGGCACTGGGCCGATTTCACGACCAACTACCCAGGTTTCGCCACTGAAAGCTACAAGACCCTTGGCCAGCGCCTTGGCCAAATTCAGGAAACGCTGACCGAGATGGCCACTCAGGCCGTCGAAAAACGCATTGCCTCTGCCGTCCTGCGAATGGTCAACCAAAGCGGCAGAAAGACGGCGACAGGCATCGAAATCGCCTTTCCGGTCACACGCCAGAACATCTCGGACATGACAGGCACCACCTTGCACACCGTCAGCCGTCTGCTGTCTGCGTGGCAAAAGAACGGTATTGTTGAATCCAGCCGCAAACACATTGTGGTCACCGATCCGCACGCCCTCGTCTTGCTGACCGGGGCACAGGGCTAACCGGCTCGGACGCCGCAATCCGGCTTTTCACATCCTCCCGAAAAGCAGCTTCCTCAAGGCTGTATTCAACGCAGGCATCCGCGATGGTGTGAAACGGTGCGATCGGACACCCCGGACACAGCATACGCCGGTCCAGAAACGCCACCGCTGTTTCGGGTCGCCGCGCGAACAGGTCTGACAGTGGCAGGTCGGGATCATCAAAATCGGGACGTCGCATCGGCTTTCCTTTCGTTGCCACATGCTGCGCGTATCTTTCGCCGCGGACTTTGCGCTTGCGCAACATTCCAGGCACCGGTCGCCGCTAGACCAAGGTATCCAAAACAAATCGTCGGGACCGCAACATGCCGGAATTACTTACCAAATCGCGGGCCAGAAACGTGTTCTACGGGGGATCCATTTTCTTCGTGGTCGTGTTCGTGGCCCTGACCGCACAAAGCCATCGCCACATCGTAAACAATGCCACTGCCGGAATGCCCCTGACCGAAGCGGTCATTCTGGGCAAACACGTCTGGGAACGCCATTCCTGCATCAACTGTCACACGCTGCACGGCGAGGGCGCATACTTTGCCCCCGAGGTCGGCAACGTGATGACGCGCTGGGGCGTGATGGACGACGCCGAAGGCGCCTACGAGATTCTGGACAGCTGGATGCAGGCGCAACCCTCCGGCATCGAAGGGCGCCGTCAAATGCCCCACTTCGAGATCACCGAAGAGGAAATGCGCGGTCTCGCCGAATTTCTTCGCTGGGCCGATCAGACAGACACCCAGAACTGGCCACCAAATGACGCGGGCTAAGGCACGAACAGGAGAAACATCATGAAATACCAATCGCAAAAAGTGGCCTATGCCTATTTCGTCGTGGCCATGGCGCTGTTCGGCGTACAAGTGGCAGGCGGTCTGCTGGCCGGCTGGATCTATGTCGCGCCGAACACGCTGTCCGAGATTCTGCCGTTTAACATAATCCGCATGATCCACACCAACGCGCTGATCGTCTGGCTGTTGCTGGGCTTCTTCGGGGCGGCCTATTACCTTGTGCCCGAAGAATCCGAGCGCGAGATTTTTTCGGTCAAGCTCGCCTATCTCCAGCTTGCAATTCTTGTCGTAGGCACGTTGGGGGCCGTTGGCTCGTATCTTGTCGGCATCCACGGCGGGCGCGAGTTTCTGGAACAGCCGCTGTGGGTCAAATTCGGCATCCTTGTCGCTGCGGTGATTTTCCTCGTCAACATTTCGCTGACCTTCCTTGCGGGGCGCAAGACCGCGATCACCAACATTCTGCTAACGGGCCTCTGGCTTTTGTGTCTGCTTTGGGTTTTCGCCTTTATCAACCCCAACAACCTCAGTCTGGACAAGTTGTACTGGTGGATGGTCATCCACCTGTGGGTCGAAGCGACATGGGAACTTGTGATGGCTGCGATCCTCGGCTTTCTGATGCTCAAACTGACCGGTGTAGACCGCGAAGTGATTGAAAAATGGCTGTATGTCATCGTCGCCACCGCACTATTCTCGGGTATCCTCGGCACCGGACACCATTTCTACTGGATCGGCGCGCCAGGCTACTGGCAGTGGATCGGGTCGATCTTCTCGACCTTCGAAGTTGTCCCGTTCTTTGCGATGATGTCCTTTGCCTTTGTGATGGTCTGGAAAGGCCGCAAGAACCACCCCAACAAGGCCGCATTGCTGTGGTCGCTGGGGTCGTCCACCGTTGCGTTCTTTGGCGCAGGCGTCTGGGGCTTTTTGCACACGCTGCACGGGGTCAACTTTTATACCCACGGCACCCAGATTACCGCAGCACACGGGCATCTGGCCTTCTACGGCGCCTATGTGGCCCTTAACCTTGCGATGTTCACATATGCCATGCCGCACCTGCGGGGCCGCGATCCGTACAATCAGGTGCTGAACATGGTGTCCTTCTGGCTGATGACCGGCGGTATGGCCTTTATGACCTTCACGCTGACCTTTGCAGGCACCATCCAAACACACATGCAGCGCATCGTGGGTGACTACTACATGGAGGTGCAGGACCAGTTGGGCCTGTTCTATATGATGCGGTTCGGTTCGGGCATCGCCGTGGTCCTGGGTGCGATCCTCTTCATCTATTCGATGCTTGTGGTGCGCCGCGAGATCGTCAAACCCGGCCCCTTGGCCGTTCCGGGAGAGTGAACCATGTATGACCTGGACGCAGACGAACTGCCGTTTTACCAACCCGCCGCTGATGAATGTGCGGTGTTCGAAACGGCCCACACCTACGGTCTGCCCCTTCTTTTGAAGGGGCCCACCGGATGCGGCAAAACGCGGTTCATAGAACATATGGCTGCGCGGCTGAACCTGCCACTGCACACGGTCGCCTGCCATGACGACCTGTCGGCTGCCGACCTGATCGGCCGCTATCTGCTGCAAGGCGGCGAAACGGTCTGGGTCGACGGCCCCCTCACCCGCGCGGTGCGCACCGGCGGCATCTGCTATCTCGACGAGGTGGTCGAGGCACGCAAGGATGTGACAGTGGTTCTGCACCCGCTCACCGACGACCGCCGCCGTCTGGTTATCGACAAAACTGGCGAGGAACTGCAAGCGCCCGCGCGCTTCATGCTGGTGGCCAGCTATAACCCCGGCTACCAGAACATCCTGAAAAAACTAAAACCCTCTACCCGTCAGCGGTTCGTCTCGGTCGGATTCGATTTTCCAACGCCCGAGGTCGAAATCCCCGTAGTCTGCCGCGAAAGCGGACTGGACGAGGCCCGCGCAACTGCGCTGGTGCGGCTGGCAGGCAAGATCCGTACCTTGTCGGGAATGGACCTCGAAGAAGGAGTATCGACCCGCCTGCTGATCTATGCGGCAACGATGATCGCGGGCGGCATGGCAGTCGATCGCGCCATCGAGGTCGCCATCATCGAACCGCTCAGCGACGAGCCGGACACCCAGCAGGTGCTGCGCGACCTTGCCGCCGTGATTTACGGGTGATCGCCATGCTGCATGTCCTTGACCTTATGGAGCCGGAAGAAACGGTCGGAAACCTCTGGCACGACATGGCCTCGCGCTGGGGTACGGCCCAGTCCGATGCGGCGCAGGTCGTAACCTTTGCGCAGATGCGCCCCTCGGTCGCGGCCTTGTTCCGCGCACTTGGCGGTGGTACGGGTGTGGAAATTGCCCCCGCCCCGCTCACGGCGTCGGATCACCGGCCTGACCGCATCCGCCGGATCGGCACGCCGCGCGAACAGGCCCATACTGCCGATTTCGACGGAGGCCTCCTGCGCCTGCCACCAACAATCGACACCTTCCCCGCCCACGACCTGAATCGCGCCTGCTATCTCTGGCTGGCTGCTCTGGCCGCCTGCGTCGACATTCCTGCGCCTGCGGACGATCCGCTGACCAACGATCGCGCCGGCATCGCAGCACTGGCGGCGGCATCCGACCGCGCCTTTGCTGCATGCCCCGGACTTCGGCCCGCTTATGCGCGGCTGCGTGCGCATATTGTGCTGAACCGCCACCGACGCGGGCTGCCACGCTGCGAAGCTGGGGTCGAGCGGCTGATCCTCGACCAGATTTGCGGGCACGCCACACAGGATGAATGTCTGACCTGCCCCGCCCCGCGTGGTTATCGCACCTATGCACCCGTACCGATCTGGCTGCGCCTGCGGCCAAGCGTCAGTGGCGGCAAAGCAGCGCCCGACGAACCACAAACCCCCGGCCCCGCTGTGGGCGTGCCTACCCGTAAAGACGCCCGCCGCGAAGATCGCGATCAGGCAAACCGGCCCGACAGTTTCATCGTCCACCGCTTCGAATCGATCATGTCCTGGGCAGAAAGTCTGAACCTGAACCGCATGGTCGACGACGATGATCAGGACAATGCCGCCAAGGCCGCCGAGGATCAGGACCACCTGACCCTGTCACCGAACATGAAACGCGCCGCCACCCGCCTGCGCCTGTCGCTGGACCTGTCACCGCAGGATGCCGATCACGAACGGCTGGCCGGCACGTACACCTATCCCGAATGGAACCGCCGCACGGGCAATTACATGCCCGCCCACACCCGCGTGCTCGAGGCAGAGGCAACGCCGCGCACCGAATACGCCCCCGACCCCCGGCTTGTTGCCCGCGTCCGGCGCCAGTTCGCCCCCCTGCACCCCCGCCGCGTGGTTCTGCCCCGCCAGATCGACGGCGAGGATCTGGACCTTGACGCCGTAGTCACCTCGCGCACCGAAATTGCCTGCGGTCGCGAAGGCAGCGACCGCGTCTGGCAGGCAGGTCGCCCGATGGCGCGTGACTTGTCTGTCGCCATCCTGATGGATTGCTCGCGCTCCACCGAGTCTGCGCTGGGGGACACGTCGGTCATTGAAATCGCTCGCGAGGCGCTGTCGGCACTGGCCTGCGGCATCGACACCGCCGGTGACCGGCTGGGCATCTGGGGCTTTTCCTCGCTGCGGCGTGACCGTGTGTTCCTGCACCGCTGCAAGGGTTTTTCCGAACCGATGGCCCCCGCAATCACCGCCCGCATCGGTGGATTGCGCCCGGGCCACTACACACGACTTGGCGCGGCAATCCGCCATGTTTCCGCGCAACTGGCGGACGAGGGCGCGTCCCGCCGCCTGTTGCTGGTCCTGACCGACGGCAAACCGAACGATCTGGACCACTACGAAGGCCAGCACGGCATTGAGGACAGCCGTATGGCCGTCCGCGAGGCACGCACGTTGGGACAGTCCGTGCACGGCGTAATCGTCGATGACGACGGGCAGGACTGGTTCGCCCGCATCTTTGGCCGTGCCGGATTTACCCTGCTTTCGCACCCCGAAAGACTGCCCCGCGCCCTGCCCGACATCTATCAAACCCTGACAATGGAGAACTGACATGAAACGACTCTTCGCTATCGCCCTGATCCTGCCCGCCCCTGTCTTTGCTTCCGGTTTCGAACGCCCGATCCCGCAGCCCCAGACCGAAACCGCCGAATTCTGGTTTCTCGTCGGCTCGATCGCGCTGGTGCTGGCACTGGCGGCCGTGCAATGGCTGGTAAGCCGCCGGTGAAACCGCCGCTAACGCTTGTGGCTGCACTTTACCCTTTTGGTGCGGGGGCAATGGGGGTCAACCTGTTCTTCGCCTCGCTGATCGGGTCGTGGCTGGGTTGGCCCGTGCTGACCCCGTTGCAGGCTGCCGCCGGAGGGCTGGTCATCGGAATACCCGCGACGTGGGCCTTTGCCTGCCATATCGTGCGCCTGATGAAACAGGCCGAAGACTCATGACCGACTGGACGGAATACGTACTGGCGCTAGCCCTGTTCGTGGCCAGCCATTTCCTGCCACGGATCGGCGGGGCACGGGAAAAACTGATCGCCGCTATCGGCCGGCGGACCTATTTCAGCGTCTATGGCGCGATCTCTGTGGCGCTTCTGGTCTGGGTGATCGCCGCAGCCGGACGCGCGCCCTATATCGAACTCTGGCCGCACTACCAGTGGATGCGCTGGCTGCCCAACGTTGTCATGCCGGTCGCCATCGTGCTTGCAACCTGCGGCGCGGGTCTGCGACAGCCCTTCACGCTTGGCGGCAGACGCGGGCAACCGTTCAATCCCGCCCGCTCCGGTGTCGCCGCCGTCTCGCGCCACCCGCTTTTTCTTGCACTGGCGCTCTGGGCGGGCACGCATCTGGTCGCGAATGGTGATCTTGCCCATGTGATCCTGTTCGCCAGCTTCCTCGCCATGCCTCTTGCCGCGATCTTGGTCTTTGACGCGCGGGCCCGTCAGTCACTGCCGCCGGCAGAAGTGCTCCGCTTTTTTACCGCGACCGCGCTTTTTTCACCCCGGCCGCTGTTCCAGCACGACTGGCTGCGCGAAAACGGTTCCGCGATGGCCCTGCGCGCCGCGATCGGCCTGCTGCTGTGGCTTGCGCTATTGCATCTGCACGGTGCGATGATCGGCGCATCGCCTTTTCCGTTCTGATCCTTGATCCAGCACAGCGTCAGGACGCCACGCAGCCTGCCCGGACGGTCCATGAAACAGATAGGATGCCTTCATCCTCGACACCGGCGCGCCCTGCTACACCTTACCGGTGATCTCCCCGAAGGTCGGCGTCGCGCACCAGCCGGAATCCCAAATGGTCCGGCGGCAGCCCCATGGCACAGCCGCCGACACTGGCGTCGCGCACAAAATCAATTACTGCCGCGCGGTGACGCCCACCGGCAATACGCACCCCGCAATAGGGATCGCGACGGTCAATCGTCCCGTCAGGCCGGACTTCACCATTTTCCATGCAGCCGTCCGTCCATTCCCAAACGCTGCCCGCCATGTCTGCAATGCCAAAACTATTCTCGCCAAAGCCGCCGCGCGGGCGCAGTGCAGGGCTGGCACTGCTACGCAGAAATACGCCGCGCCTGTATTGGGACACCATCTGTTTGCCCGGATCCAGAACCGACTCGTCCGGCGCGGCGTCGCCGTAACGCTCGGCTGCGGCACGCTGCCACTGCGTCTCGGACGGCAACCGCCAGATGTCGCCGGTACGGACAGAATACCAGACAGCAAAGGCTGTCGCGTCCTCCCAACTTACACCTGTCTGGGGAAATGCGCCCGCGTTGGCCGCGACATCTGCGCAGGCGCCTTGCGCCACGCAAAGGGCGTAATCGGTCCGCGACACCTGATATTTCATGATTTCGAACGTCTCGACCATAACGGTCAGCGGGCGCGGCGTCTGCGCCTTGCCCTGATGTGAAAAATTCCCGAGCGGCCGCCAAGCAATTTTACCTTTCCCCACCGTTACTGTCTCGAACGGAGCAATGGCGGGCGGCGCGTCCCGCAACCAACCGGTGCCCAACACACCCAAAGCGGCGAAGACAAAAATGACAAGTACTGCTTTCATGGTATCACCTTTTGACAATGCAACAGGGGCGGCCGGTTTGCACCAGCCGCCCCGATGACACTTCTATTGGCCGTGATGCGGGCTTATGGCAGCGCGGTCCTGCCCTCATGGGTGGCGTTGTATTCAACCGGTGCCTGCACCTGTTCCATCAGGTCATTGTTCCAGTCGCCTTCAACCACCACGTGGGCCGTCGCGCCAAGGTTCACAGCCTCGATCAAGTTGTGGTTCACATAGGCATAGACCCCCGGTTGCAGGAACTTGTAGAGTGCTGCCCCCGCCGATCCGCCCGCGATGAACCATGTTTCCAGATCACGCTCTGGCAGGTTGTTGAACTTGCCCCGTTCCCAAACCAGATCGCCGTGCCCACCTATCAAGTGCGGACGCGTGTCGCGGTTGGCCTGACTGTGCACGAACAGCACCTTTTCGCCCTGCGCCGCCTGCAGTGCATTGTCGCCTGTCAGCGCTCCGACCTTGCCGTTGAACACCACATGGCTGGGGATCAGCCCGTTCATCACCTCAAGCGTGTCAGGATAGCTCTCACCCACATCCGCAAACCGCTTATAGCTGCCGTTTTCATCTTTGGGCACATAGAAATCATTCTCGCCGATATAGAACACGCGGTCGTACTTCACCGGCTTGCCTTCGTGGTCTTTCAGCCCGTCGCGCGGCAGTACCATGATCGCACCCGCCATACCGCTGACCACGTGCCACGGGATCATCGGACCACCCGGCGCACAGTGATACACGAAAGTTCCCGGACGTGTTGCCTTGAACCGCAGTGTGGCCTTTTCTCCGGGGTTCACCAGTGTCAGCGACCCACCGCCAAGCGCACCGGTGGCGGCGTGAAAGTCGATGTTATGCTGCATCATATTCTCGGGCGAGTTGAACAGCGTCAGCTCGACATAATCCCCCTCGTGCACCACCATCAGCGGCCCGGGGATCGACCCGTTAAAGGTCATCGCCTGAAGATAGGCACCGTTATCAACTTCGACCTCTTTTTCTACGATCTGCATCTCGAATTCTACGATGCGCGGCGCGCCCGGTGCTACCTGCTCGTGCGCGTGCACCTCTGGTGGGCGGACCAGCTTGCGCTTGATACGCTTGAGGTTGGACAGATCGACGGGTTCGACCATCGAGGTGTCCATGATTTCTTCGGCACTTGCGGCCCTTGTCATAGCAGGCAGCGCGGCAAAGCTTGCGGCACCCATCAAAGCAGCTCTTCTTGTCAGCATTTTAATGTTCCTTTGCGGTAAGATTGCTGTTCGATTCGACGCTATCGCCGCCCGCAGATCCGGACTTTGTGAAAACGCAAAGTTCGACGCTGCTTTGCCTCGCCTGGAACAATTTCATTGTGCCACTCGGCCTGACGTATGGGATCACGGCAGAGGGCTTAATTGCACAAAGGCAGATGGGGATTCATCTCGTGAGTCCAGTGTGGCAGCTCAGCTGCACGAGCAGACACATCCCACTGATCTACAAGACCAAGAACTGGCCAGCCTACAACGAAGCATTAAAGCAGCGTGGCTCCCTGACGATCTTGACATGGCCTGGGTGCGCCGCCACCAACCAGGAAACGAGGTCGGCAGCACTGACATCAAGGGCGAAGGCGAGTGGCACACCCTCAAGCATGGCGGCTCGAAACGCCGACTATGGCGCAATATCCACATCCGTATCTAAGAACAGACGCTGGAAAACCGTGTTATCGAAGTCATCGCTAGCAACGTCGGCCCCTCTCGGCAGATTTGCCTTGCAAATCGCCTACCGGGCAATGGGTGCGCCCGAACTGCCCAACTAGATCCCCACCAACGTGGAGATCCGATTCGTCACCGCAGATGGTGCATACGACAGGCCAACGCGGAAACGAGAGAAAATCCAAGGCCGTTTCAAATCAGCCCGACAGGCGCAGAGATTTCCGATGCTCCATGACGAAACCGCAAACCTGTTCCGCCCGCGCCGCCACAAATTGACCGCAGTCGCCTACCGCCAAAAACGCACAAAAGCTTTGAGTCACTGAAACAAATGCAACTGCGCTTTGGTCGCCTAAACAAGGGCCAACACAGAAATACTGGGACGGATGAAATTAACCTGACAATCCCTGCTGCAGGGTTCGGGATGCTGCGGTCCGCTCAGACCTATTATGGATACGACGATGCCCTTTTGACCAAACTCTGTCACGAGAACTGGTTCAGTGTGCTGGAACGAACATGGAAACCCGCGCCAAACTTGTCCGCCCCGATAGTTTGATAATGTAATAACCCGACGGAGGTGTGCATCACATCGGCCAGTTTTGGCGTTTAACAGCACCCTCATAAAACAGTCGCTTGGGCAGATTTTTCAAGGGGCTGATCCGTCTGTTCTGCTCCGGAAAATACGTTCCAGTTCAAGGGGTTGCCAAGTTGTACAGTCGACATATGAAAGATCCGGTCACAGACAGAAAGCAGTTAATGAAACCCGCCCCTTTCAAACAAGCGATGTCAGTTGATATCCTGGGGCCGCCACAGCTTGGACTGTCGTGATCGGATCTTGCGCGAACCATGTTGTACGCTCGATAACAAGTAGTGCATCACCGGCATTGGTAGACAGGTAGTTGGCTGTCTCGTCTTCGGCATTTATGGCATAGAACCTAACATCGACGTGTGTGTATGGTTTGTTACGCACGAGCCATTCATTTGCGCTTTCACACTTCAAATCGATGCTCAGAATGTCAGGTGTTGATCTGGTATTAATCCAACGATCCTCGAAAATATAAGGACGATTGTCAGCAAGATGCAGTGCCTTGACATGCAGCAACAAGGATCGCTGCTGGACCCCCAACCGCGCTAGCACTGGCGTTGGAGGGTCTTCTAAAATGCTGCTTATCAATTGATAGTCATATTTACTGCCACGCTGTTCGATCTCGCGCCGCGTGATAGGAATATCAAACGTCGCGCGGGTCAGAGGGTCAATTCTAACTTGCGTGCCACCTTTGCGTTTACGTTCAACCAGACCCGCTTGCACCAAATCCTGCATTGCGCGGTGAACGGTGGTACGGGCGCAGCCGAGTTCGACTGCAATATCTTCGTCTCGGGGAAGTTTGTCTCCCGGCGAATAGACTCTGTCTAGAATACGCGTGCGGATTTTGTCACGTACTTGAACCCAGGAGATGCGTGTCTGCCCGTTCAAATTTTGGTCTCCTGTCTTGCGGAATAAGCAAATACATCCTGCAAAGGATTTGTGCAAAAACACTCCGTTGACATTATTAAGTAACTACATATTAATTTAACATAGCTTTTTATTCAAGGACTCTAAACGGGATGTTCTAAGGTCATGCCCTGTATGCTGGGCTAAATTTGCACGTTCAAAAACCGCGTTAGACGGTCATCACCCCCTCAACATGGAGACAAAATAATGGATAGACGTAAATTTCTTGCCGCCGGAAGCATTGGTGTCGCAGCGAGCACCTTGGCTGCACCCGCGATCGCACAGGATGTGCGCAACTGGAAACTCGTGTCGGCATGGCCTAAGAACTTGCCTGGCCCCGGTGTCGCGGCGCAAACCCTTGCTGACCGAATAACCACACTTTCGGGAGGGCGCATCAATGTGACGCTCTACGCCGCAGGTGAAATCGTCCCGGGCAACGGCGTGTTTGATGCCGTTTCAGAAGGCACGGCAGAACTTTATCATGCGGTACCGGCCTATTGGGGCTCTAAATCAAAGGGTATTCTTCTCTTCGGTTCGCAGCCATTCGGATTGCGTGCAGACGAGCAATTCGGCTGGATGTATCATGGCGGTGGACAAGCGCTCTATGACGAGATGTATGCCCGCTTTGGCATCAAGCCGTTCCTGTGCGGTAACTCGGGTCCCCAGTGGGCGGGATGGTTCAAAAACGAGATTACGTCGGTCGATGACCTCAAGGGCCTCAAGTTCCGCACCACAGGTATCGCTTCCCAAATGGCAACAAAGTTGGGTATGGCCGCAGAAGCTATGAGTGGACCTGCTATGTTCCAAGCGCTGCAAACTGGCGCATTGGATGCAGGAGAGTTCATTGGACCCTGGTCAGATTCCGCACTTGGCTACTATCAAGTCGCACCCTATTATTATTGGCCCGGCGTGGGCGAGCCTTCTTCGGCTGAAGAATGCGGCGTAAATGCGGAAGTTTTTGCCGAACTGCCCGATGACTTGAAAGAAGTCGTTACCCAAGCCTGCCAGGGCCTCTATAATCCGGTCTGGACAGAATACATGACCAAACATGCGCAGTCGCTGGAAACACTTGTCACCGAGCACAATGTTCAGGTCCGTAAGCTCCCCGATGATGTGATCACAGCAATGGGTGTCGCCGCAGAAGAAATCATGCAGGAATACCTGGCTGATGATGACGAACTGGTCGTCCGTATCACAGAGAGCTTTATCGCCTATCGCGATCTGGTGGGCGGCTACATGACCTATGCCGACAACGGTCAGATGAACGCACGCGCGGACGTTTTCGACTATTGAGACACCGGTGGTGAGCGGCCCTGCGTCGCGCACCCGTTCCGAACCAGATCAGGGGCCAGAGATGCTTGGAATAGCTGACGCAATCGACCAGATGAACCGCACGGTTGCCTGCCTGATCCGCTGGCTGGCCTTGATCATGGTGCTAGTGCAGTTCTGCATCGTGATTGGGCGATATGTCTTTGGTTTCAACTCCATCGCAGCGCAGGAAAGCGTGCTTTATCTGCATGCCACGCTTTTCATGCTGGGTGCAGGCTTTACACTTTTGGTGGACAAACACGTTCGGGTGGATGTGTTCTATGCAAAGGTCAGTGACGCGACCCGACGCCGGATCGACATTTGCGGCCATCTGCTTCTTCTTATCCCGTCGATGACGGCCCTTGTCTATTGGTCGTGGCCCTCCGTGCGAAACTCGTGGAAAATTCTTGAGGGTCCGATCTCTGTCGGTGGGATTGAGGCGGTCTTTCTTCTCAAGTCCCTGATCCCGGGGTTTTGCATCCTGATCCTGTTACAATCCCTGTCGTTGTTAATCCGTATGCTTAACACTGAACTCAAAACATGACCGAATTCCTCGACCTGATCATGTTCGCGGCATTGATGGCAGCGGTGCTGTCCGGATTTCCGGTCTCGTTCAGCATTGCAGGCGTCGCCATCGGCTTTGCCTATCTTGGCTGGACGCTGGGGGTCATGGACATCTCGCTTTTAGGCGCATTGGGCCAACGCGCCTTTGGCTTAATCGGAAATCAGGTATTTATCGCGATCCCTGTCTTTGTGCTGATGGGGGCCATACTCGAAAAAAGCAGGATCGCCGAGGAATTGCTGGATACAATGGGCCGGAGCTTTGGCCAGTTGCGCGGGGGCTTAGGGATTTCGGTGGTCTTGGTGGGCGCACTAATGGCGGCGTCAACCGGGATTGTCGGAGCAACAGTCGTCGCCATGGGTATGATCGCCTTGCCCACGATGCTGCGTGCTGGCTACGACCCTGCTTTGTCAGCAGGTATTGTCTGTACGGCAGGTACGCTGGGCCAAATCATTCCACCCTCTACTTTGTTAATCATTTTAGCTGACGTGATGTCCAACGCCTATCAACAGGCGCAATACACGCAGGGTAAGTTCTCGGTCGAAGCCCTGTCTGTCGGCCAGTTCTTTGCGGCCGCGATGTTGCCCGGTTTGCTTTTGGTCGTTCTATATCTACTTTATATTCTGATCCGTGGGGTGCTGCGTCCACAAGATATGCCTGCGGCAGCAATCAAGTTGGCACGACCCGACGTGCGAGAAGTCATGGCCGCAATTGCGCCTCCCGTTTTGCTGATCGTTGCTGTATTGGGTGCCATCCTCGGCGGCATCGCAACTCCGACCGAAGCCGCATCTGTAGGGGCCATCGGTGCGCTCCTCATGGCTGGGCGCAAAATCGGGATAAACCCTCGACTTATTCTAGTCGGAACGGCTGCCTTGGTCATTTTGGGTATTCTGGCAGGCATCTTTCCGGTGCGCCTCCAACGTAGCGATAACGGTACCTTGGAATGGATGATCGGCGCCTTCTATGCACTTTTGGCGCTTGTCGGTATTGGCGCGGTGATCTTGGCCTTGCGCGCATCCATTCGGACCAGAACCATCCATGATGCACTCAACTCCACTCTGACTATGACCACGATGATCTTTGCGACAATTCTTGCTGCTGGCTTCTTTTCGTTGGTGTTTATTGGTTTGGGCGGTGAAGAAAGAGTGGCGCACCTGCTCGAAAACCTGCCCGGAGGGGCCAACAGCGCCCTTTTATTCGTAATGATTTTTGTCTTCGTGCTTGGGTTCTTTCTGGATTTCGTCGAGATATCCGTTATTGTTCTTCCGCTTGTTGCGCCTTCTTTGATTGTAATGGGTCACGATCCTATCTGGCTCGGGGTGCTGCTAGCGATCAACCTTCAAACCAGTTTTCTGACCCCGCCTTTCGGGTTTTCACTTTTCTACTTGCGTGCCGCAGCCCCCAAGGAAATCACGACCGGACATATTTACCGCGGCGTTGTGCCCTTTATTGGCCTGCAGGCGATTGGTATTCTACTTGTCTGGGCCGTGCCGTCGCTAGCAACCTGGCTACCAGAAGTGCTTTTCTGAAGGGTCGATGGTGATACGAAATTCCAAGGATTGTGGCATTTACTGCTTTCTGTCTGATTATGGCTGTGAAAGCACCTTTCATATGTCAACCAAGCAGCTGTTCAAACGCCATCGGTTTCCCGCGGTGATCACCTTGTGTGCTGTGCGGATGTATTTGCGCTACCCACTGTCTTACAAAGATGTGACAGACCTGCTCGCAGAGCGAGGACTGGCATAGTCGAATTGTTGACGATAATTCTGGCAGTCATAGCGCGTACCGATGATCAACCAGATGTTCCGGCTGCACCTCAAAGGCCACCGTTTCCTACGTTCTATTATTTCCTACGCGATTTGGGCGTACCACCGCTTTGCACTTATGCGTTTGAACAGCCAAAATGAGACGGACTACTATCTTCGAATACATCAACGATTTCTATAATCCGCGTCGACGACACTCAGCATTGGGCTGGAAAAGCCCAGTCGCATTCGAACCGAAGGTAGCTTAAACGAGCACTTGGGGCGGCACAGGTATCCGATCCAGATACCCAGCAATGCCCCCGGCCCCGAACAACCAGTCATCGTGGCCGACCTGCACGACGGGAACCTGACACTTTGGCGAAATTCTGTTCAACCACTCCGGCTTGTTGTTCAAATAAATATCTGTGCGGTCGAAGACGATGTTTTTCCAGCTCACAATGACAACCCGTTAAAAGTATGAGTATAATCGTAAGCGTCCGGTTGAGGCGCGGCTTCAGGTTTTCACGGGCTGCCAGTTCCACGGCATGAGTTCGTCGACGCGATTGATCTTGTGATCGGGGAGGCGCTCGAGGACCCATGTGAGCCATGCTTCGGGATCGACTTTGTTCATCTTGGCGGTTTCGATGAGTGTGTAGGCGATGGCGGCCGCCTTTCCTCCGCCGATTGAGCCCATGAACAAGTAATTCTTGCGACCGAGTGCGATGGGGCGGATTGATCGCTCGCAGGTGTTGTTGTCGAGTTCCAGTCGCCCGTCGCTGAGGTATCCCCGCGCCTTGGGCATGCGGCCCAAGGCATAGCGGATGGCTTCGGCCAGCTTGGTCTTGCCGGAGATCTTGCGCAATTGCGTGCGCAGCCAGACCTCCAGATCGTCGAAGACGGGCTTGGCCTTGGCCTGCCGAAGCGCGGCCCGGTCTTCGGGGGATTTACCCCGCGCCTCCTTCTCGACAGCGTAGAGTTCCGCGATCTGTTTGATCGCGTGTTGGGCAATGGGGGACCCGGTGCGCTCGACCTCGTCGACGAACTTGCGGCGCACATGGACCATGCAGGCCTGCTCTTTGGCTTTGCCTTCACCGAACAGGCCATTGAACCCGGCGAAGCCGTCGGCATGGACGGTGCCGGGGTAGCCTGCAAGATGATTGGCGGGATGCTCACCCTTCCGGTCGACGCTGAATTGGTACCATGCGCAGGGTGGTGCTGTTCCACACCAGGGGCGCTCATCGCGCACATAGCTCCAGAGCCGGGCGGTCTTGGTCTTCGTTGTGTTGGCGCGGACTTGCAGCTTTACGGGCGTATCGTCTGCGAACAGAGCCGGACCCGCCCGGACCAGCTTGCCGATATGCTCGGCCAATGGTGCCAGCAGCGCTGTGGTGCGACCGACCCAGTCGCTGAGCGTGGAGCGATGCAGATCGACCCCCTCACGCGCGTACATCTTGGATTGCCGCTCCAGCGGCAGGTGATCGCAGAATTTGCCGATCAACATGTGCGATACAAGGCCGGGACCGGGCCGCCCTCGCTCGATCAGGCGGGAGGGCAGCGGCGCTTGCGCGAAGGCTTCACAGCAGGTGCAGGCCATGCGAGGGCGGATGAACCGGCGCACCACAAAATGACCTGGGATATAGTCCAGCTCTTCGGTCACATCCTCGCCCACCTGGCGCAGGGCGCCGCCGCAGCCAACGCATGTCTCACCGGGTGACAGGACCTCATCGTGCCGGTCAAGGTGGTCAGGCAGCGGCTTGCGGCTGTGCTGGCGCTTCGCGCGCGCTTTGGTCGGAGGGTGTTCGTGTTCGTCATCGGCCGACTGTTCGGCGTGCTGAACCGCCGCTTCTGACCCTTCCTGCCCGCCATCGCTCACCTCAAGATGTCCATTATCGATGATGGACATCTAGCAGGCACTCCATCGCGCCGTCAGAACGCCTCAACCGGACGGATACGTATAATCTGTGCTTCACAATCTTGTAGCATTGCGCCGACATCACTCAGCCGCCATTAACCTTTTGATAACTATTTTCAGGAAGATTGGTGATCACTACGGAGGGCAAGATGACTGAAGCAGAGCGTACAAAATTGCTTGAAACGGCTTTGATCAAGTACGTCGAGTTGTATGGACTTACCGAAGAGGCGCGGGTTTGCTTCGAAATCAGTTCCAAGCCCGCACAGCGGACAGCACTGCAAGTTTTTTGCGAATTTGTTTGGCGTTGCGGTCCCCCCTGAAGAAAGTGTTGTGATACACTTTCCTATCTTTTCGGTTGCCGTTCCGGCAGGCTCCATCAGGCATCAATGATGGATACCTTGATATGATGAGCGCCCTAGAAAAAATGGCCAGAGCTTCTGGTGAAACGGACTCCGTAGCGGATTGCCGGTTTCAAACGCCTTCACAAATCAGCAATCTCGAACACCGTGAATACCCATATTGGCATGTGCTCCTTAAAGGGAGGCACATCGGCGTTCACCGCCAAGATGACCGTATCTGCAACTGGGTGGCTCGTACACTCCGCACGGACGGGAAATACCGACAGAGATGCCTTGGTCCGGCACTAGACCTCAGCAAGCCGTCGATCACATATACAGTCGCTATTTCGAGGGCATTCGAGTGGTTTGAAACAGGCGTTGTGAAGGCTTTGTCGGTGACGCCCGACTACATCGGGCGCGCTACCTCTCTGAGTATCTGCCCGATAGGCGACACCTATACTGTTGGCCACGCAATGGCAGACTACCTGGCATGGTCAGAACTGGCCCGTTCACCGGGGGGACATTACAATAATTTGACCTTGATGAACTACCATCTGGTACCAACAATTAGCGCCATCCCGATTGAAGAGTTCAGCGCCAAAGACCTGCAAGGTTTAGCTCGTAGTGTGCTTGAACGACCTCCCAAACGCGGCTTCGAAAGCCCGCGCGTCAGAGTGGACCCAAATACTCTGAGCACGGACGAAATTCGCCGACGGAAACGTACATTCAATTCCTTAATTACAATCTTGAGGATGGTTTTCCGCTATGCTTGGGAAAGCGATCATCTGATGTCTGAACGCTCATGGAAGTGCCTCAACCGGGTTTCCGTCAATCACCAGCCACGAACTATTTTTCTGACGAGGCGAGAGTGTGCGACGCTCATCGACGCGTGTGGCTCATCGTTGCGCCAAATCGTACTGGCCGCCCTCTACAGCGGCTGCAGGGTAGGTGAGCTAGGTGACCTGCGGGTTGAAGATGTGGCACGAGACGGCTTCGGAATATCCGTTAAGCCCTTCAAGCGTGGTCCGGCCAGGTTTGTATTTCTACCGGCCGAGGGCATGACATTCTTTTTAAACGCCTGCGATGGCAAGGGGCCTAAAGATCGTCTCTTTCTTTCAACGAGAAACAAGCCGTGGAGACGCCAACATACCCTACAGTTCCGCACAGCGGTCGCCAAAGCAAAGCTGCCTAAAGAGTTTGTGTTTCACGGCCTTAGGCACACTTATGCCAGTGATCTTGTTGCGCGCGGTGCCTCGCTGGACACAGTGGCCAAACAGCTTGGGCACGCCAACATCTTAACTGTGATGACAACCTATGGGCACCTTGCCGAGACGGTTAGAGAAAAGCAGGTTCAAAGGTGTTTTTCCCCGCTATCATCTGAAAACAACGACTGCTCGGAACGAAATCTTAAAAGGCTTCGAGCAATACGAGACCGAGAGGACCCACAAAATTGGCGCGTGAAGGGGCAACCGCAAACTGCATCGACCCTACCACGATCCCCCCTGGCAAGGCCGAGCAAGGAAGTGCTGGAAATATTCTCAGAATTGCCTGGCGACCATTAAATCGCAAGGGCGCTATTCGCCTCTGCGATCAGAGACTGTCGGGGCGAAGTTGGATGGAGAATGGATATTCGCGGCACAATGCACTAAGGTCTGCCGTGCAGTAAAACGTGTTTTTTACCTATGTTTTCCAATTACTGCTTTCAGCAAATCGGCATCTGGGGTAGAATTTTGTAGATTCCTAAAACAGTCGTTCTCGGCCTAAGTTAATTCAGGCTAACACTACTTTGGCAGATTTTCATCTGGGCGTTCTTCGATGAGCTTTTCACAGTGAGGGCATCGTATTGGTGGGGGTTTCGCGAATGCGTCGAGGATGGCTTGCCTGACGGCTGGCATGGTCGGTTGCGGGGGTGGTCCGGGGACTCTTTTTTTCCCGTCCCGCGGCCTTGAGGCGGCGGGATTGCAGGAAGGCGTAGGCGATCATCGTCATCAGAGCGTGTCGGTGAAGGCCGGTCCAGGACCGGCCCTCGAAGTGGTCGAGGCCCAGCTCCTCCTTGAGTTGCTGATGCGCCTGTTCGCAAATCCATCGGGCCTTGACGGCAGCGGCGAGCGCCTTGAGGCTGGTGTCGGCTGGCAGGTTCGAGGCGTAGTATTTCCGCTCGCCGGTCGCACGACGCTCACCGATCAGCCAGACCTCCTCATCTCCCGGCATGGCCTGCACGCGACCGTCGGCCATACGGTGTTTGTGGCCATCGGCGATCCGGACGCGGGTTGCGGCGAACCGGCAGGTCAGCCTGCCTTTGGTGCCCTGCCGCCAGCTGAGCTTCCTCCATTTTTCACCTTCCAGCATCTGTTCGGCGGAAACGGCCGCGCGATCCGGCAGGTGATATTTGCGGCGGCGCCCACGCCCGGCCTCGGGAAAGATCAGTCCGACATCGACCGGATAGACGTTCTGGCGCCGCGACAGACCGACTGCCCAGGCGAGGCCTCGTGTGCTCAGCGCGTGGCGGAAAGGCCCGCTCGATCCGTAACCCGCATCAGCCAGCACGCAGCCGAAGTGGACGCCTGCGGCCCGCACCCGGTCGATCTCCGCGATGGCGATCTCCGGCTTGCTCAAGGCTATCTGCCGATCCTCCGGCACACGGGCGCGGGCCATGCGGTCAGGATCGCCCGTCCAAGCCTCGGGCAGAAACAGCCGCAACCCCACCATCACAGGAACCTCCCCTGAGGCCAGCGTCAACGAGACCAGGGACTGGCAGTTCGCAGTCTTGCCCAGCGAGGACGCATATTGCGGCGCAACCCCGACCGAGCGATCCCCCTTCTTCGGCAGGCAGGTATCATCAATGATCAGAAAGGCCTCATCGCCGCCAACCAGCCTGTCGGCCTCGGCCAGAAGTGCTGCCTCCAGCGGCGCACTGTCCCAGACCCCGTCGGCGATGAAATGATGCAGCTGGTCATAGCTTACCACCCCGTCCCGCGCCGCCATCGGCTGCACGCTCTTGCGGTCGCCCGGGCCGATCAGACCCGCGACATAGGCCGGACACATCCGCCCTCGCGTCTTGTGCCCGAGCGCCGCAACAAACGGTGCCAGCCAACCTTCCAGATCGTCCCGCCAGGTTCCCATAAACCGCCAGCCTCCCTCAATGCTGGCTCCCTATGAATCACCCAAAACGTCCCCAGTGAATCCGGTGAATTTCAGGTCAGCGAAAATCTGCCAAAGTAGTGCTAAGTTCGTAGCTAGTATAGCCGAGCTTTGTGTCATTTTTTCATGTTCAGGAGATTACAAATGAAACTTATTACCCTCGTCGCCGCCACTTTAGCTGCCCTTTCTTTGTTAGTGATGACTGCAGACGCTCACGGAGGTGGTTGTCGGAAATCTTCTCCCGCAGGCCAATGTTGTCATGCAGATAATAGCAACGGCGGGCGGGTACACTGCCACTGATTTTGGTCACAAAGGGCGGAATCTGGGCTTTAGTTACGGATCTCACGAAGGGCAGCAACGCGCAGGGAGCTTCCCCTGTAAATTTGTGAATTGTGATAACCTTCTGGATTTTCATCGCAGCGGGCGGTCACATCATCAATGCACAATGACTGCAAATAGATACAAATCACATGGTTTTATTAAGAAGCAGCGGTTTGCTGCATGTTTCTTGATGGCGGTTTTCTCAGCCACTTTCGGCGCACCCGCAGCCTCACAGAACAGCATTACCGGAACTGCCAACGTGATCGACAGTGACACTATAGAAATCCACGGAGCGCGGATTAGACTGCATGCCGTCGATTCTATCGACAGCCATCAGAAATGTCTTCTTCCCAACGGGAAGGAATGGCGTTGTGCGGTAATCCCCCATTTTTAATGGGGATGGATTCAGCCGGTCACTGCAGCAGTTGCTCTAGCTTAAGTGTAGGCGACAGGAATCCCAAGGTCTTCCGTGGCCAGTTGTTTAGATGGTTCGCGACCTTATCCAAGTCTTGCTGTGAATAGGTTGAAAGGCAGGAACCCGTGGGGAAATATTGTCGTAAAAGGCCATTGGTATTTTTATTCGTGCCGCGTTGCCAGGGGCTGCTTGGGTCGCAGAAGTAGACATCGATGTCGGTGGCGACGGTGAACTTCTGATGTGATGCCAATTCGGTCCCTCTATCCCACGTGAGGCTTTGTTTCAGCCGCTCCGGCAGTTCAGCCATTTGACGCGCCAAAGCGGGGACCACACGGTCTGTCTTCTTGCCCTCGACTTTAACCAGAAGCGTAAAGCGGGTCTGCCGTTCGACAACAGTGGCAATATAGCTGTTCTTTGAGCCGCAGATAAGATCGCCCTCCCATGTGTGGATGCCCGCTTTGATGCAAGAAATATTATCAACGGTTTGAACATGTGATCGGGTACGGTCATGTGTCAGGCCTCAGATTGCGGCGTTTCACATGCCGCGGGCCGGTATGGCGATGCGAAGGTCAGGTCCATATCAATGACACGAGCGCTAAGCTCTCTGGGAAGGCCTGGTTTTCCTAACCTCGATCTAGTCGATCATTTGTCCTTACTGTCTCAATGTCCTTCTCACATCATACCGAGCGATGCAGCCTTTAGGCTACCGCGATCGGATCTCGATAATCTTCGTGTTTCGTCATCATCGCCCAAATGATGCGCGCCGTTTTGTTGGCGAGCGCGATGGCTACCAGCATGCGAGGCTTACGCTCTAACATTTGCTCAAGCCATGAGCCTTTGGGTGGACCATTTTTAATCGCCCATCTGATCCGTGTCATGGCCCCAATTATCAGCAGTCGCCGAATGTCGCGCTGCCCCATCTTTGATGTTCGCCCTAACACTTGGCGCCCACCTGTCGATTTCTGAACCGGGACCAGACCAAGCCATGCCGCAAAATCCCGGCCGCGTTTGAAGCCTTCCAACGGCGGAGAGAATGCCTTGATCGCCATTGCACTCACAGGACCAATACCGGGCGCGGTCTGTAGTCGAATCGTCTCTGGGTCGGACTTCGATTCCTCTTTTAGACGCCGCTCTATCGTAACGACTTTGTCGGTGAGCACATTAAGCTGATCCAGATGGACACGGCTGAGTTCAATAACGATTGAAGGCAGGTCACAATCCGGGCTTTCTATCTGTTCTGCTAGTTTCTTCACAAAGTTCCGACCGGGAGGGGCGATGATGCCATACTCCATCAAATGGCCGCGTAGCGCATTGATGATGGAGTTACGTTGCCGAACAAACAAATCCCGTGTCTTGAAGATCATCGAACGGGATTGCTGTTCAGCTGATTTAACAGGCACAAACCGCATGGTCGGTCGGACTGCCGCTTCGGCAATAGCCTCTGCATCATTGGCGTCATTCTTCTGACGCTTGACGAATGGCTTCACGTAGATCGGCGGGATCAGACGAACATCGTGGCCCAGCTTCAGGATCTCGCGACCCCAATAATGCGAAGAGGCACAAGCCTCCATCGCTACCACGCAAGGCTGCTGCTCACTTAAAAACTTCAAAAATTGCCCCCGCGACAGCTTCTTGCGGAACACAGGTTCGCCGACAGCCGTCGCGCCGTGCGCTTGGAAAACGGACTTTGCCAAGTCGACGCCGATCATTGTAACTTCATTCATGGTTGCCTCCAGTTTGGTGCTTTCAACATCACCACTATGGCACAGTTTGATGCCGGTTCCGGGGTGGGGCATCCACACCATCAATGGCCCGGAACGGCACGGTCTTCGACGTCAGCAGGCCTTTCCCGAATGGATACGCCATCGATGATTTGTTGTCCGGACCCAGGCTTGTGGCCCTTCGCATGACGCAATTTGCGCTTACTTCTAAGATGATTACGCAGTTCTTTGCGCAGCAGACCGCGTGTTTGCACGAAAAGGCTTTTGTAGATCGTTTCATGCGACACACGCATGCATTCGTCGCCCGGATACGTCAGCTTGAGCCACCCCGCAATCTGTTCTGGGGACCAATCTTCACAGAGCTTGGCATCAACGAGATCCCTCAGCATTACGTTCTGATTAAGCAGAAATGGTTTGGGCCGCTGGCCGCACCGCAATCGAGCCGGTTCCTCTCCAACATCGGCAATGAGCCGGGTATCTGCCAAACCGAAACGCCGCACGATGCACGAATAACTGCAATACGAAAGCTGCAGCGCGGCATCGACGCGACCGAGGACCGACAATTCTCGATCGGTCACGTCTCTAAGTACGACCACGTTTCGTAACTTTGCGGGGTCAGCTTCCTGCGCATAACCGACACTGAGGCTATCTGAAGCATTCGACAAGTAGGACTCATGCACTTGACCGTTTCACTCAGCTCAACGCTCCCTTGACGGTCCGCGCCCCCGCTCGGGCCGTTTTTCGTCCTCAGGCCGGTCTTTTCCCTGGCCACGATCAACGGAAGGCTGGCGTTGGACTTCAGAGCGGGCCACAGAGGCGCTAAGCACCATTGCGGCCCGTTCGGTCGCCACATCTGTTAATCGCCCTGAAAACGCCGCCACGGCCCGCCCTAGCGCCCTATCGTCTGGATCATAAGACTCCGCCAAAACTGCCGCCGCAGCGCTATATGTTCTCATCACACGATTGCGGCGCTCGACAATCGCACCGTCCCAAGGCTGGCTAGGCAGACGGCCCCCATTGTCCTGCATGTCGCGCTTCACTTCCCGTTGCTTTGCCTTATCAACATACGGGGTTATGCCGCGCTGACGCATTTTATAGACTGGCGTTCTCGCACCCTGTCGAGTTACGCCGCGCGCATGCCGGGGTGTCGATTCTGCCTCAATCCCTCTTTTCCGTAGCTTTTCCGCAAACGTGTCCCGCAAGTGCTGTAAGTCGGCTTTGCGAAGATTCAGCTTCACCCCATCATGTCCTACGGTGCGAACCGTAAAATGAACATGCGGGTGCTTTGTGTCAGTGTGCAAGGCCATCACGTAATCATAACGTCCATCAAACTCTTGCTGAGCCAAATCGCGAACCGCGTCCTTTACGGCCGTGGCGTTGGTGTTCCCCGGCATTGAAAAAAATATGCTCGTTGTGATCCGGGTGCGGTCTGTCGCATCGCCGTTGGCTCTGTCATCATCATGGCGCTGCATCCAGTCACGGTACAAACCTGCGGTTGCTGCCTTGCCGGTAAGGATCACGCCGTCACTAGTCTCAACGTCTAGTTGGCCGTTCCTGCTGATATAGTCGATATGAGCGCTGACCCTGGCTCCCTCAGTACGTCTGTTTACAGTGATGGTGTTGCCATTCTTGTCAGTTTTCGCAGGCCGGGAAACCTTAACCATAACTTCGGGCACTTTATTGACAACCCGCGAGAGGCGGGCCTTGTCGGCAGCGCTGATTGTTGTCCCGCGACTGCCTGTCCCTGCCTCCGCTTTTTCCGCGCCGCCCAAGTCCGACTTCTTACCAGTCGTAAAATACCCTGCTGCCGGAGAACGAACAGTGCGCGGGCGTCCGGGCTGGGTCCAACAGTCTTGAAAGCCAAACTCGGATTTAAAATCACTCATGGCTCAGCTCTTCGCCCAACTGAAATTTCAAACGTCCCGCCGCGTACAATCTCAGCAGCTCCCGAAGGCCATCAACCGTATTGCGCAACTCGTGCAGCTCCTGCCGTTTCGGCGCATAGCGTCCCCCGGTGAAAACGTCCCGGTTCATAGCGGTGGCGATTTGGTTCAGGTTTGTCGTCGCGCCTCGAAGCTGCCGGAAACCCCAACGGATTGCTTTGCGCTCACCTTTGACGGGTTGCGGTGCTGCCTGCGTTCGGGCTGTCAGAATGCGCGCGGCCCAAGTTGAGGGTGGGACACCCTGGCTTTTGGCTTCGCGCTCGATCTTCGCCCTAACATCTTTCCCGACACGCACGGTCAGCTTGCCCTCTCTTTTCGCTTTGGTTGGCCTCGTCTCGGAAACTTCCGCGTCCTCTGAAACCGTTTCAATCAATTGCCGAAGAAACTCCGAAGGAGACAAACCGTGCCCTGCAGCGACCGCCTCAAAGCGGGCCTTGCTGGTGGGCGAAATACGGGTTTTGGCGACTTTGGATTTCTGAGGCATGACAATTTGTGTCCCATTGCTGGCGCTTAGCCTATCCTGCATTAGAACACTTCACTACCGGATTTGTGCTCCCAGAGCACTTTTGCACATCTGCCCCCGGCCATCCGGGGGCAGATGCATTTCAGGCACCCCCCTTTTGCAACTGCTCCGGCTGACCTACTGCGCTTTCAAGCACAAAATCTTTTGCCTTCTGTGCGGCGCTGGACGCTTTGAAAATAAACCGCTTGTCGTCGCGCAGAGCTTTCAACCAATTCTCAAGCTAAGCGGCGCTTTCTTCGATCGTTGGCTCCAAGCCGATTTGCGCCCCAACAAAGCATGACCGGCGGTCCCCTAAACGGACGCGCTCTTGGCGCGGCCCTGGGATGCAGGGGGCGTTCGGGCAAGCCCCGAATCCCCCCTGCCAGTGTGATCGCCGTGTTGTTGAGCGTCAGATAGTTTTGACCTTCACGTCACAACACTGACCCAAAAATGGAAGACCGAACCTTCGTGCGGATCGCGACGAAGGTTTCGAACGAGTCCATATTGCAAGATTTGTGCTTCGCAGCAAATGTAGGCTGTCAAGAGACGGTCAAAAACCTTCAACAAGGCCTAGCGCACTCAGCTCGAAAACGAGTTGAGCGACTTGCTCGTGGCCTTTGACTTTGTTCGGGAAACGCGCGCGGTTGCCTCCTGGCAAGCAATGAACGTTTAACCAATCACGGCTGATATCTATGCCGATGATCGCAGCTTGTGTTACCGTATCCATGTTCTCTTCCTTCTGATCCGTGGTTCGATCTGGCCACATGCAACTGTTCGAGATGCTGAAGAGAGACGGTGCTGGCTCGCTAGCAAACGTGGTTAGTGCCACAAGGCTCAGACGCCATACACCGCCCCGTCAGCAACCTCGGCCAAGGCCGCTGGCGGGGACAATATAGCAAACTGGAGATGCAGAAGGGTCAGGACCCACTGATTTCCTCCGCGGTGCGTGATTCACGGCTTTTAAAACGGAGCGGCGACATGAGTGATCTTTTCTGGCTGACCGACGCGCAGATGGCGCGTCTGAAATCCTTCTTTCCGAGGTCGCACGGAAAGCCCCCGGTTGATGACAGGCGTGTGCTGAGCGGCATAATCTTTATTAATCGTCATGGCTTGCGCTGGCGTGACGCTCCTTCCGCCTATGGCCCCCACAAGACGCTCTACAGCCGGTGGAAGCGTTAGAGCGAGAAAGGTATCTCCGTGCGGATGATGGCGGGTCTGGCCGTCCTGCACGGCGAGAAGAATACAATGATGATTGATGCGACCTAACCACCTCACCTTTACCGGCACGATGGCGTTTGAGCAACGCAGCCGCATCTGAATAGCAAGCCGGCCTGATGACGGTGGACAGAACTGCAAAGTTGCGGAAGACTTGAAATACGTCTTGCCACACATCGTGGATAAACTGTGAGGACTATAACATGACCTTTCTAATTCCCTTTCAGCCGCAACTCTTGTCAGTTTTTCGGATCATGTCCGGCTTGTTGCTACTGCAACACGGAACCACCAAGATCTTGGGTTTCCCGGCAAGTCCAATGAGCGACATTGCCCTGAGCACACCAGCGGGAATTGCAGGAATAATCGAACTGGTCTTTGGTCTGTTACTGGTGATTGGGCTGTTCTCTCGTCTGTCAGCGTTTATCCTGAGCGGCATGACCGCTGTCGCCTACTTCATTGCCCATCTGCCACAGGGGTTCTTTCCCTTACTGAACGGTGGCGAACTGGCCGCACTTTACTGTTTTGGATTTCTATATCTTGCTGCCGCGGGCCCCGGTCCATGGTCCGTTGACGCGCAGCGCGGATAACCTGCCGCCATAGGTCGCAACCACAGTGGTGGCGAGGGCACATAACGGTTCTGTCGTCAAAACAAGACACCCGCCGCCATTTGGCTGCGGGTGGCCCGGCATTCATCCGGAAGGGGCATGATTTCATGCCTTCACGCTCCAAAGCCGCTTTGCGGCGCGCTTGTCTCGCCTCGATTGGAGGATCTCCTCAAGAATGACGCCGTATTGATCAACCGCCCGCCACCGCCCTCTTTGGCCACGACCACCGCAATGGCGCATCAGGCCCCGTGTTGGTGTCTCTAGAATTCGCGACGCAGGGCGACTTCTTCAAGCTGTTGAATAACCCTGAAAAAGCTCTCGACCTCGTCCTTTTGCAAGCCATCGGTCAGCGCCTGCTGACGGCGCATCATCGCCGGCAGCAATCTGTCCTTCAGCTCGCGGCCCTCAGGTGTGGCGCTAATCAAATGGCGGCGCTGGTCGTTTTCGTCCTGAACAGTGGAGACATAGCCCTTTTCCACCAGCGCTTTGACCGCGCGGCTAATCTGCGCCTTATCCAGACGGCTTTCCTGAACGATCATGCTCATCGTGGCTGTGGAAATGGTGTGAAGAATGAACAAGACGCGCCATTCGGTCAGGATAAGGTTGCTGTGTGCCGAAAGCATCCGTGCCGCCTGCACATTCAATGCGTTTTGCAGTTTGGCCAGCCGATAAGTCAGATACTGGCGCATTTCAAATTGTGAGGGGGGCTGTGCGTTGTCTTCCATGCGATCAAGTGTCCGGTGAAATGTGAAGATGTTGCGGGTTCGTGATGCAACCTCAAATGGAAAGTCTGAATGTCCCAAGATATGACGGCGATTGCTTTGCATTGTCAACTTGCCGGACCGTATGCTTTTGATCGTGTAAGGTGCGGTTACTCGCGAGACTTCCCTTCTGTTGATTATAGCTTTTCTCTGAGAGCTTCGTAAGGTGTCTTTCCGTTGTGCACGCCGTACGGCCTGTGGAAGTTGTAGAAGCGCTCCCATTCGTCCAGTTTGGCTTCGAGATCGACATCGCCTTTGTAGCTAAGCAGCTGATAGAATTCCTGCCCGTCAGAGCGGTGCGACCGTTCTACCTTGCCGTTGAGTTGGGGCGTGCCTCGGGAATCCCCCCTAAAATTAGTGGTGATTACCGTTAGACCAATGGTTTCCTTGGCTTCGCCAACTTGTTTTTGCGTGATTAAGAAGTTTGAAGCGCCAGGGTTTCAAGCGGTCATTTCGACAGCATAGGAATTCCAGAGGTAGAAAGCATCGGCCCTGGTGTGGCGGTATGAGATGGCGGGGAGTTGATATCGGCGTGGGCGAAAGACGGATTTGATCTGATCATGCGCAGCGAGAAATCTCTATGCATGCCGGGGCGATTTGAACCGGCCCATCACTTTCTCGCGCCTTCGAGTCGGCCTGTGCGAGCCCTCAATACGGTTGTTCAAACCCTTGTGCGCGCGATGGTCCGCGTTCGGCGTAAGCTCGCGGATCGGCTTGAAATAGCTGCGCAGCTTGTCCGTCACGATGATCCGGGGCTCGCCGAACCGAACTACCAGTCGCTTAAAGCAGCCGACTTTTAACCTGAGACATATCCGGCAGCCTTAAAGTAGTTCCAGCATTCTTCTGGCGAGAATAGATCGCAGATTTCTGTGAGGGCGTGGAACATATCTGTGAATGTTCGAGCGCCGATCCTGCGCAGGTGTGCTTTGAGTTTGGAGAACGCCATTTCAATTGGGTTCAGGTCGGGGCTGTAGGGCGGCAGGAACAGGAACCAGCATCCGGCTTCGCGCATGGCTTTGGCAGCGGCGGCATTCTTGTGCGTGGCAAGATTGTCCAGGATGACAACAGTGCCTGGTTCCAGCTCTGGCACCAGCACTTGTTCGACGTAGGCGGCAAAGGCTTCGCCATCCATCGCGCCTTTGATGACCCATGGCGCGAGCAAGGCATCGGCACTGAGACCCGCGATGAAGGTCTGTGTGCCCCAACTGCCGAAAGGGGCATCCATGACGAGGCGTTCGCCGCGCTGCGACCATCCGCGCTGTCGGGTCAGGTTGGTTTTGACCGAAGTTTCGTCAATGAACACAACATGGTCTGGCTTAGCCGAAACGGCTGGCAGACGATGGATGAACCAGTCTTCACGTTGTTTCTTTACACGTGCGCGGCGGCGCTCGGTGGCGACCAGCGTCTTTTTTTGTACGTAAAGCCAAGCTTGCGCAGAAATCGGCCAATCGCATCAGGGTGCGCCTGTACGCCGGTTGCATCCGACAGAGCACCGGCCAGTTCAGGCATGGTTATGTCGCCGTCCTGCTCTATCAGTTCGACGAGAAACGACCGATGCGGATCAAGCTTACCTTTGCCGCGGGGGCGGCCCTGGGGTGCGGCTTTTGCTTGTCCAGTTCGCCGGATCGCAAACCCCCAACGCGCTCCTGTCGCAGGGGACAGCTTCAACCGCAACGCCGCCGCGCGCCCGCTAAACCCTTCTTCAATCAACTTCTGGAACCGCGCCCGTAGCGCATCTGGCAAAGGTGCTGACATGATCCATCCTCCCAAACTGGATGAATCACAGTTGAAGCATCAAGGGAATCCCTTTTGATTCAAGTTTTGCGTCGGACGCTTTAAGGAAACGTCGCGCTGCCGTGGCATTGCGTTGAGGTTGCACGAGGATATCCAGCACGTCCTCGTTCGCATCCAACGCTCGCCTGAGCCAATATTTGCATCCGTTGATCGGGATGACAACTTCGTCCAGATGCCATTTGTCGGCCGCCGGAGGCCTATCGCGCTTGCTACAATCGGCGAAATGACACCCAAAGCGGTTTACCCATTTCCGGACGGTCTTTCGTCTGACTGTCACTCCCCGTTCTGCGAGTAAGTCCTCGACATCTGCCGTGCTGAGCGCGAAACGGTAGTAGACCCAGACCGTATAGGCGACGATCTCGCGCGGGAAGCAATAACCTTTCAGGCGAGGCAAGGAGAATGGAATGCGCATCGCAAACGTTTAGACAGCCGCGAGACGCCAAACAAGTTGGCAATGCCATCAAAACTGGCACGCCTTGGCAGATTCTGCGCGCCAAATAAACAAAGTTGCTAGCGCTCGACCACCTCGACCAACAGTCCTTCGAACCGCGCCTTCAGTTGCAACGCGACAAGGTTGGAATAAAACCGTGCCTGCGCAAGATTGCCACCCATGAACCAAAGTCCCTCAACGGCTGTGGGCTTCCACATGTTGCGCAACTCGCCCTCCCATGGTCCCGCATCGCCCTTTGTACCAGAGCCATAGCCCCAGCATTTTCCGACCCGCTTTGCCGTGTCTGCGTCGATCAGACGTGCCACCCATTCCTCCATCGAGCCGAAACCGGTGGCATAGACGATCATGTCGGCAGGGATCACCTCGCCCGTGTCCAGTTCGACCCCGTCAGACAAAAGTCGGGCGATATTCACCCCTGACCGGATGCCGATGCGACCGTCCATGATCATTTCGCAGGCGCCCACATCAAAGTAGTAGCCCGAAGCCGACCGCTGGTATTTCATCATCCCCGTGCCGTCTTCGCCGAAGTCCAGCTTAAACCCCGTTGCCGCCAAGCGATCGTAAAACGCGGCTTCAGACTTGCGGATGTTCTCCCAGGTCAGCTTGCTGGCACGCTCTTGCAACCGCAGCGGGGTCGAGGCCAGCAACAGGTCGGCCAGATCAGTGGAGATGCCACGGTCTACCGCGTCTTGCGAGAACACCGGTTTCAGCAGCACATCGGTGACAGTCGATTGCTGGACTATGAGGGTGGACGACCGTTGGATCATCACCGGCTGCGCCCCGTTTTGCACCAGATCGGCGGCGATATCATGGGCGCTGTTGTTGGCCCCTACAATGATCACCCGCTTGCCTTGCAAACCTTCGCCGGTTTTGTACTGGCTTGAATGTAACTGCGTCCCGGCAAAGTCGTCCTGCCCTTCGAACTCGGGCACGCGCGGAAAACCGGCGTTGCCGACCGCCATCACCAGATGGGTCGGGCGCAGGGTCAGTTCCTGTCCGTCACGGTCCACGGTCACGCGCCATGTGCCGTCTTCTGCACGCTCGGCCTTGTGGCATTCCGTGTTGGTCCAGATAGCCAGTTCAAGCGCGTGCGCGTAGCTTTCCAACCAGTCGCCCATCTTGTCCTTGGGGGTGAACACCGGCCAGAAGTCGGGAAACGGCATATAGGGCATGTGGTCGTACCAGACCGGATCGTGCAACGTCAGCGCCTTGTACCGCGAGCGCCATTGATCCCCGACCTTGGGGTGCTTGTCGATGATCAGATAAGGTACGCCCTGCATCTCTAACCGCGCGCCCAACGCCAGACCGCCCTGCCCGCCGCCAACAATTAGCACATAGGGGTCATCACCGGCGGCATAGGCATCGGTTTTGGCGGCAAATTGTTCTTTCCAGTTGCCCTTGTCCGGCTCCGCCATCAGACCGGAGCGGCGGCGTTCCCGCAATGGCAGGGGGTGGCCTTTCAACTCTTCCAGAACGGTCAGCAGCGTCAGACATTTCCCATCTTCGAGACGGACGAACCCGCGTCCGCGCCCTTGTTTGGTCTGGAACAAAATGAACCCTTCGGTGGCGTCCGCGTCGGCCAGTGAATCGGCCCGAAATTCCGCACCTTTTGCGGTTTGTGCAACAAATTTTTCGATCTGCGCGCGCCCTTCAAGGGTTTGCAAGGTCCAACCCAGCGCCAGGAAATCGCGCCAGAAACCACCATCGGTGAACAGCGCGCCTACAGCAGAGGGATCGTTTGATACCATGGATGTGTTCAGTGCGTTGATCCAGTCGGAAATGTTCATAGCGGGTCCTTTGCCTGTGCAGGGTGCAAGCGCAGTGCCGCGCCAGTCAGCTTGAGCGTGGAACAAGGCATGGACTTTAGTCAATTTTTATTTGGTTAAATATGGGAAAAATTTAAAAACTCACCATAGAATCTCATTTTAGTCAAATTTTCTTCCACTACATACTGGATAACAGACCCGACATTTGCGCCCTCTACGGCCCCTGCTCACGGCGTTTGGGTAGAAACTCAGGCAAGTAACAGCGCAGATAGGCGGTGCAGGCCAAGGTTGATTCCGCCACGAACTCATCTGTGATCTTGCCATGGCGGCTGTAGGACAACGCCCAGATGCCGTCCATCAATGCAATCGAAGTCGCCATAAGGTTTTCGAGAAATTCCGATGTTTCAATCTCGAAATAGCTGCCGAAGAGGCACGCATAGGATTTGGCCAACGCGGCGTTGCCGTTCAGATCGGTGTTGCGCACCTCGACGCTGACACCGGCACCCAAAAACAAACGCTGCGCGGCTGGGTTGCTGTTCAAGTACAGCGCGCCCTGCTGCTGGCGAAACGCCAGAATGTCCTGCCATTTCTTGGGCAGCGGGATGATTTCATCGGTGACGCGCCTAGACATTTCCGTGTTATATCGTTCGGCCAGCATGACAAACGCCGCGTTCCTGTTGGGCAGAAAGTGATAGACGGAGGCCAGGGGAATGTCGGCCTCTGCCGCGATCTCGGCCAAACTAATGTTGTCATCTAGACGCGTCTCCAACAACCTGGCCGTTGCATCCAGAAGCGTCTCCAGCCGCTTGATGCCCCGCTTTCGCAACTTTCGGGGCTTTCCGTCGATTTCTACCTTCTGTTCCATCAGCCCCCTCACTCCTTCGATGTGAGATGTATCTAGACCCGACACAGTTGTGAGTACAATGTTTATGCGGATTTGTCCCGACCCGGCGGATCAGAAGCAGCCTGCCCCATGTCCCTTGACACAGATTCGAACAAGGTCTTTTTAGATGATTCTCGCAAGAACCGGCTGGTCTCGAGACAATCGCTGTGGGCGCTTTGCCTCAATTTTAGTCGATTTTACCCTCATTAATACTTTGACGTAGATTGGCTCCCGTTCAGTATGTGTGAAAAAAATGGATAGTTTTCGATATTATAGAGAGGAAATTTTCGCCGCACGCCCTACCCGCCGACCGTTGCCACGGAAGAAATTGAAGGATTATTCGAATTTTATATTGCCAGAAAAAAATCCCGCACCTACCGTCGAGGCACATCAGCGAGGAAGCAGACATGGCTAACAACTCTCAAGACCGCGCCCTGCGCGAACGTGCGGCGCAAGTGATCCCCGGAGGCATGTACGGCCACCAGTCGACCGCGTTGATGCCGGACGGCTTTCCGCAGTTTTTCACCAAGGCCGAGGGCACACGGATCACCGATGCAGACGGCAATCAATACATCGACTATATGTGCGCCTATGGCCCCAATCTGATGGGCTATCACCACCCCGACATCGCCCGGGCCATATCGGCGCAACAGACCAGCATCGACGCGGCGACCGGCCCTTCCCCGCTGATCGTGGATCTGGCGGAGGCAATGGTTGGCATGATCTCGCACGCCGACTGGGCAATGTTCTGCAAAAATGGCGGCGATGCCACGATGATGGCACTGATGATAGCGCGGGCCTATCGTGGCAAACGCAAAGTGCTGGTGGCGAAGAATGCCTATCACGGCGCCATGCCATGGAACACACCCCGTCCGGGCGGCGTCCTGCCCGAAGACCGCGCGCACCTGATTTACTTCGACTACAACGACACGCAAGCCCTTGAAGACGCCGCAAACGAAGCGGGCAACGATCTCGCAGGTATCTTTGCTGCCCCTTTCCGCCACGATACATTCACGGATCAGTCCATGCCCGACCGCGAATATGCGCAGGCTGCCCGTCGCATTGCCGACGAGTATGACGCACTGCTGGTTGTCGACGACGTGCGCGCAGGCTTTCGCATGTGCCGCGACTGCTCTTGGGAAACGGTGGGTGTACGGCCGGACCTGTCTGCATGGGGCAAGGTTCTGGGCAACGGCCAACCGATATCGGCGCTGCTGGGCAACGACCGCGCCCGCGAAGCCGCAACAAAGATATTTGTCACCGGCTCGTATTGGTTTGCCGCTGTGCCCATGGCCGCCGCGCTGGAAACCATGCGGCTGATCCGCGAAACCGACTATCTAGAACACATGACCGTGATTGGCCAGAGCTTCCGCAAGGGGTTGGCAGAACAGGCCGTAAGCAACGGCTTTGGCCTGCGTCAGACCGGCCCCGTCACCCTGCCGATGGTCCTGTTCGAGGACGATCCCGATTTTCGCATCGGCTATGGCTTTTGTCAGGCTGCACTGAAACGAGGCGTCTACCTCTCACCCTATCATAATATGTTCATGAATGCCGCGATGACCCGCTCGGACATCGCGCTGACCCTTGAAGCGACCGGCGCCGCATTCGAGGATATCAAGCGAAGCCGCGCATCACTGAAACCGTCTGCTGCTTTGACGGCCCTTATTGATGCGTGAGCGCGCAAAACAAGCGCCAACAGGGAAACCAACCATGATACAGTTCAGACTAAAACAAGGGGTGGCCGCCCTTTTACTGGCCGGATCAGCCTTCATCGCAGCACCGGCGACGGCCCAGGACACCGACACTTTGGTGATCGCGCGCTCTATGGATGTGAACTCTCTCGATCCGGCGCGCGCCTTTTGTGACACGTGCCAATTTTACCTGACGGCAGTGTACGAGACGCTGATCACACTTGGCCCCGACAACGAAACGCTGGTGCCGAACTTGGCAGAGTCGTGGAAAACCAACGACACTTTCACCGAGTTCACCTTTCACCTAAAGGACGCGACTTTTGCCGACGGCTCGCCCGTCGAAGCGTCGGACGTGGTGTGGAGCATCAACCGCCTGAAAAACCTAAAAGGGTCGCCATCGTTCCTGATGGACGGCTTGATCAACGCCGAAGCTGTGGATGCGAAAACGGTCAAATTCACGCTGGACGCGCCCAGCTCTGAATTCCTCAACAAAATCTCGTCGTCCTACACCGGCGTGATCAACGCCGAGGCCGCGATGGCGGAAGGGGCGACCGCAGGCGAAGACGCCCCCGAGACCGACAAGTCCGAACAGTGGTTCCTGTCGAACTCGCTGGGGTCCGGACCCTACGCGCTGAAGGCCTACACACCCGAAGCGGAACTGCGTCTGTCGCGCAACGACGCCTATTGGGGCGAAGCACCTGCATTCAGCGAAATCGTCGTCACCCAAATTCAGGATGCGGTCAGCCAAGCGCAGGCGCTTGAAACCGGTCAGGTCGACATCGCCATGCAGATTGACCCCGATACGGCCCGCTCGATCCGCTCGGAGGATGTCACCACCGAGGTCGTTCCGTCCTATAACTTTGTCTACATCGGCTTTATCCCAGGCGCCAAAGGCATGGCCGAGGTTTTGACTCCGCAAGTGCGTCAGGCGCTAGCGCTGGCCATCGACTATGACGGAATGCTGGACTTTACCGTGGGCGGCAGTGGCGCCAAGCAAGCCGCGCCCATTCCCAACGGCTTTCCGGGCACCGCAGGTCTGACGCCGCGTGCGCAGGATGTCGAAACGGCCAAAGAGATGCTGGCCGCCGCCGGGGCGGCCGATCTGAAGCTGGTCGCAGGCTATCCCAACGACAACGTCTACGGGGTTGAATTCAACATCATGATGCAAAAGCTGCAACAGGATTTCGCAGCTGTCGGTGTCGAACTGGAGCTGAAACCCCTGACATGGGCAGTCTGGCGGGACGAGCTGGGCGCAGGTGAATGGCCGGTCACGGCGGTTTACTATGCGCCTGACTATTACGGCACCGCGCAATATGTGCAGTATTTCGGCATGATCGAAGGCTTTCCCTGGACGGTCCGTGCCGGTCTGGACACCCCCGAACTGGTGGTGAACCCGGCCGAGGCAGACCTGTACGCCAAGGCGCTGGCATCGTCGCCCGAAGAAGCTGCGGCGATTTATCAGCAACTCGGCGAGGAAATGATGGAGGATGCGATCATTCTGCCGCTGGTCTCGCCCAATCTTGTGCTTGCCTATCGCAATGACATCGAAGGCGTGCGCTACTCGGCTTGCTGTAACCTTCCGCTGGCTGAAATCTCAAGGAAGTGAAGTGATGCTCGCCTATATCCTGAGACGGCTGATTTCCATTCCATTGCTGCTGCTTGGGGTGGCGAGTGTCTCCTTCCTTCTGACGCAAATGACCAAGGGCGATCCGTTGGCCGCCCTTGTCCCTGAACGGATGATGAACAATCCCGAAATTGTAGCCACGGTGAAGGCCGAATGGGGGCTGGATCAGCCCCTGCCCGTCCGCTACGTGCGCTATCTCGGTAATCTGGTGCAGGGTGATCTGGGGGCATCCTTCGCCACCCGCCGCCCCGTCGCGCAGGACATTGCAGAGCGCCTGCCCGCCACGCTGGAACTGGTGATCGTGGCGATGGTGTTCGGCACGGTGATGGGCCTGTCGCTGGGGCTGCTATCCGCGCGGTTTCGCGGATCTGTCTTTGACAGCCTTGCGCGGGTGTTTGCGCTGATCGGATCATCGCTGCCAATCTTCTGGTCCGGTTTGATCCTGCTTTACCTGTTGTCTGTGCGCCTGTCAGTGGTGCCCGGCACAGGCCGACTGCCACCGCGTGTGGCGCCGCCCGAACATTTCACCGGCTTTTACACCATCGACGCGCTGATCGCCGGCGATCTGCCACTTTTTGTTCAGGCCCTGTCGCATCTGGCGTTGCCTGCCTTTGTGCTGGGCTGGTCGGTCACGGGCATCATCACGCGTCTTGTGCGCTCGTCACTGGTCGAGGGCATGTCGCTGGACTATGCCCGCACCGCGCGGGCCAAAGGCGCGCCCGAGCGTGTGGTGCTGGTCAAACACGCCCTGCCCAACGCGATGATCCCGCTACTGACGATCCTTGGCTTTACCTTTGCCTATCTGATCACCGGCGCGGTTCTGACCGAGGCGATCTTTTCCTGGCCGGGCATCGGCTCTTACGCGGTGCGCGCGGCGGCCTCACTGGATTATCCGGCGATTGGCGGCGTGACCATCGTGGGCTCTGTCGCCTTTCTGCTGGCCAACCTGCTGACCGACATCGCCTACGCCTGGGCCAACCCGCGCATCAAGGTGAACGCATGACCCACGTCTCCTCCCCTCCCGTCGTCATCGCACCCGTCAGCCAGCGGTTGCTGAAATCCTTTCGCCAGGTGTCGCGCAAGCTGCCCCTGACCGCCAAGATCGGAGCGATGATTCTGCTGTTCTGGGTCGTGACGTTGCTGACCATCCAGTTCTGGCCCATCGCCGACCCACTGGCTATGGTGGGACGACGCTTGCAACCCCCCTCGGGCGATCACTGGCTGGGCACCGATGCCCTGGGCCGTGATGTCCTGTCACGTACCCTGCATGGCAGCATCTGGTCGATCCCGATCGCCGTTGTCGTCGTGGCCAGTGCCGTGGCCATCGGTTCGCTTCTGGGGGCGCTTGCGGGCTATTTCGGTGGCTGGTGGGACAGCATCATCATGCGGCTGGTCGATGTAACCGTGTCCTTCCCGCCGATCCTTCTGGCGATGTCCGTTGCGGCGATGCTGGGGCCAGGGCTGGCCAATGCCTCCATTGCGATGGTCATCGTCTGGTGGCCGATTTATGCGCGGCTGATGCGCGGCCAAGTGCTGGAAGTGAAAGAACGCGAGCACGTCGAGGCCGCCATCGCAGGCGGAGCCTCCAGCTTGCGGGTGTTGCGTGTACACGTCATGCCCCTGTGCTGGACGCCCACGCTGATCAACGCGACGATGGATTTCGGGCAGGTCGTCCTGCTGGCAGCATCGCTGTCGTTCATCGGGCTGGGCGCCACGCCCCCCGCGCCCGAATGGGGCAGCATGATTTCCGAAGGGGCCACGCGGTTCTACGACTGGTGGATCGCCTTCGGCCCCGGCATGGCGATCCTGTCGGTGGTGCTGGCCACTTCCTTTCTGGGCGACGGCCTGCGCGACCTATTTGACCGGAGGTCGACATGACAACGCCCCTGCTCGAGCTCAAGGACCTACGGATTTCGTTTTCCGACAGCTACGGTTTCTGGGCCGAGGGCCTGCGCGGCGTCGATTTTTCACTGGATCCGGGCGAAGTGCTGGGCGTGGTCGGAGAAAGCGGGTCGGGCAAATCCATCGCCATGATGGCGCTGCTGCAACTGTTACCCCACGGCGCGCAGGTCTCGGGCAGTGCGCGGTTCAACGGACAGGAGCTGATCGGCATGCCCGCTTCGCGCATCCAGAAGATCCGCGGCAAATCCATCGGCTGTATTTTTCAGGATCCACTGTCCGCCTTCAATCCCGTTCTGCGCATCGGTGACCAGATCGCCGAAGCCATATTGCTGCATGACCGCACCATATCCCGTCGCAATGCGTTGAAAGAGGCCGAGCGGCTATTCGAACGCGTGGCCATTCCGCAGCCTGAAAAGCGGGTCCGCCAGTATCCGCACGAGTTTTCCGGCGGCATGCGCCAGCGTGCAATGATCGCGATGGCGCTGGCCAACAATCCGCAACTGCTGATCGCGGACGAACCGACCACGGCGCTGGATGTGACGGTGCAGGCGCAAATCCTCGATCTGCTGCGCGACCTGCGCCGCGATCTGGGGGTGGGCATGGTGCTGATCACCCATGATCTTGGTGTGGTCGCGGGCATCGCGGACAAGATCGCCGTCATGTACGGTGGCAGGATTGTCGAGAGCGGACCGATTGATCCGCTGTTCTACGAAACAGCGCACCCGTACACCAGCGGCCTGATCGGCGCGGTGCCCACCATCGACGGTACCGGCACGTTGCAGCAGATCGAAGGCACCCCGCCCTCGATCGCCAACCGGCCCGACGGCTGCGCGTTCCACCCGCGCTGCCCACAGGCGCAAGCGTTGTGTCACACTCAAGACCCTGCACTCACCATCGGCCACGCCACCGACTATGCCTGCCACTTTCCCCTGCTGGGCGCCAAGGCAAAGGTATCACGATGAACGACAGCATTGCCCCCGTGATCCCGGTGATCCCCCCGGCCCCCGTTCTCAGCGTGCGCGACCTGACCAAGGAATTTCCCCTCAGCGGCGGCCTTCTGGGCGGCAAGGTTGGAGCGGTGCAGGCGGTATCGGGCATATCCTTTGACATTGCACCGGGTGAAACCTTTGGCCTTGTCGGGGAATCCGGCTGTGGCAAATCCACCCTCGGTCGGTCGATCCTGCGGTTGATCGAACCCAGCTCGGGTCAGGTGACGCTGGCAGGGCAAAGCGTGACCGCTGCTGACAAAACCGCGTTGCGCCAGTTGCGTTGCGACATGCAGATCGTGTTTCAGGACCCTATGGGCTCGCTTCATCCACGCATGACCGTCGAACAAATTTTGGCCGAGGGGCTGCGCCTTGCCAATCTGCCTCACGCCGAGTTGAAGACCCGCATCGCCGAACTGCTCGATATGGTCCGCCTGCCCCGTGATCTGGCCACAAGCTATCCCCACGAACTGTCCGGCGGCCAGCGCCAGCGCATCGGAATCGCGCGCGCGCTGTCGCTGAACCCTAAACTGATCGTGCTGGACGAACCTGTCTCGGCGCTGGATGTGTCCATTCAGGCGGGCGTGCTGAACCTGCTGGAAGACCTGCAACGCGAACTTGGCATCGCCTATCTGTTTATCGCCCACGATCTGGGCGTGGTGCGCCACATATCGCACCGTGTGGCGGTGATGTATCTGGGCCGTATCGTGGAGCTTGCCCCTGTCGAGGCGCTATTTGCCAATCCACAGCACCCCTATACGCAGGCGCTGATATCGGCCATCCCTCGCGCCGATCCCCGCGTCGAGCGCAACCGCAAGCGCATCACCCCCAAGGGTGACCTGCCCTCGCCGATCAATCCGCCCAAAGGCTGCCGCTTTCACACCCGCTGCCCAATCGCCACAGAGATTTGCAGCGTGAAAACCCCTGCGCTGAAGGGCAACGGAACCCGCGACGCCGTCGTGGCTTGTCACCATGCAGGACAATCGGCGGGCTGAGAAAACGCAACAATGTCTGCCTGTATGGCGCACCCGCGTGACTGCGCTTTTCACCTCCACCGAACCACCTGCTTCGGCGGAAAACCGAAAACTCACAACCGTAACGAGCAACAGTGGCAACGTTGCGAATACCGGAGTCCTTCGCTGCGATGCACTCGCCGAAGGCTTTGAGGCAGTGCAAGGTGGTTGCCACTCAACATGCTTCGTGGAGAAAGTCTGCTTTTTGTGTTCAGGGAGGTGTTTCTGCAGTCAAAAAACTCGGCTATGGGTTAGCAGTGTTTGTTACTGGACGCTTGGATGAGAATTTCTGAAAAGATGTCTGACGGTATGCCATAAAATAGGGTGAGAATGTGCTAGAAAGCAGTCGGGATACATCGCTGCCCGGGCAGCAGATCGAGCCCAAAAAGAACGTGCCATACGACAAACGCAAACTGTCTTATGCAACGACTTTTTCCGATCCGAAAAAAATCTTTGCCATACGTTCAATAGAATGGATGACGGGAAAAATAACGTTGTTACGCTTGATCCGAAAATTTGAACGCGCAGGTGTCCAAGAAGGGCTCTTATTCTTCAGTCAGACCCTCCGGTTCATGGGGATAAATTTGCTTACGCCGGATGAGCAGATTGACAACATACCCACAACTGGACCGCTCATCGTCGTCGCCAACCATCCCCATGGAATGGTAGATGGCATGGTAATGGCTGAGCTGGTTGGACGTAAACGGAGCGATTTTCTGATCCTCACCCGGTCACTTATCTCCGGCATCAAAGAGATCGGCCAGTTTATGCTGCCCGTACCGTTTCCGCATGAAGAAGACAGCTTTAACGAAAGCCTTTTGATGCGCAAAAAGGCAATGGAGCACCTCAAATCAGGCGGCGTAATAATTCTTTTCCCAGCTGGGGAGGTTGCCTCCTCGAAAACCTGGTTCGGTCCAGCAGTCGAGAGCCAGTGGAACCCATTTACTGCAAAAATGATCCAGCGCTCGGGCGCGACTGTGCTGCCAATTTATTTCCCAGGCCAGAATTCACGATTTTATCTGCTTGCCAATCTGGTCTCCGCGACGATGCGTCAGGGGCTGCTTTTGCACGAAGTAGTACATTCACTTAATAAACCGCAGTCACCTGTCATAAGTAAGCCACTGGCGCTTGAAGATATGAAGGATCACTTCTCCAACACCGGCGCTTTCATGGCTTGGTTGCGGGAGTACACACTTGCTCTCAAGGATAAGCGAGCGGTATAGCGGTTCGGATGAAATGCCGTGCAAACACCAAGCTAACCGGCCGTTTGCGCAATTCACCTCGCTTGGAACAAGGGGCGCATCGTTGGCTCAAAAAGGCCATTGAAGTCTAAACATGTCAAGGCAATCAGGGGTCGGCTTGAGTTGGCCGACAACCATCGCGATCTACCACGCTTTTGTCTGGCCATCAGCAGTAAGCTGCGCGGCTGTGATCTCGTCAAAATGAAGGCCGTCGATGTCACGGCCTCCAGCCAGCTCAAGGAACGCGCGTCCGTCCTGCAGGCGGACCTTCACACTATTCGCAGCGAAGGTCGATGCGGTCCAGAGCTGCTCACAGATCTCTGCTCAATCCGCAATCGACAGCTCCGTGTTTCGACCCGCACCGCGCCTTTCGCATCTGAACGTTGACTCGGCATCGCTGCCTGAAAGCCTTTCCAATATTGTCAGAATGCCTGCCCGGGCAGCCACAACACCAGCGCGGGGAACGCCACGAGAAGCGCAAGGCGCACCACATCCGCAAGGATGAAAGGCAAGATCCCCCGAATGACCGTGCTTTGCGGAACATCCCGCGCGGCAGCCTGAACGATGAACAAGTTCATCCCAATCGGCGGTGTGATCAACCCGATCTCGGCCACTGTGACGATAACTATCCCGAACCAGATCAGATCGAATTCAAGTTCCAGCGCGATCGGGGCAAGCAACGGGACGGTGAGCAAGATCATCGACATCGCGTCCATGAAACAACCCAAAACTATATAGAACACAAGGATCAGGATCATCACCGCAGTGGGGCTCATGCCAGCCCCCTCAATCTGGGCAATGATGAACTGCGGCAGGCCCGTGTTCTCTAGGAAGAAGTTGAATAAAGCAGCACCGATCAGAATGAAGAAGATCATGCCCGTCAGACCTGCAGTCTCGTGGATGGAGGCCTTCAGCGTCTCGCGGTTCAATGTTTGGGAAAAAAGCGCCAGCACGAATGCACCGACCGCACCGACCGCTGCCGCTTCGGTCGGTGAAAACCAACCAAGGTAGATACCGCCAATCACAAGTGCGAAAAGAAGCACCACCTGCCAGACCTGTCCCAAATTGCGCAGCCGTTCCGACCACCCCTGGCGGGGCGACCGAGGCGCGATTTCGGGTTTCAGACGCACCCGGACCATCACGGCAACTGCATAAAGCACAGCGCCCAGAATGCCCGGTATCAGGGCGCCGATAAACAACTGGCCGATCGAGCTTTGGGTCAGAAGGCCATAGATGACCAAAAGGATCGAAGGCGGGATGAGAACGCCCAACGTGCCGCCCGCAGCAACCGTCGCCGTGGACAGGGACGCATCGTAGCCGTGCCGCTTCATCTCGGGCAAGGCAACACGTCCGATGGTGGCGACCGTGGCCAGTGACGAGCCGCAGATCGCCCCAAAAAAGGCGCTGGCAGCCACTGTTGTTATAGCCAGCCCGCCCTTGCGGTGTCCGATGAACGCGTTGATGGTATTGAACAGGGCCCGCGACAACCCCGCGTGCGAGGCAAAGACCCCCATCATCACGAACAACGGAATGACCGAGAAAGAATAGGGAAAGATCGACTCAAACGGGCTTGACCCGAGAATATACGAAACGCCCATCCAGCCGTTCATGTACCAATAGCCAAGGGCCCCGATAACCCCCATCGAAATCGCGACCGGCACACCAAAGGCGATCAGCGAAAGCGCCGCAGCAAAGCCCAGAAGCCCGAGAACCGGATCACTCATGATTGCCTCTCCTGTTTCAGCGATGCGCCCAGTTCAAGCAGGACAGCCAGAAGGGAAACGGTCATGCCGACAAGCAGCGGGTACCAGTACCATGCGATCGGAATGCCCAATTGTTGCGAGGTGTCACCGAACATGGTCCGGGTAAGAAACGTCGTATATCCCTGTTGCAGCATAAGCCCCAGAAGCCCCAGGGACAGGACGGTACCCAGGATTTTCAGCGGCACTACGAACGCATGTGGCAAGAGATCAAGCACGAAATCGACGCTGACGTGCGCAGCAGTGAGAAAGGCAAACGGCAGGACCAGCCACGCGCCGGTCACCACAAACAGCTGCACCAGATCGACGACGCCCTCGACAGGAAGCCCAAAACGGCGCCCGATGATATCCGCCACGGTGACAAGCGCCGCAGCCCCGTAGGCGATGACGCCCAGCATGGCGAATGCATTGATCAATCCGCGCGCCAGCTTTGCAAGTTGTCCCAAATCCATACCCTCCCTCACAGTAAGGCCCCGACACGTTCGCGTGCCGGGGCCTTGGTCATTTGTCCGAACAGATCAGTCCTGCTGCGCGGCTTCGTATTCGGCAATCTTGTCTTGCATCGCCAGATAGATCTCTTCGGCATTGTCCACACCCGCGTCTTTGACCGATTGCAAATATGCATCCATCATCGGCTGCAGGGTTTCTTCCCACTGCGCACGCTGCTCATCCGAAAGTTCGGTGATTTGGTGACCGGCGTCGATAGCATCCTGACGACCCGGCGCATCCCACATGTCCCACCAGTCGCCGAATTTGGCCACCAGATCGCCCCCGGAATACTTATCGACGCAGGCCTGCGCCTCTTCACTCAGACCTTCGTAAGACCGCTCGTTCATGACGAAGAAGAACGACACGGTGTAGGCACCAAGTTCAAGATGGTAGTTCAGCACTTCGTTCAGACCAAAGCTTTTGACCGGATCCCATGGGAAAACCGTGCCGTCGATCACGCCACGCTGCAGGCTTTCATAAACTTCGCCCGGCGGAAGCCCCTGCGGATCGGCCCCCAGGAATGAAAGCATCTCGGATACGGCAGGACTTGGGGTGCGAATACGCAACCCCTTCATGTCCTCGATGGTTTCGACCTTCTTTTCATTGGTGTGCAACACACCGCCATTGTGGGCATGCAGCGCCAATACTTTAAGGCCATTGTATTCGTCAGACAGGTATTCGGGGAAAAGCTCCCACAACGCATAGCTGGCGGCACCTGCATCGTCGGTCAGAAACGGCATGTCGATCAGCGATGTCGCGGGAAACCGACCGCGCGGAATGCCGTGCAAGCCATGCGCGATGTCAACGACACCGGCCATAACCTGTTCTTGTTGCCGCGCGACGTTGCCCATTTGCGTGCCCGCCGGGAATATCTCGAACTGGACTTCACCGTTTGTGCATTCGGTCACCTGTTGCGTCCAAGGTTCGATAAAATCGGTATGGATGCCATGCACCGCAGGCAGATAGTGGCTTACCTTCAGCGTGGTTTCGGCACTGGCCGCCGGTGCGGTCAATGCGGTGGTCAGTGCGACGGCCGTCATGAGTTTGGTTTTTGTCGACATGATAGTCCTCCCTTGGGGTCAATGTTGTGGAATAGTCAGAGTGCAAGCTTGATCCGCGCGCCGTTTTTGGCGCGCGAGCAACAGCTCATCATCCGGTTGCTCTGCGCACGCTCATTTCGCGTCAACACCATGTCACGGTGGTCGATTTCGCCTTCAATCACTTCCACCTCGCAGGACCCACAGAGACCTTCGCGGCAATCACAAGCGACGTCGATTCCTGCGGCAAGGATGGCGTCCAGCAGCGTCGCATCGGCCGCCACTTGAAGCACCATGCCGGAATCGGTCAATTCAGCCTCGAACGAGGACTCATTTGCAGGGTCCAGTCCCGAGATTCCCGTGCTGAAATGCTCGAAATGATAGGTGTCCTGCGGCAGACCATCGGTCAAATTCTCTAGCGCGTTCAGCAACCCGTGCGGACCGCACGCGTAAATCTGCCCGCCTTCCGGAACTGCGGCGACCATCGTTGCTAGGTCCATTATCCTGCCTTCGTCATCGGCATAGAGCGACAGAACCGGTCCGTGGTCCCGTGAGACCCTATTCAGAAACGCCATCGTGCGTTTGGAACGGCCAGCATAGTGCAACTCGTAACTCTTGCCCAAAGTCTTAAGCCGGTCCGCCATTGCGAGGATCGGCGTCACCCCGATCCCTCCGGCAATCAGAACATAATGTGCAGCACCTTCATCTAGCCGGAACAGGTTGGAGGGCCCGCGCATCTTGATCTCGGCACCGTTTTTCAGGGTTTTGTGAATGTGACGAGAACCGCCGCGACCCTGATTCTCGCACAAGATCGCAACCTGATAGGTGCCGCGTTCTGGGTCACCGCAAAGCGAATATTTGCGATCGTAGTCGCCGACGCACAGCTCGATGTGGGCTCCCGCGCTCCAGTTGGGCAATGTTCTTCCCTGCGCGTCTTCGATGGTCAGGCCCAGAATACCCTCGGCCTCGCTGCGGGTTTCGGTCACTCTGATCTTGCGGGCAATGTCGCGCCGCGCAGGTGCGCCGACGGCGAATTCATGTTTCGCGCGCCGGGCTTCGGACAAGATCTTTTCCGGGGTATGCGCAGTGTCCCATTCGACCCAAAGATGATCCGGCCCTCGGAAGGACGTGTTCGGCAGATAGGAATAGTCCTGCTCGGCCAGCTTCAGATGGGGCAGCCTGCGGGTCATCTCTTCCAGGAAAATACGCATTTCCATGCGTCCGATATTCTTGCCCATGCACTGATGCGCACCATAGCCGAAGGTCAGGTGATCGACAGCGTTGTCGCGGTAGATATCAAAGCTGTCACCATCTTCGAAATGCCGTTCGTCCTGATTGCCCGACGCCTGCACGATCAGCAGCTTTGCCCCTTCCGGCAGATCGACGCCGTTCAGCGTAGTCGCGGCGGTGGTCTGGCGACGCCATGCCATGATTGATCCCGCGTAGCGCAGACACTCTTCGACCGCGTTCGGAATCAGGGACGGATCAGAGCAGATGTCTTCCCAGGCGTCGCGATGCGCCAGCAGCGTCTTGAACATGTTGGTAGACGCCAGCGACGTCGTTTCATGTGCGGCCACGATTATCGCCATCATCATCGAATGCACATAGCTGTCGGTCACCACGTCGGGCATCTCAGCGTTCATCCGAATGGTGTGATGCATCCAGCCCTGGCCGTCTTTTTCCTCACGCATCCTTTCGATGACCTGCCCCGCATATTGCCAGAAACGCCCGACATCATGCGCGACCTCGACCTGCTTTTCGTCCGAAGGCTTGCCCCAGGTGTTCACCGAATGCGCAAGCGAGAACGTCCGCAGTGTCTCGATCTCGTCCTCGGGCACGCCGAGAAAATGCAAGGCCACCAGCAACGGAACTTCGTATAGCATGGCCTCAACAAGATCGACGCGGCCGCTGTCGATGAATTCATCAACCTTCTGGCGCGTCAGGCGGCGGACCATCTCTTGCTGCTTTTCCAGATTTTCCGGCAGGAAATGACCCATGAGCACCCGCCGCCGTTCCATATGCGCGGGCTCGTCCTCGTTCACCATGGTCCGGTTCATCGCGTAACCATAGCTTTTCAGAACCGTCATCGCCGCGTCCGTGGCGGGCGTGATCTTTTCAAGGACGTTTTTGGGCGAAAACAGGATATTGTCGCGAAAGACCGCCTTGATGTCATCGTAGCGCGTGACCACCCAATATCCGAGCTTCGGCGCGTAGAAGACGGGCAACTGATCGCGCGACCAGCGCAGTGCCTCGGCCGGGTCGACTTGGTAGGCACCTTGGAATGCGTCAAAATCCCGTGCCATCGCGGCCGGATCAGATACCGGGCAGCCATTTTGCTGTGCTGTGGTTTCATCGGAAAGCGGACAGGCTTCGCTCGCAGAATTCGGGGGGGTCACTGCCATTTCGTCGCCTCCACTCGATCGGAATGTTCATCCACCTTGTATCTGACCAATAACGGACCTTCAATCTCTATTACCGAACATTTGTTGCAAATAACGGGACACATCCTTGCGAATTGCCGTAAAAGATGACCTATTGCTGCACCAAACACACACAGGAAACGCGTAATTATGACGGCAGGCCGATTGAAAACACTCGAACGGGGCATCGAAGCGCTACTTTTGATCGCTCGCACACCGGGCGGGCTAAAGGTCGGTGACCTGGCAGAGCGGCTTAGGCTGCACCGGGCAGTGGCGTACCGTATCGTCGCGACGCTGACGGATCACGCCATGGTGCGTCGCGCAGAAGACGGGCGTATCACATTGGGGACTAGCGCCTACATGCTCGGTTCTCGCACTTTGGACGGGCTTCGCGAAACGGCGCGACCGATCTTGCAGGATCTTGCCGAACAAAGCGGCGCGACGGCCTTTCTTTCAATAGCCGAGTGTGACGAGTGCGTGGTGGCCCTGACAGCCGAACCGCGCGAAGCAGCAATCGCCATTCACTACCGCGTCGGCACTCGCCACCCCCTGCAACGTGGCGCCGCCGGCATCGCGATCCTGGCACTGCGCCCTGAGGCTGAAAATGAAAGTGATGACATCCTGTTTGCTCGCGAGCATGGATATAGCGTGACGCGCGGACAACTTCACAAGGGTGCTATTGGCGTATCGAGTGCGGCACACCTCCCGACAGATGGGCTTACAATGCTGGAATGCTCGGTGGGCGTCGTGGCACTAGAAACACTTGACGTTGATCTGGCCGCGCGTGCTGCCGTATCGGCTGCGCGACAAATAGTCGACCGCTTATCCTAATCATTATGTGCACGCGAAATACCCCTGTTTCTCGATTTTCGGCACCAGCGTATTGTCCAGCGACGTGACATCCGCCGTGGGCAGCCTGAACCAGATCATCGAATGGCGTGGGAAACCAAAAACCATTCGTGTTACGGACCCGAATACGTCAGCGGAAAGCTCATGGAATGGGCCGAAAAGCAGGGCGTTCTTTGGCATACATCCAACCCGGAAAGCCTCAGCAGAACGCCTATATCGAGCGCTACAACCGTTCGGTTCGGGGTGAATGGCTCAGCCAATATATCTTCGAAACGATCAAGGAAGCACAGAATCAGGCATCTGAATGGCTATGGACTTACAACAACGAGCGACCCGACATGAGCATCGGCGGCATCACACCTACAATAAAACTGAAAACCGCCGCCTGAATCCATCCCCATTAAAAATGGGGAGATTACCCAGTGACCGCCACCCCCGGGCAAAAATCCCTTGATCTGTTTGCGGTTTCAGGCAACCCCTCTACCAAAATAAAAGGCAATTTGGGAGAACATTCGAAGTATGAGCCACAGTTTGCATGATATGCTAAAGCCTGCACGCCTCACAGAAGTCGTTGATATTGGCGCCAATCCCATTGATGGCTCGCCTCCCTACAAGCCCATGTTGGACGCGGGTTTGTGTCGTGTCACGGGGTTTGAACCACAAGAACAAGCACTGGCAAGGTTGCAGCGTGAAAAGAGCGACAATGAACGATACCTTCCCTATGCAATCGGGGACGGCAATACGCATACGCTGAAAATCTGCCGCGCGTCCGGTATGACAAGTCTGTTTGAACCCGACCCCGCAACATTGAGTTTGTTCGAAGTTCTCGCTCCGTTTGGCGAGGTTGTAGAGCGGGTGAAGATGCCCACGCGTAAGCTCGATGATGTCGCGGAAATCGGTGCGCTGGATTTCCTTAAAATTGACATTCAGGGTGGTGAACTCGCCGTGTTCCAGTCGGGCAAGTCCAAATTGGCGCAGTCAGTGGTCATTCAGGTCGAAGTGTCCTTTGTAACGCTTTACAAGGACCAGCCGGGGATGGGTGAAATTGACGTCGAACTGCGCAAGCAGGGGTTTATGCCGCATTGCTTTGCAGCGATCAAAAAGTGGCCTATTGCGCCCTGCGTTGTGGACAACACGCCCAGAAAGGCTCTGAATCAGCTACTTGAGGCAGATATAGTCTATGTGCGTAATTTTTCACAGCCGAACCAGTTTGATGACGAGCAGCTTAAGCATTTGGCGTTGATAGCGCATCACTGCTACAGTTCTTTCGACCTTGCCTTGCGCTGTGTGATGTTGCTTGAACAGCGAGGCGTTTTGCCTACGGGCGCGCAACAGCTCTATATGGAAGTCGGGAGATAGGGTCTTTGACGGTCGTGTTTCACAGATCGACTCCAATTTGGAATGCGCCCTGCCCGAGACGGAATTCAGGCGGTGCGTTCGAAACCAGGGCGACCAGGTTCAGTCATCCGGGTCAGCACGCAGACACCAATCCTAACCTCCGTTTTCTGATTCTCAAAACCGCGCGCCTTTAGCTTCGGCCCGATGACGGTCTTCCAACGACCCACCCATTGCCCGGCCGTGCATGCGCAGGTGTTGTCACGTTAACGGGCCTGAGGTTGATGGTTCATGAATCTGGGCGTAGGCGGTGTCGATGCAGGCATTGAATATCAACTGCAAGCGCCACTTGGTTTCCGCCCCAGATCAATGCTCATGTTGTCTGGCTCTACGGCCGTTTCAACTTGAGCCTGCGCGAGGTCGAGGAGCTGATGCTGGAACGTGGCGTGGACGTTTCGTATGAAACGATCCGACGCTGGACCTTCAAGTTCGGCCCCCTGGAGGAGATCCTCCAATCGAGGCGAGACAAGCGCGCCGCAAAGCGGCTTTTGGTCAAGCTGATAAAACGCTGGGTTTCGTGCCCAAAAGGATCATTAGGGACAAATCGCGATCCTATGGTGCCGCCAACGCCTGGTCGCACCGAGACTTGATCAGTGGTCCCACAAAGGCTCAATAACCGTGCAGAGAACAGCCATCTGCCTTCTCGAAAACGAGAGCGATAAATGCAGGGCTTCCGATCACCGGGTGGACTGCAGCGCTTCGTCTCTATGCAGTCCGCAACCCGTAATTTCTTCTCTGTCCCAGCCCGCCATCGGTCCGCTCTCACCATCCGCAACCATCGGCTCGAAGCATTGGAGACGTGGAAATCCGCGGCAAATGCCCATTGATCAACGATCCGCATGCCAACTTGCAAACTCGGCGAGTTAACGTGACAACACCCCCGGTGCGGAAGGTAGGACATGATCTGCTGCACCTAAATTAACGGTCGAGATTCTTCATTACAATACCGACAATCCCAGTCAGGATTGCGCCGCCAGCGCCGCCACCGATAATGTCACCAAGCAATCCACCCATGGCAATGCCATCCGCCGGGTCAGCACCCACAGAACCGCCAAGCAGGCCGCCGACAAGCGAGCCACCAGCGACTCCACCGATTGCTCCACTTAGGAGTTTAGGAAGTTGTCCCATGGCGACGTTCTTCAACGCCGCTCCGGCGGCTTGACCACCGACAATACCGGTCACTGTCTGAATGATAATTGGAAGGATGGTTTCCATGGTTGGGTTCCTCTCATGGGTTTAGCACAGAGTATGTACCGGTTCGTTTGGATTACTTTAAACCTCGTTCAAGCGTAGATTTTTTCCTTGCTGAAATGCTTCACTAGAAGATAGTAAACAACCGGTCGGAATTTGTTACGCTCAGAGCGTCCGTAGATGTCGACGATGGAATTGATTGCGTTCATGAGTTCGGATCCGTCCGAAAGACCCAGTTTTTTGATCAGGAAGTTGTTTTTGACCGTCTCAAGTTCTGAAGAATCACTTGCGGCCACTGTCGCCGCATCAGGATTATAGATTGACGGGCCGCAGCCGATCGTGACTTTGGTAAGTAGATCCAAGTCCGGTATGACACCACACTTGGTTTTCAGATCGTCCATATACCGATTAATCAGTTCATCGCGCTTTCCCATAGATTCCTCATTTCTGTCTTCGGTTTTTAAGCTATAAATTGATATCTGCTTATAACGTGGGGCATTTGCGTAGATGTGGCAATTGATTTTTTAGCAAAGGCAAATCTGACTCGATCAAACACCTTATGTATTCTTCAAACATATTGAGGAAGGGCGGGCAAATTCCGTCCGGTCCCGCAATGCGCGGCTGGCGGCGATCAAATTGTACTTCCGTTTCGTCGAACATCGCCACCCGGTATGCCTTGAACAGGCGATGATGATCCGGGCCATGTCGACCAAGCAGACAGACGCTAGGCTGATCGACTATCTGACCAGAGAAGAAGTCCGGACCTCGGTAAGCGCCGCGTTACCGCCCTCGTAGACGTTTGAAGTTTGTCATCTGAGAAGAGCCCATCCGAACAAGGAGGGTTCCAATGGATGATACAGTGCAAAATTACGTAACTTCTCACAGTGTCGAAGAAGGATACGCAGGGCGTATCGATGTTGTGACTGGGCCGAGTGGTCGGCGTCGATGGCCGGAACAAGTGAAGGCTGAGATTGTTCTGGAAAGCTACCGCGACGGTGTCTCGGTGGCGGATGTTGCGCGCAAGCATGGGGTCTCAGCGCCTCAACTCCATTCTTGGCGGCGGGCGGCGCGGGACGGTGTTCTTGCGATGCCGGATGACGACATGCTGGGTCTGGTACCGGTCGTCGTTGAGGCGGGCGGAGGGGATGGCGGGCACATGCCGCCTGACGGGCCCGGGACGATTGTTCTGGAGATCGATGGTGTTCGGATGTTGGTTCCGACCGGTTTCGATCCCGAGCACCTTGGCCGCGTCATTGCCGCGCTCAGGGCGGCGTCATGATCCTGCCCGGCGGCAAGTACCACGTTTATCTGGCGACGCGGCCTGTGGATTTTCGCAAGGGGCATGCGGGTTTGTCACTGGTGATCCAAACGGTTCTCGGGCGTGATCCCTACAGCGGGGCGGTGTTTGTCTTCAGATCAAAGCGGGGTGACAGGATCAAAATCCTTGTTTGGGATCAGACTGGTTTGGTATTGATCTACAAGCACCTTGAAGGCGGCCAATTCCACTGGCCCCGGCCAGCGGATGGGGTGATCAAGCTTACCCCTGCGCAGTTCTCGGCGCTGTTTGAAGGGCTGGACTGGAAGGCGGTTCGGGCCGAGCGTCGGCGGCAACCCAGGCTGGCAGGATAGCCTGCGGCAGGGTGACTCATGGCGGCGATTTCGGCGGCGCGAGAGGACATGGCGGTGTATGAAACGCCATGTCTTCTGCTGCCGCCATCGACCCTGAATACGTTGCCGAGCTAGAGCGCCAACTTGCCACCGCAAGGGCGCTCTTGGCAGCGTCTGAAGAAGCCAACGCGCGCCTGGAACGTATGCTTGCTCAGGCGAGGCACGCGCGGTTTGGAGTAAGTTCCGAAAGGGGTGACCCGGATCAACGCAACCTCTTCACGGAAGACTGCGAGGTTGCCGAGGGGCAGTTGGCGGCGGCGGCCGATGCAGCCAACAAGGCACTGGGAAAGGCATCACGAAAGCGCTCTTCAGCCAAGCGGAACAAAGGCAACTTGCCGGACCATCTCAAACGTGTTGAAGAGGTGATCGAACCCGACAGTACACTCTGCCCATGTGGGTGTGGCGAGATGGTGAAGGTCGGGGAAGACCGCACCCAACGCCTCGACGTCGTGCCCGCCCAGTTCCGCGTCCTTGTCACCGTGCGCCCCAAGTACATGTGCCGCACATGCGATGGGAAATCCCACGCGCAGGCACCGGCACCGGAGTTTCTGGTCCCGCGCGGTCTGGGCACGAACCGGTTCGCTGTCCATTCCGTGGTCGCGAAGTTTTGCGATCATCTTCCGTTTTATCGCCAAGCCGAAATCTGGCGACGCGACGGCATCGAAATCGACCGCACCATGCTTGCAAACTGGGCAGGCCGTATCGCCTTCCAGCTGGCCCCCATCATCGACGCCATGATAGGCGAATTGAAAGCCAGTGACCGGCTTTTTGCAGACGAAACCACGGTACCTGTCCTGGCTCCGCGCACCGGCAAAACCCGCAAGGACTATCTTTGGGCTGTGGTTCGCGACCAGCGCGGGTGGGGCGGCGGCGACCCACCCATCGTGGTGTTCCAGCACTCGAGAAGTCGCAGCGCAGAGACTGCAAAGAAGATCTTCACCGGCTTCAAGGGCGGCTCCCTGACCGTGGATGGCTATGCCGGATACGATGCCCTGGGTGATCCGAAGAAGACAAACCAGCCGTGGGGCATCACCTACTGCTGGACCCATTGGCGACGCCGTTTCGTCGAATACAGCCGCACGACAGCGTCCCCAATCTGCACCGAAATGAAGGAACGCATCAGGCAGCTCTACCGGATCGAGGCTGACATCCGCGGCAAAGACCCCGACGTCCGGCGCGCCATCAGGCAAAAGCTCTCCAAGCCCATCGTAGACGCCTTGCGTCCGTGGCTGGAGGCGCAACTTGACATGCTATCGTCAAGCTCAGACCTTGCGCGCCACATCAGATACGGCCTCAAACGATGGGCTGGCCTGATCCGGTTCCTGGACGATGGCCGCATCGAGATGGATACGAACGCTGTCGAGAATGCGATCAGACCGATTCCTCTCACGAGGAAAAATGCACTCTTCGCAGGCAATGACGACGGCGCGGTCACTTGGGCCCGCATGGCATCGCTGGTCGGCACCTGCAAACTGAACGGCATCAACCCGCAGGCCTATCTCGAACACGTCCTGGAAAAGATACTGAATGGACATATGCAGGAAGATATCCAAAACCTCCTGCCATGGAACTTCAAACCAGACGAGGCGCGGCACTCATGAGCAAGATCAAGGACGTCGAGCGCAGCATCGAGGTGATCGCGGGACAGGTCGCGGCGCAGCAGATGGTTATGGAAACCATCATCGTCGAAGCAATGCGCATGAACGCCATCGGTGAAGCACAAATCATGGCGCTCTTGACCCAAGGCATGGACGTATTCGAGCGCAACGAAAACATGACAAAGCACGAAACTTTCGGCGCAATCGGTACCCTCAGAAGCGTCTTGGACACGATCAAACGCGCGGAAGACGCAAAGCTGATAGACTGACCGCTGACTACCATCCAAACACAGTCAAGACGCCAACCGATGGGTGATCAGCCCGCGCTTACCGCTGAACGGCCTCACTCGACGCACGGTATATTGACCCCAGATGAAACCTATGCGAGCCAAACAGAACCGATGAGATTGGCAGCCTAAATGAAACCCTGATCCATCTTAGCAAGGCTGCAAACTGGTCTAAAATCTAGAACCACCTCTCTCTTTCGGGCAACGGTCTGTTGGCCGCGGTCACATTGGGATACGTCGCGGGCAGAGGTCAGCCCCACGCTATTTGACGAAATGCTACGTGCGCTCGGCTGTCATATCCAACGCGCGCAACCGCTGGATGACGGCATCGTCTACGCTGGCCACAAGCGCCTCGGGGAACCCGGTAGGCAGGGTCGCGGCGGTCACATCCAGCGCGGACTGGGCCCGCTCTGCAACTGTTTCGATGATCTGCATGGCACGCTTCCTAGACAGGCCCGCACGCATGGCCGTCTGCACGAAATGGCGCCCGTGGATCTGATCGAAACGGTAGTGTCTGTTGTCGCCTGCGGACATCGCCATCTTCATCTGGCTGCGCCGGACAAGGCCCGCGTTCAGTGCAGGCTGCGCGGTCAGTATGTCATAAAGCGGCGTCATCCGGTAGCTGCCTCCGGGGCTCAGGAACACGCTGAAGTTCTTTGCATGGCCATCCGTTGCTCCGATGAGCCAGAAAATGACCTGCGCCTTCAAAAACGTCTCCTGGTCCGCGCCCGGTGTATCGCTGCCTTCAAGCAGGTTAAGGACGTCAACCATCCCTGGCCCGCCCTCGTTTTGATATTTAAGCGTCGGCGGCACGGATCGGGCCTGGCAGATATCCTCTTGCGGCAACCTCAGCAGGCGTCCGGTCTTGGTCCACCTGCGATCAAAACGCTCGATGACAAGCGCCTTTGTCCTGCCGAAAGTCTCGATCCTGGCCTCGTTCGTGGCCAACCCGAATGCCGCGACCAGTTTCAGGCAGTAGTATTCGTTCTCCACGCTGTCCGACAGATCAATACCGCCCGGCAGCTCTCCGATCTGCGTCTTGATGATGTGCGTCGTGGGGGTCGTGCCATGGGGTTTGAACCACTGCCCGTCCTTCAACAAAAGCGCTGTCTTTTCCTGGGCTCCGGCGATGGAAATTCGGAACGCGTCATCAGGGGCAAGCCCGAGGGGCGCGCGACCAAGCCCTTGAAGTATCCTTTCGATGGCGTCTGCGTCTACCGCTTCCCCCGTGATCTCACCACTGGCATCGGGCGCATCGCCATCGCCCGCGACAAATTGCAGGGCGCCCACGCAGTCATGCCCGATTTTCGAAAGCATGCTGTATGCATCCGTGCCACGGGCCCCTACCCGCTCTGCAACCAGCCGGCGCAGCCTGTCGGAATCCGGGAGCAGGTTTTCGAACACCACGGAAACCGGCTCGCCCCTATAGGATGTTTCGCGCAACGGCAGTGACAGCGAAATCGGAAAGCTGTGCGCCCAACGCAGCCAGTCGTCGTCATATTTGAATGCAATTGCGCCGTTGGCTTCGCGGATCAGGGTCCCGACCCGTCGATTGTTCAGGTACACGCGAAGAGGTGCATGGGCCGGTAGGCGCCCCATCAGAAGATGTCCTCGATGGTCTTGTCGCTGCCTTTCGTGCGCAGACCAACCCTCAATTCCAGATCCAATGCCGCCATGACAGCAAGGATGGATGGCAGCTTTGACGAGGTCTCTCCGATCTCGATTGTGGAGACTGTCGCCTGCCTCAGCCCTGCCCGCTCGGCCAGCATCGCCTGCGTCCAGCCACGCTTCTTGCGTTCGCGCAAGATGATGTTCCCAAGTTGCCGTGATGTGCGTGCCAGTTCATCCATATGACCCGACTACGCCACAGCGCATAAAATGTCCATATGCGCTATAGCGGGTAAATGGCGCTTATACGCCAAAACGTATATAACGCATTTATACGATCCTGCGTATGAAACGGTCTGCCGATACGACCCAATGCAATCACGAGGTTCCGAACGGTACGGCCTTTCCTTTATCCGGCCTCACGCCAGACCAAGGATCGTTTCGTCCAGCAACGTCATCAGATCGCCGAAATACCCTTCTGTCCGGGCGGGCAAGGTTGGATCGGACGTGATCGCCACGGCAAGATTCTTCTCGCGATGCGCTGCGATGATCTGTCCGCCATAGCCCCTTGCAAGCACATAGCCCGAAGGGGACAGGAACCAGCCATAGCCATACGACAGCCCCGACCAGGGCGACCGCGCGCGGGGCCGAAGCGACGCCTCGATCCAGGGCTTCGGCACAACCTGCACTCCATTGAACGCGCCGCCGTCCCGCACCATCGTCGCGATATCCAGCATCGCGGTCGGGCGCAGCGCCATCTCATTTCCGCCCAGGTAATAGCCCTGCGGGTCGCGCGTCCAGGCGGGAATCTCCATACCCATCGGATCGCCGATCCGTGCGCGCGCTTGCGCCAAAAGGCTCAGTCCGTTCGCCTCTGCCAGCGCTGCACCCAGGATGTGGGTCGAGCCTGTGGAATACAGCATCCGGCCTCCAGGTTCGGCGACCATCGGTCTGCTCAACGCATCGGAAAGCCAGTCGCGCGAATTCACCCAAGCCCCGTAATTCGCGCCCGAGGTCCGCTCAAGCCCTGCCCGCAGCGTCACCAGATCCTCCATCGAGATATCGGCCGCACCGGGCGTGGCATCGGCTGGCAGAATGCCGGGTGCCACCTCGCCAATCGTAGCGCTCACTGATCGCACTTCGTCCCGGTCGATCGCGACCCCCAAAAGCAGGGCAACGATGCTCTTGGAACAGGACTTGATGTTCGCTGGCCGATCCAGCCCCGGACCACGCGGCGCCTTGGCAAAGATCAGGTCATTGCCGCGCCGGATCTGAAGGGAATGCAGCTGCGACAGGTTCTGGACAGCTGCCGCCAGATCATCCGATTGGGCGCGAAGGACATGCGGCACCGCAAGCGGTGCGGCAGTCGCAAGCAGGAATGAGCGGCGATTCATCATGCCTCATAGGTTGGTACGCGCGGCAGCAAAGTCCACAGCGTGGGAGAATTCATTTGGAAGGAGCTGGTATTCCTCCCTCAGCCAGCCTCGTGATCGTCCTCCTGCCAGTCACAAATGCGCGGTTCGGGTCAGGTGGCCAAATCGCCAGAGATGGTGGCGGGTTGGCCTGCCACATTCCGACACCGCCTCCGACGCGGCGCTTTGTGGAGCATTACGTCCCGAAAACCGCCGCCACTTACCACTTTCCATTATGTCCAATAATCTTGCCTTATCGGACGCAGCGGAAAAATCTTATTCCGCAGGCAACCACACCATAAATTCCGCCCCTTGCGCGTCGCGGTTGCTCACTGTGATCAGGCCGCCAGCCCTCTGGATCAGTGTCTGCGAGATCGACAGACCCAACCCCGTACCCTCGCCCCGTTTGGTGGTAAAAAACGGATCAAAGACGGACGACAACTGCCCCTCGGGCACACCTGGCCCGCTATCGCGCACCGACAGCGCCACGCCCGCGGCCCCGTCGCGCTGTTCAGGGCGCAGAAGCAGATCCAGTTGCCCGCCCGTGCCCATCGCCTGCACCGCGTTGACCACCAGATTGACGATCACCTGCTGAATCTCGCCAGTGTCCACACGCACCAAAGGCACCGGATCGAACCGGCAATCGACTGCGATCTGGTGCTGGCTGATCAGATGATCAACCAGCACCAGACAATCCTGCACCACGGGGGCCAGATCGACCTCTTGCTCGTGGTCCGCAAACTCGGACGGGCCTGCGAATTTCAGCAGCTTGCCTACGATGGCCTCGATCCTCGACACTTGTTTGTCGATCAGTAACAGTTCGGTCTGCACGGGTGCAGCCCCGTCGCCCAGAGTCTGGCGGATCACATCGACGTTACCAAGGATCACCGCCACGGGGTTGTTGATCTCATGTGCCACGCCTGCCGTAATCTCGCCAATCGAGGCCAGCTTTTCGCTCATTACCAACTGGCGGAATGTCTGCTCGAGCTTGGCGTTCGCCTCGCTCAGTTCCGCCGTGCGCTGGCCCACCCGCTGGTTTAACTCTTCGTTCCACGCGCGCAATCGGCGGTCGCGGTCCTGTATCTGTTCCAGCAGCCAGTCCAGATGTTGCGCCACCTCGCCAATCTCGCCACGTGCGCCCACCGGCCCGATCCGTGCAGTCAGATCACCTTGGCCGACGTGTTTCATCACCTGTGTCATCCGCTCTAACGGTGTGAAAATCCCCCGCGCCATCCACAGAAACACCGGCGCAGACAGCAGCAGCACAGCGGCAAAGGCCGCCATCATCCAAAGAAAGGCATCGCGCTTGGCCAGCTTGAACGGTGCCTCGAGAAATCCGACATAAAGCATCCCCACCCTGTCACCAAAGCTGTCGGTGATCGGAAGATAGCCCGAAATATACCAGTCATTGACCACAAATGCGCGGTCCAGCCATGTGCGCCCCTCGGTCAAAACGCCTGCGCGCACCTCTGCCGACACCCGCGTGCCAAGGGCGCGCACGTCTTCGAATAGCCTCACGTTGGTAGAAATACGCACATCGTCCAGAAACAGCGTCGCCGTGCCTTGCCGTGCGCCCACCGCACCAGCGTGAGAATAGACAAGATCATTGATCGTATCAATAAAATCGAGGTTCCGGTTCAGCAAAATCCCCCCCACCAGCACCCCACGATGCCCGTTCAGAGAGATCGGGCTGGCTGCGTGAATGACCATACCGCGATCTTCAACCGCACGGGTTGTGGGCACCGCAGCGGGCGTAGCGATTATCGGGATTTCTGCCGCCTGCGCCAGCCGGTCCGACAGCGCGGCCAGCGTGTCATTGGCCATGACGTCAATCTGCGCGCCGCCCTGCCCGCTTGCGGCCTGTGCGATCACCGGCCAGTCGTTTCCGGCTTGTCTGGCCTGCTCAGCAGGTAGGTAATACAGAAAATTCAGCCCCAACCGCACCTGTGTGTCCTTCAGATACCGTTCCAGATCGGCGGCAGGGCGGTCCAGCCATGTGTTGAACTCGACTGATTCCGTGACCGCGCCCAGCTCGTCCCCCGTCTTTGCCAAAAGCCGCGAAAGGTACTGGCTGGCAATCTTCAGATCGCTTTCCACATTGGCGATCAGCACCTTGTCATAGTCCGCCGTCCACCGCGTCATTCCGATCAGCAGCAACATCGGCATCAGAACAATCAGAGGCGCAAGGGCAATGATCAAAAGGCGCAGGCGAACGGATGTCATTGGCGTTGTTCCCAAGGGTTAGCGCAGCCTAGCCCGTTCGGCGACACAGGTGAAGCAACGGTATTTGTCACTTGACCCCTGCGGAGCCGACGCGAACAGTTGTGTCCATGCTGCGCTGTCTTCTTGTCTGTGTTCTGATGCTGCCCCTGCCGCTGTCCGCGCGGCAGGATCTGACACCGTTGGAACGCGCCAATCTGATGTTCCAGATGGCGCAGACGGTGCAAAACTCGGACGCCGCCCAAGCCGTGCAACAGATTGCTCTGCGTCTGGCGGCCAAGACCGAGGGGTTGGAGCCACTGGCCATCGCCCGCCGCGATCTGGTCGAAGAACGCAGCGATCCCGCGCTTGACCCCACCCGACGCCGTCAGCGGCTGGAGGAACTGGACGTGGCCCTGCGGGTCAATGATCAGGCTCTGGCACAGGGGTTCCCGGCTATCTGGACATCGTCGCCCCCGATCCGCTGACCATCACCGAGGCACAAGCCCTGTTGGCCCCGGACGAGGCGTTGATCCAGATGCATCAGGGCAAGGATTGGCTGACGCTCTAGCTGATTTCGCAAAAGCATGTGCTGTGGCACCGACTGCCGGTAACGCTGGCCGACGCGGTGGAGCTGGTGCAGATGTACCGCGCGCAGATGGGGCTGAGCGGCACCCTGCGCGCGGCGGGGGCTTTGGACGATAACAATACGGCGGCGCCCACGCATCCCTTCAACACGCGGCTATCTGCAATACTCTATCAATGGCTTTTTGCACCGTTTCAGGCCGAACTGTCGCAGTATCCGCACCTTTTGATCGTCGCGGACAAATCTTGGATCGGCCTGCCATTCGCAACCCTGCTGACCGACCCCGCCGAAGCGGGCACAGACCCAATCCACGAGATGCTGCGCCGCGCCAGCTGGATGTTGCGCCAACATGCGATCACCATGATGCCATCGGCTGTCAGCCTGCGCGCCGTCCACGCAGGCCGCCTTGCCCCGTTGCCTGACAACGGTCGCCCCACGACAACCCTGCTGGCCATTGGCGATCCGGTCTTTACCGGCACGCAAAGCGCCGACGGCGTGGTGCGCGCGGCAGGCACCGGCACCGTGGATGTCAGCCAGCTTGCCCCCCCTGCTTGGTACCCGCCGCGAGGTACGCGCCATCGCCGCGGCCTTTCCCGACGGACAAGCACAAGTGTTGCTGGGCGAAGACACATCAGAAGCCATGTTAGCGGCGATAAACCTGACCGATCGCGATGTAATCGTCTTTGCCACCCATGGTCTGATCGCGGGCGAATTGCAGGGGCTGGCCAAACCCGCATTGGCGCTGACCGCGGGCGATCTGTTCAACACAGGCGATCTGGATCAGGCCCGCAGCTTATTGATCGGCCTGAACCTGCCCGACGTGCTGGCCGAAGAGCCTCTGGTGCGCATCGCCAATCTGTCGACCCTGTCACTGTTGGCGCTCATCAGCAGGCGTATGGGACAGGACGACACCGATGCGGTGTATGACCAGATCATCACCTATCTGTCGGTACACGATATCACCCCCCCTGCCCTGCGCCCAGACATGGTGGCAGATGCAGGCAATGCGCAGATGGTGGCCGACGTGCTAGATATGGTGGTGAATTCTGACCGCGCCGGTGCGGGTGCCGCCGCGCGCCGCGCCACCGCCCAGCGTTGGCTGGAAAGCCTTGACGCAAGGGGCACGCAGGCCGAAGTGCGCGCACTAAGCTTTGCGGTGAACGATTTTCGCAGCACCGCCAACTGGACCCGCGCCACCGAAACGGTGCAGGCACTGCTGGCGCGAACCGATCTTGATCCCGACCTTCGTGCCATGTCGGAAATCAAGCTGGCCGAATTACAATCCTACATTGCCGTTGCCGAAGGCCGCCCGATCGACCACATCGCACTGGCCAATGCATTTCGCGCTGTATTCGACACCGAAGACATCGCCGCCCCTGTGCGTGTCGATGTGGCCGGACGTCTGGTCGGCGCGTTCGAACATGGCGGCCACGGATATCTTGCCCATACCGCCGGTATCGAAGTCTGGCACTATATGCGCGATGTGCAGCGCGCCACAGCCCAAGCCGGTGAATCAGTCGCAGGGCAGAGTAAAACCCTGCGCGACACAGCCGACATCACCATCACCAACGGATTTAACGTGACCGCCCGACCACCTGACGGTACACCGCCGCCACAGGGTCTGTGCCAAGAGATCGTTGAAATCGAGGTTTGCACGGTCCTGTTGCAAGAACCTTAAATCGGGTTCCGCTCGGCAAAGGTTCGGAAAAATGCCAAAAACGCCTTGTCAGGGTCTGTTGCAGGGGCGCGGTCCTTGGACCATGCGCGCCATTCCCCCTCGACGTGATAAATATCAAACCCCGGATGCCGCAACCGCGCGGTCTCGTAGGTTTCGGACCGCAATGCCTGACCACGCGCATCCAACCATCCGGGCCGTGCGGGCAAAGTGTCGGCTTGGGTGCGCACCTTGCGCCCAACTTTGGAAAACTGCAACTCGCGCTCGGCCGATGCCGTGCTGCTGGCATCCTTGGCCCACCAACGCAGTTCCACATGTGTCACCCGCCTCCCCGTCTTGATCGGCTCGACCGAAACTACATAATCGCTCAGCGCATTCACCTCCAACAGCGCGGGTTCAATCGCCCGCAGCTTGAGGTTCGACCATGAGGTTAGCTTGCCCTTTGGCACCCCAAGAATACCGCGCAGATCCTCGAGGCTGAAGCGTTCCGACGACCGCCACCGCAGTTTGCCGCGTTTCTGGATCATCTCATACAGGGTCAGCGCGTATTTCGACGACAGCGCGAACATCACCTCCCGTTGCAGGCGAGCAAAAACCGTACTGTCCTTGATGATCTTGCGCAGACGGGTGGGAATTTCATATTCGAACAGCCCGTCACGGCGGCTGGATTCGATGTTGCCACCCAACAGTTGCACCCGTTCGATCGCGGGCGCGCCATCGCGGGTGATGCGCACTTTGACGATACAGGCCATCAATCGTTCGATGGATTCGCCCACGCGGTCGTTGGAATTATGCGACCCGCGCAAGTCACCCTTGGCGATCACATGGGTTACCGGTTTGTCGATGGCATCCCATGCATTCTCCAGAAGCTGGTTATAGATACGCCGGTCGGCCAGCGTCAGCGGCGTCACCTCGACAAGGTCCACCAGTTCGCCGGGTTTGACCAGCGTGTCAGCATTGGGCCGCGCCTCGATCGTGCGGACGGGTTTGGGTTTAGCGTCCCTCGCCATTGGACTTACCTGCTCAAACTTACTTTTGTAGTTGTTACTGTGTAAGCTATCATAGCGGGACGGTTTCGTAAATCACCCGAAACGTAAGCTTAGATTCGCCGCAAATCCGCCCTCCGATTCGCATCGTACTGGAATTGTTGCAGAAAACGGGGCCTGTTTCACCCCTTGGGAACAGCACCCAAAACGTAAGGTTTCAGCCCGCCCCAATCTGTAAGTCGCCGCTTCCCGATTCGTAAGCCGAACCACCCCAAAGCGTAAGCCCCACGGTCCCGATATGTAAGTGTAGAGCCTGTTTTTCCTGCATTTCCAGTGGATTACAACACCTGAATAAGAACTATAAGAATCTAGAACTAGGCAGGGTTTTTTTATGTATGATTTTGAAGGGGTGTTGCGTGTCGGGACAGATCAACGAACCCTCAAGTAACGCAAAACTTACAAATGGGGTGCATCGTCTCCGAACCCCTCTAAAATGACGGCGTTTAACCCTTGTTCCATGCAAACTTCCACTCTTTGACAGTAAGACCCCCAGCTTGCGGCATTTTGGGCAACTTCCCTCAAACTTCGCACTTTACCATCTGGCCCTAAGGGTTCATGATTCGACGCATCCTCAATGATATGCGAGCAGTCATGGACAACTCAGCCCTTCCCCGCGTCCGTTTAGAGGACCTTGAAAACCTTGCGCGGCGCGCCGACACCGTGATCGGGCGCCTGCGTGACCGGATTTACGCCCCCGGCACCGAAAAACAGTTGGATCTGCGCTTTCCCGTGCGCCGCGCCGCCGAAATGGTCGGCCGCAGTGAAAAGGCCATTCGCGATGCCGAAGACGATGGCCGCCTGCCCGCACCCGAAAAAGATTCCGCAACCGGCCGCCGCACGGGTTATCAACTGGCCGACATCAACCGTATGCGGGCGGTGTTCGGCACCCTGCCCCACCGCGCTGACGGCGACGAGGCTCTGGTGCTGGCGGTACAGAACTTCAAAGGTGGCGTCGGCAAATCCACCGTCGTTTGCCATCTGGCGCAATATCTGGCGCTGAAAGGTTACCGTGTTTGCGTGATCGACTGCGACAGTCAAGCCAGCACCACATCGGTTTTCGGCCTGAACCCCGACGTAGACGTGGACGAGGATGAAGATACACTTTATCCCTTCTTCCGCCACGGTGGGCCAACGTCACTGCACTATGCGCTGCGGGCGACCTATTGGCCGGGTATCGCGCTGATCCCCGCAAACCTCGGCCTTTACGATGCCGAATACGAATTTGCTGCGCGCATGGTGCGCGAGCAGTCTTTTGTGCTGGACCGGCTGCGCGACGGCATTGCCACGATCCGCGATCAGTTTGATGTGATCCTGATGGACCCGCCCCCCGCGCTGGGGATGCTGTCGCTGTCGGTTCTGCGTGCGGCGGATGCACTGGTGATCCCTGCCCCACCCAATAACATCGACTTTGGCAGCACCGCGCATTTCCTGAAAATGATGGGTGCCACGCTCAAGGAACTGGCCGCTGCCGGTGGCCCGCGCGACTATGCGTTCCTGCGGATTCTGGCGACCAAGATGAACGATAACAAATCGGCCCACACCGCGATCAAACGGATGATGGACGCGGTGTTCCCGATGGACATGATGAGCGCGGTTTTAAAAGACAGCGCCGAATTCGATAACGCCGCCGCCGATCTGGGTACAGTTTACGAAATAACAGGTCCTGCGACCCGCACAGAGACACATAAGCGCTGCCGGGCCTATCTGGATTCCGTCAACCGCGAGATCGAATTGTTGATCCGCAAAACATGGCCCAGCCACCACGCCGATCTGCGTAAGGAAGGACTGTTATGAGCAAGAAACACGACGCCTTGTACAACGACGTTCTGGGAAATCTTGATACCCCGACACCGTCGTCCGAACCATCGCCAGAGGTCGCCCGTGGCAGCCGTTTTCTAAAACGGTCGACCACCATTGCTGACCACGTTACCGGCGAGATCGAAGAGAAGACCCTGCGCTGGGTCGACCCCGCCGATTGTGTGATGTGGGACCGGCACAACCGGGCCTATAACCTGCTGACCGAAGAAAATTGCCGCGATTTGATTGACGGCATTCGTGCGCAAGGTCGTCAGGAGTTTCCAGCGATCGTACGGCGCAAGGGTGACGGCTATGAGGTGATTTGCGGTGCCCGCCGTCACTTTGCGGTCAGTTGGTTGCGGGCCAACAATTACACCCAGTTCAAATATCTCGTAGATGTGCGCGAGGTGACCGACGAAGAGGCGTTTCGTCTGGCTGACATCGAAAACCGCGACCGCGAGGATATATCCGACTACGAGCGTGCCATCGATTATGCTGACGCGATCAAACGCTATTATGGCGGCAAACAAAAGGCGATGGCAGCACGGCTTGAAGTCAGCCCGCCCTGGCTTTCCCGCTATCTGGCGCTGGCGGAATTGCCCGAGGATGTGGTCAAGGCGTTCTCGTCGATCCGCGATATCAAGGAACGCCATGCCCGCGATCTCAAGCCGTTGCTGGCCCGCCCTGAAACGGCTCAGCTGGTGATGGAAGAAGCCCGCGCGTTGTTCCGAGATCAGGGACGTGGAACGATGCTGGACGGTTTCGAGGTGATCAAACGGCTGAAAAGCGCGGCTCGCCCTGCTCCTGCTCCGAAGCCGCGCGCAGTGGATGCAAGGGTGTTCCGCCGGAGCACAAGCGACAAGGGCGTGACCATGCGCAAGAAAGGTCGCATGGTCACGCTGGAATTCGACGCGGATATTTCAAATGACGCGTTGCGTGTTGCGCTAGACAGAGTGTTGGAAGACCGCACAAAAAGCTGAGTTCAGAAAAAGTTGCCCATGGGCAACTTTTTCATTTTGAGGGTAACAGGGCGGAAATTGCCCATGGGCAACTTTTCCATTCCGCCCCTGCCCGCCTAGTTTCCCGCAACCGTATCAATGTCAAATTGCAGGATCGCAGGCGCCGGTCCGCTGTTGTCATCCAGTGCTACAGCGCCGCGCGTGGCCTGACCAAATCCGGCATTGCTCAATGACGCGGCAAAGCTACTTGCGCCCGCGTCGGCCCCCGCATCACCTCGACCGCGGCCTGACCAAGAAAGCGCAGATCCTCGACCGCTGATTGCGGTTCTGCCGGTGTCAGGATCACCACCACACGATCACGGCCAAAGGCCTCTTTGAGGTGTTGTCACGTTAACCCTCGATCGGTTGCTCGTATCTGGGTTTGAGCGTAGGTCGCAGGGATGAATTCATTCTCCATCAGCTACAAGCGTCACCGATTCCCTCCTCAAATCATTGCCCACGCGGTGTGGCTGTATGTCCGATTCAATTTGAGCCTTCGCGAAGTGGGAGAGATGCTGCTTGCGCGCGGGATCGACGTTTCTTACGAGACTATCCGGCGTTGGGTCATTAAGTTCGGGCCGGTCATCGCTCGAAACCTGCGACTAAGCCAGGATCGTCCAGGTGATTTCTGGCATCTCGATGAAGTCGTTGTGAAAATCTCTGGTCGCAAATATTGGCTTTGGCGCGCGGTCGATCAGCATGGCGTCGTGCTGGACGAAATACTCCAACCGAAACGGGACAAACGGGCCGCAAAACGGCTGTTGCGCAGCCTGATAAAGCGTCTTGGTTTCATTCCCAAGCGGATCATCACGGACAAGCTGCGGTCGTATGGTGCTGCCAAGCGAGAGGTTGCGCCGGGCCTGGATCATTGGTCGCATAAAGGGCTGAACAACCGTGCCGAAAACAGCCATCTCCCATTCCGAAAGCGGGAACGGACGATGCAAGGACATCGGTCTCCAGGAGGCTTGCAGCGGTTCGTGGCTACTCATTCAGCCATTCGGAATTGCTTTTGTGTTCCTGTAAGCCGTCGCTCGGCCCTCACAATCCGATATCACCGCCTCGAAGCATTTGACGCCTGGAATGCCGCCACCCGAGCAGCTTGACACCCGAGCATCAGGATACCTTCCTGGGTCGGAAGTTAACGTGACAACACCCCTCACCGACATCTCACGAGAGCCCGCGCAGGAGGTCCTTTGTCGCAGGCATGCGTCCGAGGCTTGAGGCGATCCGTTCGCGCCATCGGGGGCCCTGAGACAGCGCGTGCTCGTAGGCCTCGGCAAGATCGTCGGGCCGATCTTCCGCGAGGATGCGGATGAGAAACTCAGCTTGGGCCCGGTCTTTGCGCGCCTTCGCCTCGTCCGGGCCGCCAAGCCGCCTACTGGCCACGATCAGCTTGTGGATCCCGTACCGCTCGGGGCGCGGGATCTGGACAAGGACGCCGGAGCGGTAGAGTGCCAGTGCGTGCATCGGCTCCGCAATCAGGAAGTTGAGGTAGTTTAGCGATTGAGCGCTTACGCCCAGTGCCGGAAGCGGCTTGACGTCTTCCTCGCCGAAAGCCGGCGTCAGGAACTCGACCATGGCCTCGCCCCCGCTTTGACGCCACTTCCACACCTGCCGGTCAAAAACCCCCGGGACAGGCACGAATTTCATCGTCTGAAGAATATCCCCAGGCTTTTCCTCGACGCGGTCGCCCAGGGCCACTGAGAGCCGCTCGAAGCTCGCGAAATCGATATCTCCCGTCTGGGCAAGCTCGTCAGAATCGAAGCGAACGCCAAGCTCCCCCTGATAGAGCGCGTAGGCTCCGGTCCCGATTAACGTGCCGCCCAGCCGGAAGACGCCGGCGCGGGCGAAGGCCAGAAGCAGCGAACCTGTTTCCCGGTCGGTTCCGATCATCCCTTCAGACCTCAGGACGCGGGCGAGGCGCGACATGCGCTTCTTTCGCTCCTGAGCTTCCGCCTTTAGATCGGCCGCGCGCGTCAGGCGATCGCGCAAGTGGGGGCTATCCTCGCCGAGGTAGCGACTCTTCATCTCGGTTCCGATCCGGAACCGGTCGTAGAGGTAGATCCGACCGTTACGATGACGCTCCTCTATGCTGCCCACGATCTCCGAGGCCGCCTCGTCGAGATGCATGCGCAGCAAGTCCTGATAAGCGACTTGGGCTGCGCGGGAGTGCGATTTCGGATCCATCTGTTGTCCTGTGTGTTGTTTGTGTGCATCAAAAATAAGATTGATACACGCAGTCGGCAATGTGTAGCAAGTTTTTTTTTGATGCACACAACCTCCTGCGAGCGATACCTGAAGCGCGGCTCTTGTCGGGGTCAGGTTAGGGGTGTCATCGTAATTCCTCCAATATCTTTTCGCGGAAGACCTCGGCTGGCGTCTTCCATCCGAGGCACTTTCGGGGCGTGTTGTTGAGGCGGTCGCAGAACACCTTCATATCGTGATCCGTCATTAGCCTGATGTCGCGTTTGCGGGGCAACCATCGTCTGGCGCGACGATTGGTATTCTCGACCGTGCCTTTTTGCCAAGGCGAGGAGGGGTCACAAAACCAGGTTTGCGTGCCGGTCTCGGACTGTAGATACGGCCAACTGACGAACTCCGTGCCACGGTCAAATGTGATGGACCTGCGTGCGGCAAGGGGCAGGTCCTTAATCGCTTTCATGATCTTGCCCATCACCGGTTTGGTGCGTTTGTTCGGATTTTTCAGGATCACTGTAAAGCGGCTGACGCGTTCAACGAGCGACGTGACATTGGTCTGACCAAGCTTTTGGTTGAACAGCATCAAATCAGGCTTTGTCAGGTTGTTATGTCGCCACGCAACGAAGATTCGCGTCCTGATCAGGCAACCATTTCAGCCGCATAGTTATTCCACAGGCTGAACGCGTCAGCCCGAGATTGGCGTAGGGTACTGCGGAAAGGCGGTGGCGCTTTGGACGGAAGATGGTCGCGGACTGATCGTGGACGGATAGAAAACGCTGCGCCTGGCGTGGGGATTTGAAGCGACCCAAGATTTTTTCTCTTCGTCGTGTGCGTCGATGCGACGCCTCTGATCGGTTGTTCAACCCTTGTGCGAGCGATAATCGACACTTCGGCAAAGGTCACGGACAGCCACGCCATAGCTGCGCAGTTTGTCCGTCACGAGGACGCGTGGCACAGCCCATCGCTATCAGAAAACGCTTGGCGGCGTTGGCATTTCTGCGGCTTTGCAGCAGTATCTCCAGCACGTCTCCGTTTGCGTCGACCGCTCGCCAAAGCCAATGTTTTCGCCCTCGAATTGAAATTACGACTTCGTCCAGATGCCATTTGTCGGCAGGAACCGGGCGATCGCGACGGATCTTGGCCGCTATCTGTGTTCCAAACCGCTGGCACCAAACTCGGATGCTTTTATACGAGACGATTACGCCCCGTTCGGCCAACAGATCCTCGACATCGCGCAGGCTCAGGCCAAACCGATGGTACGCCCAGATGGCATAGGAAATGATGGACCGAGGGAACCGGAATCCCTTCAGGCGAGGCTGTGAAACTTGGCTGATCATGAGAGATGGCTATGCGTGCAGATGGGGCGCGTCAACAACATGACAAAGCCGTGCAGACACATCTGGCCCGACGGGTGTTGGCCGCCGGTCAGGCGGTGGATGCGGACCTAACGGATGTGGTGATTGTCGTCTGACATCAGGTCGGCGTGCGAATCCGTCAGGCTTTGCTTTCGATGAAGACAGAAGGCTTTGTAGTTTCGGATCGGATTAAGCCGCTATTGTTGCACTAAAGATGAAATGCCGTTGCGTCGCGAGCTTTATGTCGGACGCTAAACTATACGGGACGGAATGTTCTCGGCTTAAGTATTTTGAAAACTCTACGTCAGAATAACAATATATAGTCAATTTATGCAAATACAATACTATATATTGATTTCTGCACGCAAAAATTACAGCAGTTGACAGTTTTGATACTTCACCACCAGAGTGCCTTAGTGTCTGACTATGGGGCTTTCATGACCTGCAATGTACCTCGTTCCTTGCTTCAACGCGGCTTTAAGCCCGGCAGCTCAGTTTTTGCGGCTGGACGGGTGCTGCTATGAAAGAGGTACAGAAAACCGCTCAGGTGCATTTTGCCTATCAGCAGATTGCTGATGAAATAGAGGCGCAAATAATGCGCGGTGATCTTAACCCCGGCGATCAGTTGCCCGGCGAGGCAGAGCTGGCAGTGCAGTTCGGGGTGACACGCTCGACGTTGCGCGAAGGATTGCGCCAGCTTGAAAGTGACGGGCTGGTGCATCGTCCGTCGCCGCGCCGTCTGGAGGTTGCTGTGCCGCAAGCGGGCCCGCTGACCACGCGATCGGGGCGGGCCATGGCGCTGATGAAAGTGACGTTCCGCGAGCTGTGGGAGGTTACTATGATGACAGAACCGTTGGCCGCCCGTCTCGCGGCAGAACACGGGACCGAGGATGAGATCAACGGGATGCAGGCGCTGCACGCCGAGTTTATCGCAGCAGAAGGTATGATGGAGCGGACCATCAGCCTTGATGAGGACTTTCACACCCGTCTGGCTGATATGGGGCGCAACCGTGTGCTGGGTCTGGCACGAGAGCCGATTGCACTGTTGCTATTCCGCGGCTTTGCCCAGATCGCGCCCTACGCGCCCAAATTCTACAAACGCCAGATTGAAGCCCATTCCAACATCATCGCGGCCATGCGCGACCGCGATGCCGACCGCGCAGAGAAATGGATGCGGATGCACACTGAGGACTTTTGGCGCGGGGCACAGATTGCGGGACTTGAAGACGAGATTGCCCTAAACCCGCGCGCGCTGTCGTAGCGCCGAACCGAAGGGGGAGGAGATAAGATGACCTATCAGACACTGAAGACCGAAACGGCGGATGGCATCATGTTGCTGACGTTGAACCGGCCCGATCGGCTGAACGCCTTTACGCTGCTGATGATGCAAGAGATGATCGCGGCGCTGGATGTGGCCGATGCCGATGATGCGGTGCGGGCGATCATTGTGACCGGTGCGGGGCGCGGGTTCTGCGCGGGCGTCGATCTGGATGATCCGGATGCGTTCACCTCGGCACGGCCTGATATTACCTCGACCGACCCTGCGGTGTGGAACGATCCGACCAACCGCGACATGGGCGGTGTTCTGGCGCTGCGCCTGTTCAACTGTCTGAAACCGGTGATTGCTGCGGTGAATGGTCCGGCCGTGGGGATCGGGATGACGATGCAGTTGCCGATGGACCTTCGCATTACATCGACCAAGGCGCGCTTTGGCTTTGTCTTTGCGCGTCGCGGAATCGTGCCCGAAGCGGCGTCGTCGTGGTTTTTGCCGCGTCTTGTCGGCATGTCGCAAGCGTTGGAGTGGTGTTATTCCGGTCGGGTGTTCGGTGCGGACGAGGCATTGGCTGGCGGGCTGGTCCGGTCGGTGCATGAGCCCGAGGACCTGCTGGCCGAAGCGTACCGGATCGCGCACGAGATTGCGGACAACACCGCACCCGTTTCAATAGCCCTGACCCGCCAGATGATGTGGCGGATGGCTGGGGCTGCCCACCCGATGCAGGCGCATCAGATCGACAGTCGCGGGATTGCCGCGCGCGGTGGGTCGGGGGACGCGGCGGAAGGTGTCGCCAGCTTCATGGAAAAACGCGCGCCTGCGTTTCCTGACAAAGTGTCGACCGACATGCCGGGGTACTTCCCGTGGTGGGACGAGCCGGAATGGGAGATGGCGCGGGGCAGGGGGGCCACAACATGACCGACAAGATTTTGATCGAGCGTGCAGGTGCTGTGACAACGCTGCGCCTGAATGATCCCGCAACGATGAACAGCCTGACGCCCGCGATGGCGCGCGAACTGCACGAGTTGCTGGTCCAAGAGGCCAAGACCGCCCGCGCCATCGTGTTGGCGGGCAGCGCCCGCGCGTTTTCGACGGGGGCTAATCTGAAGGCTGCCATGCCCGAGGACATTGCCAACTTTGATGTCGGGGAGACACTGGAGCAGGATTACAATCCGCTGATGCTGGCGATCCGTGATTCGCCGGTGCCGCTGGTGTCGGCTGTCAGCGGGGCGGCGGCAGGCGTGGGCGCGTCGATTGCATTGTTGTGCGATATCATCGTCGCAGGGCGGGACGCGTATTTTCTGGAAGCTTTTGCACGGATCGGACTGATCCCTGACGGCGGCGCCACGTGGTTGCTTACCCGTGCGGTGGGCCGGGTGCGGGCTATGGAGATGATGTTACTGGCTGAAAAAATCCCGGCGTCACAAGCGTTTGACTGGGGATTGATCACGCGGTTGGTGGACAACGGCACGGTTGAAGCCACGGCAATCGAGATTGCGCAGCGTCTTGCCGATGGGCCCTCTTCCAGTCTGGCATTGATCCGTCGCGCGGCATGGAGCGCCGCCGATAGCGATTTTGAATCCACGCTTGGGCACGAGCGTGACTGGCAGAAACAGGCGGGGGAAACGTCCGATTTTGCCGAAGGGCTGGCGGCGTTTCTGGAGAAGCGCGCGCCACGGTTCAACACATAGGCGGGTGCGTCGGCCTGACGGGAAAAGGCCCGCGCACTCGGTTAAGGGAGGCCCAATTCACCAGCCGGTGAAGCGGGAAAGAGAAACGTCTCAATCGGAGGAAAAGAGACTATGAAAACTGCGATCAAAGGAATTCTTACCAGCGCATCCATGTTGGCTATGGCCGGGGCATCTTATGCTCAGGACCTGACATTTGCCGGCGGCTGGCCGCCCAACTCGGCGCCGACCAAAATGTTGGAAGAGTACGCCAAGGCCGTAGAGGAATACACAAACGGCGACGTGACTATGCGTGTGTTCCCGCTGTCGCTGCTCAGCTTTGCCGAAGTCAACGCAGGTGTGCGCGACGGAATCGCTGACGCTGCGGCCAACCTGACGGCATATTTCCCTGCGGAATATCCCAATCTGAACATGCTGTCCGAGTTTTCGGAACTGGTCGAGCTTGAGGAATTCGCAGGCGAGCTGAGCTCGACCGCTTTTGCCGGTGCGATCACTGAGTACGTCATGCTGAACTGTGAGGACTGCCAGACCGAGGTCGCAGCACAGAACCAGGTTTATCTGGGCGCGGGTTCGACCACCTCCTACGTGTTGCAGTGCGTTGTGCCGCTAACATCGGTGGCCGATCTTCAGGGTAAGCGTATTCGTGCTGCGGGTGCCTATTGGGCGCGGTGGGCAGAAACTGTGGGCGCGGTGCCTGTGTCTATGTCGGTTAATGAAACGCTTGAGGGTCTGAACCAGGGCGTTGTGGACTGTACCGCCAGCAACACGGCAGACTTTGTGAACTTTGGCTTTATTGACGTTGTGAAATATCTTTACGTTGGTTTGCCGGGGGCGCAGTTCAACGTGCCGTTCACCATGAATATGGAGACATGGAACAGCCTGTCGGACGAGTCCAAAGGCCAGGTTCTGCGGGCTAACGCCAAGCTGATGGCGGATATCACCTGGGTCTATATCGAAGAGGGTCGGGCCGGTAAGGAACGCGCCCCGGATATGGGCATCGAATACACTGATGCGGCTGCTGACATGGTGCAGATGAACCGCGAATTCATCAGCAAGGACAAAGACGCAATCGCCTCGATCTACAAAGAGCGGTTCGGTCTGGAAACTGGCGCAGAAGCGGCCGATGCGCTGAATACGCTGCTGGTCAAGTGGTCCGACCTGACCAAAGGCGTTGAGGGCGGCGAGGCGCTGACCAAACTGTATTACGACGAGATATTCTCGAAAGTCGATGTCGCCAGCTACGGCAAGTAATCCACGACAGCAAAACGACACAAGATCGGGCACCGGACAGCGTTCCGGTGCCCGAAACCTGCAACTACGGGAGGTCCATCCATGTTTCTGATCGGCAGATTTCTGTCGTCCCTTGCCAAGGCATCATCCTTGATCGGGACGATCTGCGTTATCCTGATGATGCTGCACGTCACCGCCGACGTGATCGGACGCTATTTCTTCAACGCACCACTGCCCGGCACGATTGTGGTGGTGGCGAACTATTACATGATCGTCCTTGTGTTCATCGCCATTGGCGTGGCCGAAGAAAAGCAGGCGCATATATCGGTGGAATTTGTCACGGATATGATGCCCAAACGGGTCCAGACCGGATTTTCCGTATTTTCGGGCGTACTGACCGTCATCGTGATCACGGCGTTGATGATTGCAGGATATACCGAGGCTGTGAAGAAAACGAATATCGGGGCCACGATGGAACAAGGGTCGCAGATGATCGAGGTCTGGCAAAGCTATTGGGCCATTCCGGTCGGCACGGGCCTGATGGTTCTGATTGCCGCCTACCGTGTCATCACGACCGTCACAGGCCTGCGCAGCGGGCTAAACGAAACTGTTATGGACGCTGAATTAATCAATGAGTGATGTTGGAATTGGCCTGACCGGCCTGGCGACGCTGATCGCCCTTATCGCAGCGCGGGTGCCGATCGGCATAGCACTGATCGGAGTTTCGTTTGGGGGGCTTTGGGTACTTATGGGGCCGCGCGTGGCGTGGGGTGCGATGGGACTGGTGCCCTATCAATTCACCTCGAGTTGGATCTTGTCCTCGATCCCGATGTTCCTGTTCTTGGGCTTTATCAGCTATCACACGCAGCTGACCAAAGGCATGTTCAATGCCGCTCGAATCTGGATGGCAGGCTTGCCCGGTGGTCTGGCAATTGCGTCGATCTTTGGCTCGGCCGGTTTTGCGGCGGTGTCGGGGTCGTCCATCGCGTGTTCGGCGGCCATGGGTCGGATCGCGATTCCGGAGATGATGAAACACAAGTATCACCCCGAACTGGCCACCGGCACGGTTGCGGTGGCCGGTACAATCGGGGCGTTGATTCCACCGTCTATTATTCTGATCCTCTACGGCGTGATTGCGCAAATCTCGATTACCGACCTGTTTCTTGGCGGTGTGTCGGCAGGTCTGCTGACGGCGTTGGGATATGTGATTGTGGTGCTGATACGGGTCAAGCTGAACCCGGAATTGGCACCGGTCCGAGATGCCAGCGTCACGATGCGCGAAAAGATAATTGCGCTGCGCGAAACATGGCCGCTGTTGTTGATCATGCTGGGCATTTTTGGAGGTCTGTTCGGAGGCGTATTCACCCCCACCGAAGCAGGTGCCGTAGGCGCGTTTCTTGCCTGCATCGTGGCTTTGGTGACTGGCGAAATGACGTTGTCCAGGTTCCTGACCGCTGCACGCGAAACATTGATGACCACAGCGGCACTGCTGATCATTGCAGTTGGTGCCAGCTTGCTGACGCGGTTTCTGGCGCTGTCGGGGGCGGGCAACTATCTGTCTTCGGGCATCCTGTCGATCGCAGACAGCCCGGTGCTTTTGATGCTTGGTATTGTCTGTGTTTATCTGTTGATCGGCATGTTTCTTGAGCCGATCGGGGCGATGCTGCTAACGTTGCCGATCATCCTGCCGGTGGTCGACGCGTCGGGCTGGAGCCTTTTGTGGTTCGGCATCGTGCTGACCAAGCTGCTTGAGATCGGGATGATTACGCCGCCCATCGGGATGAACGTGTTCGTGATCAAAAGCGTGGTCGGCAACCTCGTCTCCACGACGGCCATTTTCCGTGGCGTGGCGTGGTTCTTTGTCATGGATCTGGTTCTGGTTGCCATCTTGTGCGCGTTCCCCGCGCTGATCCTGACCCTTCCCGAAATGATGCAATAGAGTAGTAGCCCGGCGGGATAAACTCCGGGTGGCCTCAGATAAAAGGACCCTTGATATGGGAAATGAACGTCTTGTTCGTCGTGCCCGAAGCCAGCAACTGGGCGATTTGTTGCGGCGCTCGGCTGCGCGCGTACCCAACAAAACGGCGCTGGTGTTTCGCGACCGAAGCGACACCTTTGCCGAACTGGACAAAGCTGTGGACCGCGCGGCAAACGCATTGAAGGTGCGCGGCATCGCCAAGGGCGACCGCGTGGCGCTGTTCACTCACAACAACCGTAGCTTTGTCGTTCTGCGCTTTGCGCTGGCGCGGCTGGGTGCGATTGCGACGCCGGTGAACTTCATGCTGAACGCCGAAGACTTTGCCTATATCCTTGGCCACTCCGGCGCGCAGATGCTGATTGCCGAGGACGCGCTGTGCCCTGTGGCAGATGCGGCGCTGGTGTCCATGAACAGCGATATGCCCAAGCTGGTCATTCCCCACGCGGGCGCTGATGTCACAGAAGGATGGGAACCGGTTGCGGCCATTCTGGACCATGATGATACGTCCGAAGCCTGGACCGATCTTGCGGGCGATGATCCTGTGCAGATGATGTACACCAGCGGCACGGAATCCCGCCCCAAAGGCGCGCTTTTGTCGTCGGATGCGCTGTATGCGCAATATGTCAGCTGTATCGTCGACGGCGAGATGACGGGCGACGCCGTGTCGCTGCATTGCCTGCCGCTGTTTCACTGTGCGCAGCTTGACTGTTTCCTCAGCCCTGATCTGTACTTGGGCGTTACGTCTATTCTGCACGAAAAGGCCGACCCCGCCGATATGCTGGTGGCCATCGAAGAACATAGTGTGACCAAACTGTTCTGCCCGCCTACCGTGTGGATTGCGCTGCTGCGCCATCCCGATTTCGACAAACGCGACCTAAGCAGTTTGAACGTGGGCTATTACGGTGCGTCGATCATGCCGACCGCAGTGATCGAAGAGCTGATGCAGCGTCTGCCGAACATGCGGTTGTTCAACTTTTACGGTCAGACGGAAATGGCCCCCGTCGCCACAATCCTGCGGCCCGAGGATCAGGTGCGCAAGCTGGGGTCGGCGGGGCGTCCTGCGCTGAATGTGGAAACCCGAGTGGTTGACGACAACGACCATCCTGTCGCCGTGGGTGAAGTGGGCGAAGTCGTACACCGCAGCCCGCATTTGATTTCCGAATACTACAACGACACCGACAAGACCGCCGCCGCCTTTCGCAACGGCTGGTTCCACAGCGGTGATCTGGGGCGGTATGACGAAGAGGGGTATCTTTATATCGTCGACCGCAAGAAAGACATGATCAAGACGGGCGGCGAAAACGTCGCCAGCCGCGAGGTTGAGGAAGCGATCTTTCGTCACCCTGACGTGGCCGAAGTGGCCGTGTTCGGCGTGCCGCACCCAAAGTGGATCGAGGCAGTGACGGCGATTGTCGTGCTCAAGGCGGGCGCGTCGGCCACGGTCGAGGATATAAACGCCTACTGCCGCGAGACCCTAACCCACTACAAGGCGCCCAAACACGTGGCGATCACAGACCAGTTGCCCAAGAACGCCAGCGGCAAGATCCTGAAACGGGATTTGCGCCAGCAGTATGACGATGTGTTCGCAAATGACTGAAACAAGGCCCTTCCCAGGATGCATCGGGGCAGGGATAGGGGACATGCCATGATCCGCAGACGGATATTCGAGCCGGAACACGAGATGTTCCGCAACACGGTTCGCAAATGGGCCGAGGCCGAGGTGTACCCGCGCAGCGAAGAGTTCCGCCGTGACGGTATGGTCGGGCGCGATGTCTGGGCGTCGGCAGGCAAGCAAGGGTTTTTGGCGATGTATGCCGATCCCGTTTATGGCGGGCTGGGGCTGGATGATTTCCGGTTCGACATGGTGCTGACTGAGGAGTTGGCGGCGCGTGAAAACGGTCTGTACATTCCGTTGCACAATCGCATCGTCGGCCCCTATATCCACCGCTTTGGCACCGACGCGCAAAAGCGCCGGTATCTGCCGGGTGTGGTGTCGGGCGACACCATTTTGGCGATTGCGATGACGGAACCCGATATCGGATCGGACCTGGCCAGTATGCGTACCCGCGCGGAGGATCGTGGCGACCACTGGCTGTTGAACGGGTCGAAAACCTATATCTCGAATGGTATTCTGGCGGGGTTGGTGATTGTCGCGGCGCGCACCGGAACGGGCAGCCACGACATCGGGCTGTTTCTGGTGCCGGACGGCACAGCGGGGTTCACCCGTGGCCGTCGGCTGGAAAAGATCGGCCTGAAATCGCAAGACACAGCCGAGCTGCATTTCGACAACGTGAAGCTGCCCAAAGATGCGGTGCTGGGCGAACCTGCGGGGGGCTTTGGCATGATGATGCAGAATCTGGCCGAAGAGCGGCTGGTGGGGTCTAACCAGTTTATCGCCCATGCGCAGCGCGCTTTTGACATCACGCTGGACTATATCCGCGAACGCAAGGCCTTTGGGCAGGCGATTGGCACCTTCCAGAACTCGCGTTTCCAGATGGCGGCACTGAAAACCAGGATCGACGCAGGTTGGGCCTTTGTCGATCATTGCGCGCAGGAACATTTGGAAGGTGCGTTGACCGCCGATATGGCCGCGCAGGCCAAACTGTTGTGTTCCGAGATCGAGGGAGAGGTCGTTGACGCTTGTTTGCAACTGCACGGCGGCGCGGGATTTATGGAGGAATACGAGATCGGGCGGATGTACTGTGCGGCACGGGTCAGCCGCATTTATGCGGGTACGTCCGAGATCATGAAGGAGATCATCGGGCGCAAGCTGGGGCTGGGCGATCGCAGATGACTGAAACCACGGGGCGTTCCCCCCGGACCTGATCAAACGCAAATTGAACGACGCGTGTTGGCCAGACAATCGGTCAACAGCATGAACGACAAAGGATAAAATATGGACATCAAAGGGCAGGCCGCAATCGTAACGGGCGGCGCATCGGGGCTGGGCGGTGCAACCGCCGACATGCTGGCACAGGTCGGCGCCAAGGTCGCGATTTTCGATCTGAACGAGGAGCTGGGCAAGGCGAAGGCCGCCGAGATCGGCGGCACTTTTATCAAGGTGAATGTCACCGATGAAAGCAACGTTGAAGCGGCCATCGCCGAGGCCGAAGGTGTGCATGGCAAGGCGCGGATTCTGGTGAACTGCGCGGGCATCGGGCCGCCCAAAAAGGTGATCGACCGCGAGGGGAATGCTATTCCGCTGAAGGATTTCACGTCCATCGTGAATGTGAACCTGTTCGGGTCGTTTAATGTGCTGTCGAAATTTGCAGCCAGCCTGCACACCGCCGACCTCATCGGGGAAGAGCGCGGCGTGATTATCAACACGGCGTCTGTCGCGGCATTTGACGGGCAGATCGGGCAGGCGGCCTATGCTGCGTCCAAGGGCGGCATCGTCGGAATGACCCTGCCTGTCGCGCGCGAGCTGGCCCGTTATGGCATCCGTGTCATGACCATCGCACCGGGTCTGTTCCTGACCCCGCTGATGGCGTCGCTGCCGCAAGAGGCACAAGACAGCCTTGGCCGTCAGGTGCCGTTCCCGCCGCGTCTGGGCAACCCGACCGAATTTGCTGCCATGGTGCAAAGCATCGTGACCAACATCATGCTGAATGGCGAGACGATCCGCCTGGACGGCGCAATCAGAATGGCACCGAAATGAGCTTTACCCTCGACAACACCCGCATGACTGACCGCGCGCTGGAGATTGCCGACCGCGTGGAGAACTTTGTGCGCGAAACGATCGCGCCCTACGAGAAAGACCCGCGCAAGACGTCGCACGGCCCCACCGACGCACTGGCCAACGAGATGAAGGCCAAGGCGCGCGAGGCCGGTGTGTTGACGCCGCATATCCTTGAGGGCGGCGACCACCTGACCCATCTGGAAACCGCTGCCGTGCTGATCCGGTCGGGGTTGTCGCCGCTGGGGCCGGTGGCCTGCAACGTCGCCGCCCCCGACGAGGGGAACATGTATCTGCTGGGCAAGGAAGCCTCGCCCGAGTTGAAAGAACGGTTCCTTGACCCGATGGTGCGCGGCGAAATGCGGTCGGCGTTTTTCATGACCGAACCGGCCGACGACGGCGGGGCAGGGTCCGATCCGATGATGATGCAGACCACCTGCAAGATGGATGGCAACCACTGGGTCATCAACGGACGCAAAACCTATATCACCGGGGCGGAAGGGGCCGGTTTGGGCATTGTCATGGCCAAGTCGGACGATGGGGCCTGCATGTTTCTGGTCGATCTGCCCGATCCCGCAATCCGCATTGAACGGGTGATGGACACCATCGACAGCTCTATGCCCGGCGGTCATGCGGTAATCAGCATCGACAACCTGCGGGTGCCCGCCAGCCAGATGCTGGGTCAAAGCGGCGAGGGATTCCACTACGCTCAGGTGCGCCTGTCGCCCGCCCGCCTGACCCATTGCATGCGCTGGCTGGGGGCCTGCATCCGCGCCAATGAAATCGCCAGCGATTATGCCAACCGTCGCATGGCATTCGGCAAACCGCTGGTCGATCACGAAGGTGTCGGCTTTATGCTGGCCGAGAACCTGATCGACCTCAAACAGGCCGAACTGATGATCTATTGGTGTGCCGATATCCTGGACACCGGCGTTCTGGGCACCGCCGAAAGCTCGATGACCAAGGTGGCCGTCTCCGAGGCGCTGATGCGTGTGGCCGACCGTTGTGTGCAGGTCATGGGCGGGCAGGGGGTCACGCAGGACACCATTGTCGAACAGGTGTTCCGCGAAATCCGCGCCTTCCGCATCTACGACGGCCCGACCGAGGTTCACAAATGGAGCCTGGCGAAAAAGATCAAGCGCGATTGGCGAAAGGCAAACGAAGCATGAGCGACGCCTCCAGTGATGCCCTAAGCGCAGACGCCAATGCCGGAGTCGATCCGGTCGGTCCGGACCATGGCTTTGATATGGACCGGCTGACCGAATGGCTTCAGGATAACGTGGCCGGGTTCCGTGGACCTGTGAAGCTATTCAAGTTCAAGGGTGGGCAATCCAACCCGACCTTCAAGCTGGTGGCCGACAGCGGCGACTATGTCCTGCGGCGCAAACCGCCGGGGCAACTGGCCAAGGGTGCCCATGCGGTGGATCGTGAGGCACGGGTGCTGAGCGCGTTGCATGCGCAGGGGTATCCGGTGGCTAAGGTGCATGGGCTGTGTACTGACGAAAGCATTGTGGGATCGATGTTTTTTGTCATGGACATGGTCGAGGGGCGGATTTTCTGGGATGCCGGGTTCCGCGATGTGCCCGCGCCAAAGCGCGCGGCCTATTTCTCGGAAATGAACCGGGTGCTGGCGCAGCTGCACTCCTACGACCCCGAGGCGATTGGTTTGGGCGACTATGGCCGTCGGGGCAATTATTTTGAACGCCAGATCGGGCGCTGGACGAAAAGCTATCTGGCTGACACCGACGCGGGCCGTGACGCGATCATGGACCGGCTGATTGAATGGTTGCCTGCGGCGATCCCCGAAGGTGACGAAAACACTATCGTTCACGGGGATTTCCGCTGTGACAACCTGATCTTCCACCCAACGGAACCGCGGGTTTTGGCGGTGCTGGACTGGGAGCTCTCGACGCTGGGGCATCCGCTGGCGGATTTCGCCTATCATGCGCTGATGTACCGGATGCCACCCGAGATCGTGGCCGGTCTGGGCGGGGTGGACCCCACGATCCTGTCGCTGCCGACCGAGGCAGAGTACATCGCGGAATATTGCGCCAACACCGGGCGCACGGGCATTCCGAATTACGACTTTTACATCGCCTTCAACTTTTTCCGGATGGCGGCGATCTTTCACGGCATTAAGGGGCGCGTCGCGCGCGGACAGGCCTCGTCCGCACATGCGGCGGAGCGACTTGTTGCCTATCCGCGCTTGCTGACACTGGCGCAAGAGGCGATGGACGCTTGTAGATGAGCCCCATCACCGGATTCTCAGGAGACACCAAATGGCTGAAGCATATATTGTCACAACCGCACGCACCGCAGGGGGACGCCGCAATGGCGCGCTGGCAGGCTGGCATCCCGCTGACATGGGCGGCGAAGTTATCAATGCGTTGATCGACCGCTCGGGAATAGACCCCGCCGCGGTGGACGACGTGATCGTCGGCTGCGTGACTCAGGCGGGCGAACAGGCCTTTGCCTTTGGGCGCAACTGCGTCATGGCGTCGAACTTGCCACAATCGGTGCCCGCCGTGACCATCGACCGCCAGTGCGGCAGTTCGCAACAGGCGGTGCAATTTGCAGCGCAAGCGGTGATGTCGGGAACGCAGGACGTGGTGATCGCGATGGGCGTTGAAAGCATGACCCGCGTGCCGATGTTCTCGAACGTGAAATTCCATATGCAGGAAGGTCTGGGCGAAGGTCCGTTTTCCGACCGGATCGCTGAGCGGTTCGGCACCAGGGATTTCAGCCAGTTCAAAGGCGCCGAGATGATCGCGCACAAATACGGCTTTGACCGCGAGACGCTGGACCGCTTTGCGCTGGAAAGCCACCATCGCGCGGCACAAGCCGCCGAAGCAGGCGCATTCGACGCCGAGATCGTGCCGCTGGCCATCGAGGGCGGGTTGCACACGCGCGACGAAGGTATCCGCGCCGACGCAACGCTGGACAGCATCGGCAGCGTGCGTCTGCTGGAAGAGGGCGGCATGATCACCGCCGCCAACGCCTCGCAAATCTGTGACGGCGCTGCGGGTGTTCTGGTGGTCGGCGAAGCCGCGTTGAAGAAACACGGTTTGACGCCCGTGGCGCGGATCGTGAACCTGACCGTGACTGCGGGCGACCCGGTGATCATGCTGGAAGAGCCGATTGCCGGCACCCGACGTGCGCTGGAACGGGCGGGCATGAAGATCGACGATATCGACCTGTACGAGGTGAACGAAGCCTTTGCCCCGATCCCGTTGGCGTGGCTGAAAGAGTTGAACGCCGATCCGGCCAAACTGAACGTGAACGGCGGTGCGATTGCGCTGGGGCATCCACTTGGTGCCTCAGGGGCCAAGCTGATGACGACACTGGTGCACGCCTTGCACGCCAGCGGGCGTAAGTACGGCCTGCAAACCATGTGCGAAGGCGGCGGCATCGCCAACGTCACCATAGTCGAGGCGCTGTAATCGGGCGGGTGACAAAGGTTAATGTTCACACGGTGTTCTGCTGCGTTAATTGATGCGATATGAACAACCCCTGTCTGGCTGGAAGATCATGCTGCCTGGTATTGCCATGTGTGGACGGTTCCTGTTTAGCAAGGTTTTTTTGACGTCATGATCATCGCGGGTTGCGGTCATGTGTCCGGCCTTTTCGCGCGGCACCGTTGGCCGCTGGCCCTGATGAAGTCCGCCTGCCAGATCCCTATCAAGTTGTCGGACTTCGTCTGTCCTGGCAATACCTCGGGGTGTTCTGGCTGCGGCTTGCTTTGATCATCATCACGTCTTTTGCCCTTGCATCTCAGTGTGCTGCGTAAACAATGCAGCGCTGTTCACTGTTTATGAGGCTCGATAGGTTCCTCCTCTCGCCAAGAGTGCCCATATGATCCGAGCGGTTTTGTTGGCCATTGCGACACTGACCAGTCGAGAGGCCTTGCGTTCTAGCAGGCTGCGGATCCAATTCGCGGTTCGCGTTTGCGTATCAGCAACACGCCTCAGAATAGCTGTGGCCCCAACCACGAGGAGTTTACGCAAATATCCGTCACCCATTTTGGTAATACGTCCCAATCGCTCTTTGCCGCCGGATGAATTTTGTCGGGGAACCAACCCGAGAAAGGCTGCAAATTGGCGTCCGGATCGGAAGAGCGAGGGGTCCGTAACCGAAGCAGCCATCGCTGTCGCGGTCAGCACTCCAACTCCCGGAATGGTCGATAATCGCTGGCTGGTTTCACTCGAGCGATGCCATGCAAGGATCTTGCGATCAAGTGCGCTGATTTCTTGTGTCAGACTGGTGAGTTGGCCGGCCAGACTCAGCAAAGCAGATCGGGCGACCTCTGTGATGCCGCCATTGCTGTCCTCTTCGAGTTGCTGGATCAACCCGAGAACATTCTGAGGCCTCTGTGGCGCAATGATCCCCAGCTCAGCCATATGCGCGCGCAGTGCATTTATCAGCATTGTGCGCTGCCGTACGAGAAGGTCACGGACCCGGTGCAGCATCATGGCCGCCTGCTGATCGACACTTTTTATGGCCACAAAGTGCATATTCGGGCGCGTAACAGCCTCGCAAATAGCCTCCGCATCAGCCGCATCATTCTTTTGCCGCTTAACGTAGGGTTTTACATAGGCCGGGGGAATGAGCCGCACATCGTGGCCTAGTGCCGTGATCTCACGGGCCCAATGGTGCGACGTCGCACAAGCCTCCATGCCGATCAGGCAAGGGGGCAATTTAGCCAAGGTATCTAGGACTGCACTCCGGCGAAGCTTCTTCTGCAGAACGGTCTGGCCTGCCGCATCGACACCGTGAAATTGAAAAACTGACTTTGCAATGTCGATTCCTATCGTTGTAATTTCCATCTGGGCGGTTCCTTTCAGAGCTGGTTCAAACACCAGCACTTTGGCACATTGCGATGCCGGTGGGTGGAACCGTCCACCTCATCAAGTTGTTGACTGGGTTTGGTAGAGGTATGTCAGCCGCATGAACATTCCGACCGATTTGCCGCCCCTGAAGGGCTTCCGCTACACTCGTGAAATCATCGCGTGCGCTGTCTGGGCGTATCACCGGTTGGCCCTGAGCACGGCTGATGTTGAAGACCTATTGGCTGTTCGGGGTGTGATTGTCAGCCGGGAGCCGATCCGACTGTGGGTTAGTCGCTTTGGGTCGCATTTTGCAGATTGCATCCGCCGCGAACGTCCGCGGCCGAACGACAAGTGGCACATGGATGAGATCGTGATCACGATCCGTGGCAAGAAGCATTGGCTGTGGCGCGCGATCGACGCAGATGGAGACGTTCTCGATATTCTCGTGCAGACACCTCGGAATGCCAAAGCAGCAAAGCGCTTTTTCCAAAGATTGGTTTCACAGTTTGGCGAGCCGAGGGTGGTCATAACCGACAAATTGCGCAGCTATATCAAGCCGGTCAAAACACAGGCTCCGAACGCTGACCACCGGGCCCACAAAGGCCTAAACAACGCGATAGAAGTTTCGCATCGGCCAACCCGCAAACGAGAGAAAATAATGGGTCGGTTCAAGTCTCACCGGCAGGCACAGAGGTTTCTATCCGCGCACGACCAAATCAACCTCATTTTCCGTCCCCGGCGCTATCAACTCACAGCAACCTCATACCGCCACGCCCGCAACGATGCGTTCAGCCTCTGGGCCGATTACACCGCTGAGATGACCGCGTGATCCACACCTTTCCCAGGGAAGCACAATCCGCTGTCAACAACTTGATGAGGTGGACGGTTCCACCCACCGGCATCGCAATGTGCCAAAGTGCTGGTGTTTGAACCAGCTCTGAAAGGAACCGCCCAGATGGAAATTACAACGATAGGAATCGACATTGCAAAGTCAGTTTTTCAATTTCACGGTGTCGATGCGGCAGGCCAGACCGTTCTGCAGAAGAAGCTTCGCCGGAGTGCAGTCCTAGATACCTTGGCTAAATTGCCCCCTTGCCTGATCGGCATGGAGGCTTGTGCGACGTCGCACCATTGGGCCCGTGAGATCACGGCACTAGGCCACGATGTGCGGCTCATTCCCCCGGCCTATGTAAAACCCTACGTTAAGCGGCAAAAGAATGATGCGGCTGATGCGGAGGCTATTTGCGAGGCTGTTACGCGCCCGAATATGCACTTTGTGGCCATAAAAAGTGTCGATCAGCAGGCGGCCATGATGCTGCACCGGGTCCGTGACCTTCTCGTACGGCAGCGCACAATGCTGATAAATGCACTGCGCGCGCATATGGCTGAGCTGGGGATCATTGCGCCACAGAGGCCTCAGAATGTTCTCGGGTTGATCCAGCAACTCGAAGAGGACAGCAATGGCGGCATCACAGAGGTCGCCCGATCTGCTTTGCTGAGTCTGGCCGGCCAACTCACCAGTCTGACACAAGAAATCAGCGCACTTGATCGCAAGATCCTTGCATGGCATCGCTCGAGTGAAACCAGCCAGCGATTATCGACCATTCCGGGAGTTGGAGTGCTGACCGCGACAGCGATGGCTGCTTCGGTTACGGACCCCTCGCTCTTCCGATCCGGACGCCAATTTGCAGCCTTTCTCGGGTTGGTTCCCCGACAAAATTCATCCGGCGGCAAAGAGCGATTGGGACGTATTACCAAAATGGGTGACGGATATTTGCGTAAACTCCTCGTGGTTGGGGCCACAGCTATTCTGAGGCGTGTTGCTGATACGCAAACGCGAACCGCGAATTGGATCCGCAGCCTGCTAGAACGCAAGGCCTCTCGACTGGTCAGTGTCGCAATGGCCAACAAAACCGCTCGGATCATATGGGCACTCTTGGCGAGAGGAGGAACCTATCGAGCCTCATAAACAGTGAACAGCGCTGCATTGTTTACGCAGCACACTGAGATGCAAGGGCAAAAGACGTGATGATGATCAAAGCAAGCCGCAGCCAGAACACCCCGAGGTATTGCCAGGACAGACGAAGTCCGACAACTTGATAGGGATCTGGCAGGCGGACTTCATCAGGGCCAGCGGCCAACGGTGCCGCGCGAAAAGGCCGGACACATGACCGCAACCCGCGATGATCATGACGTCAAAAAAACCTTGCTAAACAGGAACCGTCCACACATGGCAATACCGTTTCGACTTCCGCCTCGGGGGGGCAGCACGGGGATGGCATAGGTCGGCTTTAACATGTTCCCTGCCTCGCGTTAAGAAAGTGCCGCTTTGCTAACATGAGCAAAATGGAATGTCAGCAAAAAGCCATTTCCTTAACTTGGGAATGCAAAAAAGGTCCGTGAAACTGACGTCATCGTCAGACCGCTAAGGTCTTTGCCAGCGTTCAGCGAGTCAACGAACCACTGCGGTTTACGCCCACGACCGGACCAGATGACGGCCGAGTTCTCAGGGTGCTGGTATTTTGGTGCGACTGGGGTGCGCTTGGGCTTGCTATCTGTCCCGACCACTTCCGCGAGGGAATAACGGTGCCGGATGAGGCTCCCATTCAGCGTGTGAGTAGGGGGTCCAGAAAAATACGAACGTATAGCACTTGCCTGCATCGGATTTTGCTGGAAACTTGGGCGGAATCAAAATCAACGACATGAAACGCTCGGAAGGTCGTAAATCTGACGCGCTCTAACACCAGACAACGGATCACCGTGGTATTAGGCAGCCTCTCCATACTGGCGGCGTGCGGTACCTCATCGCCGCTATCTCCGCCTGCAACTGAACTCGATTGTATGGCGCGGGCTATGTATTTTGAATCTAACCGCTCCAGCCGTGACGGGATGATCGCAGTCGGGAGCGTGGTTATTAATCGCGTTCAATCCGACGCTTTCCCCAATACCATCTGCGGTGTGGTCAGCCAGAAGAACCAGTTTGCTCCTGGCGTCATGACAAAGGAAATGGGCAGCAGATCGGCCCCCCTTGCCAAAGCTGCCGCACAGTCGGTTTACAGTGGAGAAAGGCACCCAGATATCGCGGGCGCAAAATTTTTCCATGCGGCTTGGTATCAAGCGCCTTATAACAATATGCACTATGTGCTGACGACAGGGGGAAATGCCTTCTACGAAAAGCGTCGGCCTGAAAATGTAACATCCCCGGCACCACTCCAAGCGACCGAAGGAATAACAAGGAGGTGATACCGTTTCCGGACCTTCGCGACGCTCGTAAGCGCCGCAATGCAGGTTCACCAGACCGGCCATTCGCCGCAGGAGCAAAATCGTGAGGTTTGCTGACACACACTTTGCGAACGAAACCGTCATTGACCTCGAGCTATCTAAGCTATCACGAGCTCCGCTATACGCCCATCGGCAGTCAGTCGGGAACCATCCGTTCGAACCTCTGCACCGAGGGATCAATCATATCCCACGCATGTCCGCGGATGCTGTATGTAAGCGCTTGCGGATTGAATTGACCTGGGTCGTCAAGGCTGGTCGCGTGGATCGCGATCAAATCCGGCATCGCCGTAAATGTCAGATAGACCGGTGTTCCGCATGTCGGGCAAAAGGAATGAACCTTGTCATTCCCGCTATCCGCAGTCACGCTCCATTGTGACGCCTCGCCGATAATTTTCATGTCAGCGCGCTGCGGGAAGGTTAGATAGGACCCGTGCCCGGTGCCGCTACGTTTCTGACAATCGGTGCATTGGCAATGATTCTCGAAGATGGGCTCGCTTTTCGTTTCATAGCGGATGGCGCCGCAGGCGCAGCCACCCTTATAGGTCTTCGTGCTCATTTAGGTCTTCCTTCTTATTTCCTGATGTTTCTGTGTGCGATCAGAGATCAAATCCCTGACCGGTTTCGAGGAAGGACTTCATGCTGGACAGCACGTGCGGCCAGCCCTTGCTGATGCCGTTCAGCATGCCGCTGCCGGGCTGCAACTCGTCATGCGCGACGGTCAGCTTGACCACGTCGCCCTGCGGTTCGATGTCGAAGGTGACACGGCTGTATTGGTCGGGATCGTCCTTCTGGCTCTCATTTGCCCAACTGATGACAAACCGCTTCGGCGGGTCGCTTTCAATGACTTCGCCCACAAGCTCAATAGTGCGCGCCTCATCGGTGCGAATGTGCTGCCATTTGGAGCCAGGCTGCCAGTCATCCGAGACGTTTTCATGGCCCCAGTAACGGCGGGCCATTTCCGGCCTTGTGATCGCTTCGAACACCTTTTCAGGCGTCGTGCGGATAAATGTAACATAGACGAAGCTGGCTGATTTGTCGGTCATGTCTTCTTCCTTTCAAGTTCGTGTTTGAGGTCATGGAGAAGGCTCAGGCGTCCTTCCTCAAACTTGCGGATCCAACGCTCGTAGACCTCGTAAAGCGGGACCGGATTGATGAAATGTAGTTTCTCGCGCCCACGGCGCACCGTGCTGATGAGATTGGCCTGTTCCAGGAGGCCAAGATGCTGGGTCACGGATTGGCGTTTCATGCCCATGGACTCGCAGAGCTGCCCGAGCGTCTGACCGTTCCTGTCACAAAGACGGTCGAGCAGCATCCTGCGGCCGGGATCGGCCAGGGCCTTGAACACTTTGTCGTCACTCATCGATGCCTCCATATGCAGCAGGAATCATATATGCAGGTAATTGCCTGCACGTCAATACCTGCAGGCAATTACCTGCATAAATCGAAGGAGCAGAAATGATAGGGAAGCCGACGCTATCCGGCGAACACAGGATCTGCGGTGAACTTCCGGCCAGGGAAGGACGGACTGTTCCCCGAACAGGAACCGCAGCACCCCCTACACAGTGCGGCGGCAGGCAGTTGAAAAACGTCCGAATGCATTGCCCACACCCATTGCACGGGCGGAACGAATGTCGTGGAAGGGCTCGAAGCGGTTCTGTCGCAAACTTTGGCGTGATGGTCTATGAGGCAGCGTAATTTGCCGATGAGGTCCGTCAGATGGTGTCGTTCAAAGGTGCTCAGTTTCCGCAGGACGTGATCCTGCATGCCGTTTTCTTCTACGTGCGGTATGGTGTGTCGTACCGTGATCTCGAAGAAATCCTAGCGGAGCGCGGCGTGGTGGTCGACCACGCTACTCTGAACCGTTGGGTGGTCAGGTACGCCTCGGTTTTGGCCACGGTGGCGCAACGCAGGAAAGCCACGACGGAGCCGTCGTGGCGCCTAGACGAGACTTATGTGAAGGTCCGCGGCGAGTGGTGTTACCTCTATCGCGCGGTCGATCGAAAGGGCCAAACCCTTGACTTCATGCTCTCTGAGCATCGCGATGAGGCGGCGGCGCAGACGATCTCGTCGAACGGGCTCCCCCGGGCCTGCGCAATCGACAAGAGCGGGGCGAACACTACCGGCCTGAAGGGGATGAACGCCGCGCTTCGAAAGGTCGGTTCCGATCGCCGGATAAGGGTTTATCGTTCCACATATCTCACGGATGTATTTGACCTGAAGTTTTTGAAGTACGGAGCCCCTTGTTTTTGGTTGACCTACTGATGTGAAACCGGATTGGCCATTGGCGACCTCTGCTTCCATTTTGTGACGAAGCGGCGGTATACTTCCTCCGCGTGACCGACAGCCTCTCTTTCCCGATCGCGCACCGATTTGAGGCTGTAGTCGGCTGCTGACCCTTTCGTCCTGCCACCCCGTTTAGAAGGGTACCCTGCGGCCAACTCCAGTTTTCTCAGCTTCCAGTCCAGGAGAGCAGGACGGCTCCAGATGTACTCTTCGCCCTTCGACAGCATGTGCCAGATGACCACCGTCAGCTTACGCGCTGTCGCGACTGCTGCGACTTGGTTCCCGCGCTTTTCTTTGATCCGTTGAAAGAAGGCTCGCAGCGGGCCAGGTGTTCGGGACACCGACCAGGCTGCCTCCACCAGCATCGCTCGCGCATGTGATCGACCCTGCTTGGTGATGCGCCCGTGATAGGCAGGCTTGTCACCAGATTGCCGTACCCGGGGATTGAGGCCGAAATAGCTGACAAGCTTCTCTGGCGATGAAAACCGTCCGATATCGCCAACGGCAGCCAGGACACTCAATGCGACGATCATGTTGACGCCGGTGATAGTCATCAGTTGCTTCACCCGCGGTTCCTGGAGTGCTGCCTGTGCAAGATCCTCATCGATCTGCTTGAGGTCGTGACCGAGCCGATCAAGTTCGCTGGCATGGCGGAGGATGACGCGCTGCTGATCTTCGGCAACAGGTAGCGCCTCAAGCCAGGCCCTTCCGCGCTTTGAGAACAGAGAGCCGGAAAAGGGCGGGATCAGATTGGCATGCAAAACCGAATGGATCCGGTTTTTGAGACGGGTCATCTGGGAGACCAGTTGCACCCGTTCAGCCACGACGCGACGAAGCCGTTCTGCTTCCTCATCTGGCATCCAAACCTCAGGCAGAAACCCACTGGCGTGTAGTTTCGCCAGAACCGACGCGTCGATCTTGTCGGTCTTGACTTTGGCCCAGGCTGTTGATTTGCACCCAGAACTGAGCCGGCTCAGTTCTGAGTGAAAATCAACACGCGTAACGATCACCAGTTGGCTGCCATCAGTCACCCGATAGACTTCGTTGCCAAGCCATCCAATCTCGCCAGCTTTCTCTCGCATTGTCGCAATCTCTTCGAGCTGCAGTTTCAGCAGCTTCTCGACGCTCTCTCCCTTTGGCGTGAAGGTGTTTATCAGCGTGTGGGTGGTATCATTGGTCATTGATCTTTCGTCCTTGCATCGAATCGGGTTTCGCCTGACGCTTACAATAAGTAAGGCGCTTACATAGTGAAGACCCGGTTTTCAGATAAGGACCTGACATGGAAGTAAGTTCGATTCCCGCCGACCCATCGAATCCGATGCACTCGGACTGTCCGGGTCGGGAGGTTTTCAAGCTCATCACTGGTCGTTGGACCCTTCTGATCCTTTGGTCGCTTAAGTTCGGCCCGGTGCGCTTCCACCGCATCCGCGATGCGGTGGAAGGCATCAGCGAACGCGTGTTATCAAGCGCGTTGAAGGATCTTTGCCGCCACGGTCTTATCTCCCGTCACGTCGAGCCGAGTGTGCCGCCCAAGGTCAGCTACAGCCTCACACAGTGCGGAGAAGGATTGCTCGATGTGATGGAACAACTGACCGGATGGATTGGCAATGAGCTGGACGCCATCGAAGTAGCGAAACGAAGATATGATGAAAGTTCGTAAGCTAAAGGGATGGATCATCAAGAGAGGACATCCCGATTGAGCGGCCGAACGGCGGCAATTCCCGCACTGCTGGCAGTGACCAGTTCGTAGGTCAAGGTCCGCTGTCAAGCTTTCGCTGGCCAAAACTCAACCGTTTCTGTCACAGGCGGAGACCACAAAAGGATTTGTCCCTGCTGACCAGCGGTTTCGCGGACAATGCTGGCGTCTGTGCTTGTCGAAGCGGCGATGGCTGCGGACGTAAGTATAAAGGTCGCGCCGCAGGTATGATCAGCTGGAAGCAGATTCCATCCCGAACGCCTGCCTAAAACCAGTTCTGCCCGAAAGTGTGATCTCCAGCGCTCGGGTTCCGGGGCGGCGCCGCACCCAGCCCTGATTCAGCGCATGGGTGCAGATGGCGGCCCCCAGCACCCCGGCCAGATGCGGGCGGCGTTCGCTCCAGTCCAGACAGGGACGGCAGACCGGGCGGGTGCTGCGCGTGTTGCCGTCGGGCGCGAGGATGCCGAGGGCCCGCATCTGTGCGCGTCCGGTTTCGGTCAGGGCGGCGGCGCCGCCTGCAATCTCAACCACGCCGCTGGACTGCAGTGCATCGGCGATGCTGACGCCAAGCGCACCCGCCAGATGGTCGTAGCAGGTGCGCGCCTGACGCAAGGCCGCATCTTTGGGGCCGACGCGGCGCGGTGACCGGGCCAGCGTGACACCGCCCGCGATCTGCATCACGCTTTCAATCATCCGCGCAACCTCGGGGCTGGCGAGGCGGCGATAGCGGTGGCGGCCCTGTTTCTCGGTGGCGATCAAATCGACCGAGGCCAGTTTGGCCAGATGACCGCTGGCGGTCTGCGGTGTGATCGCGGCAACCTCGGCCAGTTCGGTGGCCGTCAGGGCGCGCCCGTCCATCAGCGCCGCCAGCATGGCGGCACGGGCAGGCTCGCCCACGGCGGCGGCAACCTCGGCAATGCGATTCGATGTGGCCATGGGGCCTCCTCTGGTTGAGGGGCAATCTAGCGCAGAAACGCGCAGAATACTTCGGTCTTCGCCGAAGCATCATGGAACCAATTGCGCCCATAACCGGCGAAACATCAATGAGAGTTTCGCCCATGACCCTATCTGCATCCATTGCCCGCCCGTTCTTTGGCTGGCATGTCGTCGCCGCCACCTTTGGCTGGGGCGTTGGCTTTTATGGCCCGCCGGTGTTTCTGTACGCTGTCGTCGAGCGGACCGGCTGGCCGGTGGCGATGGTCTCGGGTGCGGTGACGGTGCATTTTCTGCTGGGGGCCGGAGTGGTGGCCAATCTGCCGCGCCTCTATCGGCGCTTTGGTGTGCCCATGGTAACGGTGGCAGGTGCTGCGTTGCTGGCGCTTGGCATCGCTGGCTGGGCATTGGCGGAACATCCGTGGCAGCTGTTCGTGGCGGCGATGGCCAGCGGTGCGGGCTGGGTGGCGATGGGGGCTGTCGCTGTGAATGCGCTGATTGCGCCCTGGTTCAACCTGCGGCGGCCTGCAGCGCTCGGCATGGCCTATAATGGTGCCAGCCTCGGGGGTGTCATCTTCTCTCCGCTCTGGATCGCGTTGATTGCAGGCATCGGCTTTGCGCCCGCTGCGCTGATGATCGGCGGCGTCATGGTGGCTGTCGTCGCGCTCCTGTCGGTGCGGGTCTTCCGGCACACGCCCGACAGCATGGGGCAATACCCGGACGGGGTAGAGGGCACGCCCGTCCGGCCGCAGGCGCAGGGCGGATCGCCCGCCCACAGGTCGTTCATCCGCGACCGCAGGTTCCTGACCCTTGCGGCTGGCATGACGCTGGGGCTCTTCGCCCAGATCGGGTTGCTGGCGCATCTGTTCTCGCTGCTCGTTCCGGTGCTGGGGGAGGGTTTGACGGGCCTTGCCATGGGCGGCGCAACGGTCGCCGCGATCCTTGGGTGGTCGCTGGTGGGCTGGATGATGCCCGCCTCGGCCGACCGCCGCCATGTCGCCTGTGCCAGCTACGGCGTGCAGGTGATCGGATCGCTGCTGTTCATTCTGGCTGCGGGCGAGGGTGGGTTGTGGCTGATCCTTGGTATTGCGCTGTTCGGGTTAGGCATCGGCAATGCTACATCGCTCCCGCCGCTGATCGCGCAGCAGGAGTTTTCCCCGACCGAGACCGCCCGCGTGGTGCCATTGATCGTCGCGATCGGTCAGGCCGGATACGCCTTTGCGCCCGCGGCGTTCGGACTGCTGCGGGTGGAAGACAAGGCAGTCGGAACCCCCGCGCTGTTCCTCTGCGCCGCCGCAATTCAGTTCGCCGCGATTGCATGCATCCTCGCGGGGCGGCAAAGCAGGCGGGATGACCAGGATAAAAGGTGAGATAGATCACCGCCTTTGTGACCGTCCGTTGTCGGCTCTTCGCGTGCTGTCGGGGCCAGAACTCAGGCGTTTCTATCCCTGACCAGAACGACATGGTGTGATTGCGGCGGTCGCTCTCCAGTGGCGAACGAGGTCCGGTATGTTGGCCTCATGGATATAAGCCGTGAGGAGAACGACCTATGGAACATTATGCTGGTTTGGATGTGTCACTGAAAGAAATTTCGATCTGCGTTGTCAATCATGATGGCAAGACCATCGCGCGCGGGACGTGCCCTGCGGACCCGGAGGGCGTGGCAGGTTGGTTTCGCAACCGATCGCTCACGCCACACCGGATCGTACATGAGAGCGGGATGCTTTCGATCTGGCTGCAGCGCGGGATGATGAGGCTTGGTCTTCCAGCGACATGCATCGATGCCCGGAAGGCGCACAAGGCTCTGTCGGCCCGGCTCAACAAGTCCGATGCCGCTGATGCTGAAGGACTGGCGCAGCTCGCGCGGACCGGCTGGTTTACACCGGTCCACATCCGCAGCGAAGATGCTGACAGGCTGCGAAGTCTGGTCGGTGCGCGAGAACGGATGATCCGGTTGCGCAAAGACCTCGAAGGTCACATCCGGGGCGTGCTGAAAACCTTCGGCATCCGAATGACCGGCATCGGCCAAGGTCGGCAGCGCCAGAATTTTCGCGACCAACTGGCCGCAGCGGGGGAAACCGATCCGGTGCTGCGCGCCATCGCCGATGGGTTTATTACGGCCCACTCCACGTTGTGCCAAGCGGCGGACAATCTCGATAAGGCTGTGAAGAAAAAGGCAAAGGCCCACCCCGTTGCGTGTCGCCTGATGACCATTCCTGGCGTCGGGCCAGTGAATGCGCTCAGCTTCATTGCCCTGGTCGATAATCCAGACCGGTTCAGCCGGGTGACTGATGTCGGCGCATTCCTCGGGCTCACACCAAAGAGGCACCAGTCTGGCGAAATGGATTGGTCGGGACGGGTGTCGAAGTGCGGAGACGGGACGATGCGCGGACTGCTGTTCGAGGCAGCGTCCTGCTTGATCCGCCAGGTGAAGCGTTTCTCGCCACTGAAGAGCTGGGCTGTGCGACTGGCCGGACGACGCGGGTTCCGAAAGGCCGCAGTCGCAACAGCGCGCAAGATCGCAGTCCTGATGCTGACGATCTGGAAATCTGGCGCGGACTATCACTGGACAAAGGAGGCCACTGCCTGATCTGAATTTCCGCCGCTGAGAAGGCGGGAAGCGAAGTCCCGACGGGACGGAGGTAGATCGATCTCGTAAAAACGGTTGGGGCGCAGGCTCGCTTGCCCACCCCGCAAACGACATTGGAGACGATCCACCACCGAAAACCATCATGAGGCGCAATGCGCGACCTCGGAGAGATGGGATGGTTGCCGCCCTCCCGAAACGGCATCGCAATGTGCCATATTGATTTTGTTGATGATCAATAAGAGAGGACGGCAAAATGAAGGATACAATGATTGGCGTTGACCTGTCGAAGTCAGTTTTTCAGCTGCACGGCACATCAATGACGGGTGAACTGAAGTTCCGAAAGAAACTGTCGCGACAGGGATTTGTGCGGTTCATGGAATCGCATGATCCAGCGGTGGTCGTTATGGAAGCCTGCGGCGGTGCCAACTTCTGGGCAAGGGAATTGGCCGGGCTGGGCCATGATGTCAAACTCGTAGCACCTCAGTACGTTCGACCGTTTGTTAAGCGGCAGAAAAACGACGCGGCGGACGCGGAAGCGATTGTCATTGCCGCGCAACGTCCGGAAATGCGCTTCGTCGAGCCGAAGACGGAAGAACAGCAGGCAAGAGCAGTTGTCTTCCGTGCACGCGAGCGACTGCTCTACCAAAGGACCGAACTGGTCAACGTTGTTCGCTCCATTCTCTATGAGCATGGCCTCACGTTCCCGACAGGCTTCGAGCAAATCGGACGCATTGAGGCAACGCTTCGTGATCCCGCCACCGTGTTGTCCGATATTGTCCGCACAGAGTGTCTAGATTTGATCGAGCAGATCGCAGAAAAGACAACGCGTATCAATACGAAGACGCAGATGGCCAGGGAACTCGCAAAAGATGCGGAAACGGCGAGACGGCTCCAGACGATGCCCGGTCTCGGACCGATCACGGCATTGGCCATCGAAACCTTCGCGCCGCCAATGGAGACTTTCAAATGCGGCCGCAGCTTCGCAGCCTGGCTTGGTATCGTCCCTCGGCAGCATTCCTCCGGCGGCAAAGCCAGGCTGGGACGTATCTCCAAGGCAGGACAGGCAGACATCCGAAGACTGTTGATCACCGGCGCGATGACGCGATTGAACTGGCTCGGCCGGAAAAGAATCCAGCCCGGTTCATGGTTGGCAAAGATGCTGGACAGAAAACCGAGGCTCCTTGTCGCGATCGCCCTGGCAAACAAGATGGCACGCGCGATCTGGGCGATGCTCACCAAAAAGGAAGACTACCGGGACCCCGCACAAGTTGCGATCGCCTGACAGCACAGCATAACGAAACCCAAAGGGCGGAAAGGAATAGTCCAAGAAGTCGATCCCTCGAATGGGCAAAATGATCGAACAGATCTGGATCGGGAAAACCAGAGTGGTTCTGTGAGCGCTTCAGCTCTGCGGAGAGATTTGGACCCGACCCGCTGATCACCATACCGGCCAGCGGCTTCTTTAGCGCCGCACACCAAGGCCTTATAGAAGACCGCACTCGATCACTCGCCAATAAAGGGAAAGAGTTCTTGCACTACGGGCGGCAACCATAGAAGAACCATGACCCCGAACGGACAGATCGCCATCCCGCTTGACAAAGCCGCAATCAGAGAACCGTTTATGGCACACAGGTTGTGACCAGAGTTTTTTGCCCAACAGCGGCCCTTCGTGGCCTGTTCGGGGAATACCGGAAGAGAGGCCTTCTCCTCATTCACCATGCTATAGCGAACCGCAGCTTTCACTATATCCGACTACAGAATCGCACCAAGTTTCCCGAAAAAGTTGAGTGCTGTTCGCACGCGCGCCGAGTGACGAAGGTCCGGATGGGTCAAAAGCCAAAGGTCCACGGCAAGTTCATCGATCGGGTTTCCAATGCGCGTCAATTCGCTGTCGGTCTCGGCGAGATAGCAGGGCAAAACCGCAACGCCAACGCCGGTTCTGACCGCCGCATAGATGGCGAGCACGCTGTCCAGGTGACAAACACATTTCTCGTCGCACCCCACATTGCGCATCCATGCGTGAAGTTGGCTGTAAGCCATCGACGGACTTGGCCCGATCCAGGGCAGGGTGGTCCACGGCGGCTGTGGGTTCTGTCCAAGATCAAGCGTGCGAACTGCATAGACAGCCTGTCGGATAGGGCCTAGCTTTCGTCCGATGAGATGATCGTCCGGTGATGATGCGGGCCGGATCGCAATATCCGCCTCGCGGAGCGAGAGGTTGGATATCTCGTTCGCCACGGCGATATCCAGGGTGATGCCAGGCTCCAGTTTCCGGAAAAGCACGATCTCCCGTGCAAGGAGACCAAAGAGCAATGTGTCTGTCGTCGCCACACGCACCACACCGGAAGGCCGTAGGTCCCGCCCTGAGATGCGCCGTTCCGTGTCATTGGTCAGTTCGGCTATTTGTCGGGCGACGGATACCAGATCTTCACCGGCCGCAGTCGGTTGATAGCCTGTCCGGAATCGTTCAAAGAGCCTGACGCCGAGCTTCTCTTCCACAGCATTTATCCTGCGGAACATCGTCGGATGGCTTGATCCCGCCAGATGTGCCGCCTTGGACAAAGAGCCAGCGTCCGCGATCCTCAGAACGATCTCATAATCATTCCAGTCGAGTTTGTTGTTCATTTCTGAAAGGCCAGATTGTCAGATCTTCTGAATATCTATCATGAATGAACATTTAATGTCAGGGCAGATACGAGCAACTGCTGGAGATTATCAGATGCACACCCATATCGTTCACGTTCACCCCGAGACCGCTTCCTACAATGGCGCACTCACGCGAACCGCCGAACACGCTTTGCGCACAGCAGGTGGCATGGTAACGGTCACTGATCTCTACCGGGCGGGCTTCGATCCTGTTGAGCGTTTTGGTCATTATGCGAACAGGGTCGAGGCGGATCGTTTCGCAGCGCTTGGCGAGCAGCGCAACGCGTGGGCGACCGACACCTTACCCGGAGATGTCGTAGACGAGATCGACAACTTGGAACGCGCCGATCTGGTCATCCTGCAGTTCCCGCTGTGGTGGCATGGCCCGCCTGCTATGCTGAAAGGATGGATGGACAGGGTCTTCATCAGCGGCGGGCTCTATACCAGAAAAATGCGCTATGACGCTGGCTATTTCCGGGGGCGTCGTGCGCTCATCTCAGTCACGACAGGAGCGCCTCGCGCAGCATTTGGTCAGGGCAGCCGGGGCGGTGATTTCGACACGCTGCTGTGGCCGGTGCAATACTCAATGCATTATATGGGGTTCTCGGTCCTGCGGCCCTTCGTTTCCTACGGTGTGCAGGGGCATGGTTATAGCTACGAAGGCGAAGGACGCCTGCGAGACAGGCTCAGTCGCAACTTGGATGACTGGTCTTCATGCCTGTTGAGCCTGGACGAGGTCGAACCCCTTAGCGTTCCAAGCTGGGCTGATTGGAATGAAGACGGCAGCGCAATTGCCTCGCGTCAAAATTGATGGCCGTAGGTTGTGGGGCTAGTGCCAGTGGTCTTCTACATGGCGACCCGCAGAGCTACCGGTTGCTCGCCGCGCCGGTGTTTCTGCTATAAAACAAAGCAGTCATAGTGTAATGGCCACAAGGAGCGCGCGCAGTGAACACTGACGCGCGATGATATCTGCAACACCGCGCGATGCGCGGATCACGTGCGGGAGTGACCGGAACCTCGCCTATTGCCGTTCAGTCCTTTGCCGCCACGCAAGGAACATTTTGATGTTGAAGCCTCTCGCCGCCTCCCTTCTGCTCACAGGCCCCGCCTTCGGATCAAGCGATGAAGCTTGGTCTGCATTTGCTGCCGAGGTCGAAGACGCATGCCTTGTCGCTGCGGGCAGCTCGATTTCAGATGCATCGGCGGTAGTCGACCCCTTCGGTAGCGAAAGCTACGGTCTGGCCATTATAAGCGGGCGGTTGGCAAATGACCGCGTTGCGAGCGTAATCTGCGTTTTGGACAAGGAAACCCGTGAGGTTCAGATTGGTGGCGAACTGGACATCGCGGTCACGCTGCCCGGACTGCAGCCGCTGACCGCTAACGACATCGAGAACGCGGCCTTAGCCGGTGAGCTTTTCTGCAGCTTCGAGGCGGAGAGCGAAACGCTGCTGCTTGCCGCGGGGTATGTTGCCTCGGAACAGCCGGCGGAAGCTGCTTTCAAATTGTCCAGCCAGCTAATGAGCTTGAGCGCCCAGGGCGGGTTCGACGCCATCACCGCGGGCACCGCGTTCACTGGCACCGGCGGTTCGGCAAAGGTCGAGGTGACGGGGCAGACGACCGAGGGTGGCGAGTCTCCGGCCCGTCCGGCGACGCTGACTGTCCTGCCGGACGGCGGTACCGAGATAGTGACAGAGGGGCTTTGGCGCTGCGGGCCATAAGGGCTTAGGGCAAGCTGAGGCCGACAGACCCTCGACGATTAGCCTCCCGTCTGCGCTGAGTTTTCAGAAAGATCGGGCAATGGGAGGGCGAGCCGCAGCTATGTCCGGGTACTGTTGAAAAAGTCGGCGTTCGAAGCGTTCTGACTGGCATCCAAAGCGAGCCGATTGCCAGTCCCGCTCATGCGGAGGCTGGCAGGGGCACCAATTTGGCCAGTTTGCGGAGGTTCTGGGCGGTTGCGGCGAGCTGGAATTGCTCGGTTGCGCCTTTGGGTCCACGCAGTCGCATCATTCTCAGCCCGATGTATCGCTTCAGATGTGCAAAGAGCATCTCGACCTTTCGCCTTTGCATGAACGAGGTCATGTAGGCGTCGGTTTTGCGGATGTCGCGGGCGATGTCTCTTGCTGCTTCGTGAACGGATCGAAGCACTTTCCTGGCAGGTTGGGTCGGGCAACATTGCGCTTTCAGGTGGCAGGTGTCGCAATCTTGTTTGCGCGCCCTGTAGCGGATCAAACCGTCCTTGCTGACATTCGTGGGGCGTGAAGGGCATCTTGACGTGACGCCTAGAGGCGGTCAGCCCTCAGTTATAACGGTAGATGCGGCAGGACGCTGGCTGCTGCCCGACTATCGCGGCAACCGCAGGCTTGACACGATAGGCAACCTTCTGAGCAATCCTGAGATTGCGCTCATGGTACTTAATCAGGGCAACTCCAAAGTGCTTAGCGTTAGCGGTACTGCTGAACCTTCCTTCTCGCCGGAAGATCTAAGGGCTTTTCCCGAAGACGAGAAATGAATCGCCCCGGGTTTGTCGGAGACCTATAGCTTCATTTCACGCGACCATATCGAGCACGTCGTGCTGTGCATAGAAGTTCTGTTCAGCCTCTGCTGGCGGGATGTTTCCGATGGGGCCCAGCAGGCGCCGGTTGTTGAACCAATCGACCCAGCCGAGGGTGGCCAGTTCCAGATCCTGCATGTTGCGCCACGGTCCTTGGCGATGGACCAGCTCTGTTTTGTAGAGACCGTTAATTGTCTCAGCGAGGGCGTTATCATAGGAATCCCCGACGCTGCCGACCGACGGTTCGATGCCAGCCTCAGCCAAACGCTCGGTGTAACGAATGGACAAATATTGACCGCCGCGATCCGAATGGTGAACCAATCCACTTTTCTGGACCGGCCGTCGATCATGCAGGGCCTGCTCCAAAGCATCGAGAACAAAGTCCGTTTTGGCGGATCGCGAGACCCGCCATCCGACGATGCGATCAGCAAACGTATCGATGACGAAGGCCACATAGACAAAGCCCTGCCACGTCGACACATACGTAAAATCGCTGACCCAGAGAAGGTTCGGAGCTGGTGCTCGGAACACGCGGTTCACCTTGTCACGCGGACAAGGCGCTGACGTGTCAGGGACGGTTGTTTTGGCCACCTTGCCGCGCACAGCCCCACGGATCCCGATCTGTTTCATCAGGCGCTCCACGGTGCAACGCGCGAGCATAAAGCCCTCCCGCTTCAGCTGATGCCATGCCTTACGCACCCCGTAGACCTGATAATTCTCATCCCAGACACGCTTGATCTCGGGACGCAGCTCCGTGTCGCGCTGATGCCGGGCCCAAGTTCTGGATGGATCAGCAAGGCACGCCAATCGGTGGTAATATGTTGACGGCGCGATCGGCAGCACCCTGCAGATCGACTCGACACCGTAAACAGCCCTTTGATCGTCGATGAAGCCGATCATCGCTTGAGTGGGCGGTCGAGTTCCGCCTGCGCAAAATAAGCTGACGCCTTGCGAAGAATTTCATTCGCCTGGCGCAGCTCACGGTTTTCCCGTTCCAGCGTCTTGATGCGATCACGCTCTTCGGTTGTCACCCCGTCGCGCATGCCGCTGTCTTTCTCGGCCTGCTTGACCCATCCGCTCAAGGTCTGGGGAATACAGCCGATCTTGGGTGCAATGGCCGCAATCGCGCCCGCCTGCGTTTCGTATGAACCTTGATGCTCAAACACCATCCGGACCGCACGTGCGCGGACCTCAGGCGAGTAGCGATTTGCCATTTTGCTTTTCGTCATAACCATCATCCTTACTTAAGTTGATGGTCTCCGACAAACCCGGGGCGATTCAAAACGTCATTCCGACATCGGCGGCAAAGTGCCTTTCAAGCCTTCTTCGGCTGCTGCCTAAAACCGTCGCCCAGTCATCTAGCGTACGTCCGTCAGCGGGATGGTGGAGCAAAGTTTCACAGATCCGACGTAACTGCTGATCGTCTGGCAAAACTAGAGTGGCGCTCTCCGAGCTCGCTAAAACCTCTAGCTCTGCCAATATTAGTGCGACCAAGTGTGGGTAAACTGCGGCGGCCTCTTCATGCTCTGATAGTGTTACCAGACGTGTGATCATGTGGGATAAAAGCGGTGTGGGTTCAATCGGGCCCGTGCGTAAAGGTATTTTGTTCGCCAACTCCGGTTCGATGTAAAGAGAATGGAACATCGGGCCGTTTCTTGCAGACACCTTGTGCAGTATCCGCTCGGGAAGCCATGCTCCCATTCCAGATTTCAGAACTAAATCGCCTCCTGGTAGTGTCAGGCGCGCTGGCTGCGTCACTGCGAGTATGAACTGTGCGCGGTCATGGGAATGGGTGCGCCCGTTGATGCTGTCTTTGTGGTAGGAAACTCTTGCAATAATTGGCGCTGTGGCACTTGAGACGGTGGGGCTATCATGCAACCAACTCATGGTCGTCGCTCTTGTTTGGCTGCACTACGGGCAAGTTGTACGAAGTTCTGAACCGCTGCGGATGGATCGCCACGTCGATAGGCAAGCGCCAGTTCTCCTTTCGGCGGTGTGTCGGCGATGGGGCGGTAAACAACATTTGGCAGTTGGATGCATTGTACAGATTGGGGCACCAGTGCCACGCCGAGCCCGACAGAAACCATGCTGGCAATTGTCATGAAATCGCGCCCCTGCGGCCCTAGCCGTGGATGAAATCCCGCCTTCCCGCAGGCATCGACCGTGTAGGCGTGGAAGCTGACCTGAGGTGGATGTTGCGGGGTAATAAAGTCGTCTTCGGCCAAATCGGTCAGCTTCACCTTGGCGTCGGGGGCATGCTGGTGAACTCCTGGTAAGGCGATCAACAAATCCTCCAGCAGTACAGTCACTGTGGCGACTCCGTCAGGCAGCGGCACAGGTGGGCGAATGAACCCTATGTCAAGACCCCCCTGACCGATGGCTTCGATCTGCGACAGCATTTCCATTTCAGCGATCTCGAGATCGACATCGGGATGGCTGTTGCGAAATGCTCCGACCAGTCTGGTTAGCGCACCGGCATAAGCTGCAGATCCGACATAGCCGATAGCAAGTGAGCCTATTTCCCCCCGTGCTGCACGTTGCGCGGTCTGAGTTGCGCGCTCAACCTGTGCGAGGATGCGGCGGATATCCTTGGCAAAGACCTCTCCGGCCAGTGTTAGCCTTAGCTGGCGGCGGGACCTATCGAGAAGGGTAACGCGTAAGATGCTTTCAAGCGTTTTGATTTGCTGGCTAAGGCCGGGTTGGGCAATGTTGAGCTGTTCTGCCGCGAGGCTGAAGCTCATCTCGTCAACCACTGCGAGAAAGTAGCGCAGATGCCGAAGTTCGATGTTGCCGGTACTGGGGCGCTGTCCCAAGGGATTTTCCTTATGCTGTAAGAGCTAATAATGAATAAGCGCAGCCAATAGGCAATCCCTTTTGCAGATGTTGAGATTATTCGAGATGGTCAGTGAAAGACGCACGGGCTGCGTCAAAAATCGTAGAACTTAAAGTTATGCATTTTGAGCCTTCTATATATTGATGTGATTGACATGATGGACTCATACTCAAGTGGACGGCGGGGTTGCACGGCAGGTCGTTCGCATCGGAAGGGTGTAGGGCCATTGAAATCTGTGCTTGAGGAGACGCATTATGGCTGAACTATCCACTGACGAGACCGACCTGATATTCGCTTGCGAGAAACAGCCGGTGTCAGGCTCTGGCGGGGTGGCCGTTACCAACCATCCACTTGCCTCAGCCGCGGCACTCGAGATGTTAGCCGCTGGAGGAAACGCTTTTGATGCAACGGTAGCAGCTTTGTTTGCGTTGACCGTGGTCGAGCCGATGATGGTGGGTATTTTCGGGGGCGGCACCTCAGTGGTGCAGCAAGCAGATGGTGCGGTTCACGTCTATGATGGGCTGGCACGTGCGCCCGCTGCTGCCCGCCCAGACATATACGAACCCATCGCCGACACTTGGCCGGACTACATGGAGACACGTGGTCGTGCCAATCGGGTCGGGCCGCGGGCCATCGCCGTTCCTGGCAATTTGATCGCATGGTGCGACATGGCAGAGCGCCACGGGAAATTGCCACTAAAGCAATTGATTGGTCCCGCAATCCGGTATGCCGAGGACGGTTTTGTTCTGTCGCCTTACCTTGCTACCTGCATCGCCGAAATTGCGCCTGACCTCGCGCTTGATCCTTCTATTGCTTCGGTCTTCCTGCTTGATGGAGAACCTCTTGCGGCCGGTGAGCGGCTTGTGCAGTCCGATTATGCGCAGACCCTGCGTGCCATTGCCAAAGGTGGCCCCGATGCATTGTTGCAAGGGCCGTTGGGTGAAAAGCTGCGCGATTTTTTGGCAGGTTCGGGTACCCTTGTTACCGAGCAGGACATCCGGGACTATAAAATGATCCGCCGCGCCCCCGTCACGGGCACCTATCGGGGGCATGAGATTTTCGGACCACCGCCGCCCTGTTCCGGTGGAGTACAGGTTTTGCAAGTTCTCAATTTGTTGGAGCCCTGGGACGTCGGTGGAGATGGGTTTGGTAGTGAAAAGACCCTGCACCGGCTGATCGAGGCGCTAAAAATTGCCGCGGCCGACCGACTAGCTGTCACCGCCGACCCCGACTTCTTTGACGTGCCGCTGGAACGTTTGGTCTCCAAAGACTATGCCGATATTCGGCGCGGCGATATCCACCCTGATAGGGCGCGGTTTCAAGAGGCGCGTATCCTGACGAATGAATCCAATAACACCACGCATGTAACCATCGCCGACGCAGAGGGTAACATCGTCTCATCGACCCAGACGATAAACAGCCTTTTTGGTGCGCGAGTCGTCGTTCCAGGCACCGGCATCATTCCCAACAACTACATGTACCTGTTCGATCCTCATCCGGGAAACGCGCTGTCGTTGATGCCTGGCAAGCGGATCACTAGCGGCATCACCGCGCTTATTGTGCGGCGTGATGGAAAACCGGCCTTTGCCCTCGGGTTGCCTGGTGCGCACCGCATTCCAGCATCCGCACTACAGGCGGTAATCAACCTGATAGATCACAATATGACACTGCAACAGGCCGTCGAGGCGCCGCGGATTTTTACGTGGGGGCAAGAAGTCGAAATCGAAGACAGCATCCCCGAGGCTACCCGTAATGCGCTGGCTGCGCGTGGTCATACCATTTTGCCTGTGGCTCACGTAGCTGGCGGCATGGGCGCAATCCGCTTTCTCCCCGGTGGGCAGATGGAAGGCGCATCTTGTTGGCGGGCAGACGGAGTCCCAATGGCTGCAAGTGGCGGACCTGCGCGGGCGAATACCTCATTCTGGCCGGATCCACGCCGCGGCAAGAGCTACTAAGAACAAGAATTAAATACGCCGAGAAGCTTAAAAGAGTTCAACGAACATAAAAGGGAGCTACCACAATGAATATGAACCGTCGCCAAGCGCTGATAATGTCTGCAAGCGCAATGCTGATGGCCGCAACCGGCCGGTCTGCCTATGCTCAAACTGAAACCGGTGATGCGGTTATCCGCTTTGCGCCTCACGCGGCCTTGCGCGTGCTAGATCCGGTCGCAACACCCGCGTATATCACACGGAACCATTCCTATCTTGTTTACGACACTTTGTATTCGCTGGATTCTAGCTTTACGCCTCAGCCGCAAATGATCGGCTCGCACGAAGTTACCGATGATGGACTGGAATGGACATTCATCTTGCGGGATGGACTAGCCTTTCATGATGGTGCTCCCGTGACCGCTGCAGATGTTGTACCTTCGATAACCCGCTGGTGGCAAAAGGACGTCGTTGGCTTGCGGCTGAAAGAGGTGACTGAAACACTCGAAGCGGTAGACGACAAAACCTTTATGTTCCGCTTGAAGGAACCTTTTGGAGCTATGATCGAAGCGATGGCGCGCCCTAGCTCTCGGCCGTTATTCGTGATGCCGAAACGGATTGCCGACCTTGATCCTTCTACCATGCTGGAAGAGGTTGTGGGCTCGGGTCCTTACAAGTTCTTAGCGGATGAATTCCGTCCGGGCGCAAGCTGGGCCTACGCGCGCAACGAAGACTACATTCCGCGTGACGAGCCTGCGGACGGTCTGGCGGGTGGAAAGGTTCCGCGTGCGGCACGGATTGAAGTGATCTGGTTCCCAAGCCCCGATACGGCCATCAGTGCGTTGATTAATAATGAATTGGACATCATCGAAAGTGTAAGTCCAGACGGGCGCAGCCGCTTTGAAGGCACTGATGTGAAGCTGGTGGCACGTGCCAGCCCTACGGCATCAACTGTTCGGTTCAACTGGTCGCAAGCGCCCTTCGACGATGTGCGGATGCGCCGTGCGGTTCAACTGGTCGTTAGCCAGATCGACTATATGGATATCGTGGTGGGCGACCCAAGCGCGTATGAAACTTGCCCCGCATACTTCGGATGCGGTACTCCGCTGGAAACCGACGCCGGATATGTCGAAGGCAGTTTGGACAACGTAGAAGAAGCGCGCGCCCTCGTGGCTGAAGCGGGCTATGACGGCACGCCGATTACAATCATCACACCGGGCGATATTGCATCATTCTCTGCCCTCGCTCCTATGACGCAACAGGTGCTTGAGGCCATCGGCATTCCGAGCAAGATCGAAACTATGGAATGGTCCGCCTTTCTTGAGCGAAGGACGCGGACTACGTTGCCATCCGAAGGGGGCTGGAACCTTGCCCATGCTGTGTTTGACCTGATTGATCTGATCTCACCCTTAGGCAACCCAAATTTTGATGCACGCGGCCTCGACGGATATACAGGTTTCGTGGATGACCCCGAAACCGAAGCGTTGAAATCGCGCTATCAGGCGGCAAGCACTGACGACGAGCGCTTCGCCATCGTCGAAGAAATGCAAGAACGCGCTTACGATCAGGTGTTCTACATTCCTCTGGGCACCTACGCGCAATACACAGCTCTCCGACCCGAACTTTCGGATTTCGAAAATGCCCCTATCCACGTCGTCTACGGGCTGGATAAGGCCTGATGCTGCGACTGATCGTTTTGCGCGTCTTGGCCGCGGTCCCGGTTATGCTGATTGTCGCGGTTATCGTGTTCAGCCTGCTGCGGCTCAGTCCCGGTGATCCGGCGGCGATCATCGCCGGTGACACCGCTACGCCCGAAGCGATTGCTGCTATCCGAAGCGAAATGGGTCTGGACCAGCCACTGCTGGTCCAGTTCGCAAGCTGGATAGGCGGAGTGGTGACCGGAGATCTGGGTCAATCCGTGCTATCACGTCTCCCTGTCACTACGCTGATCTTCGACAGACTAGAGGCTACGCTTATGCTGGCACTGTCTGCCATTGTTCTCACCGTGATTGTCGCCGTGCCGCTCGGGGCTTTTGCAGCTTTGCGCCATAACACGTTGACAGACCGTCTGGTTATGGCTTTTTCCGTCGCGGGTTTTTCGATGCCCGCCTTCGTTGTGGGCTATATCCTAATGCTGCTTTTCGCAGTGCAGTGGCAACTGCTGCCAGTGCAAGGCTATGTCAGTGTCTTTGATGACCCATTGACTGGATTGCGACACTTGGTGCTGCCCTCGATTACGCTCGCACTTGTGTTCATGGCGTTGATCACCCGCGTCACGCGGTCCAGTCTGCTTGAAGTTTTAGGGCAAGATTTTGTGCGCACCGCTCGAGCCAAAGGCAATCCTGCCGGTCGCATCTTATGGCGTCATGCACTGCCGAACTCGGCGGTGCCGATCATCACGGTGATCGGGTTAGGCATAGCCATGTTGATCTCCGGCGTAGTGGTCACTGAAAGCGTATTTAATATCCCCGGTATCGGGCGATTGACCATCGATGCCATCCTCGCACGGGACTACCCGGTCGTACAGGGGCTGATGCTGTTCTTTGCGATGATTTACGTCGGTATCAACCTGTTGATCGACATTGCATACCTCCTCATCGATCCTCGGATCAGATACTAAGGTGCCCTCATTGACCCCATCAGTCCCGACTGCGCGCCTGCATAGTGCGCGCTCTTTTCTCAGCGGCTATCGCTTGCCTTTGGTCTGTGCCTTCTTGCTGCTTGCAATCGCGGCTGTTTCAATAGTCGCCCCTTTCCTGATGGATGACGGGTTGACCCGCCTGCGTCCACGGATGCGCTTGCAGCCTCCTTCCGATCTGGCACTTTTTGGAACTGATGCGATGGGTCGTGATATTTTTGCGCTGACGCTGGAAGGAGCCAAACTGTCTCTTCTCGTCGGGCTGTTGACCGCAACGGTAGCAGGCTTTTTTGGCACGGTGATCGGCCTCGTTTCCGGGTACTTCCGACGGCTGGATGGTGTGATCATGCGCTTAATGGATGCGATCATGGCCATCCCGAACATTCTGTTTGCGGTCGCAGTCGTGTCCCTAATGGGGGCTTCATTGGTCACCATTGTGTCTGCGCTGGTGTTCAACGAAATTCCACGGATGGTGCGTCTGGTGCGCAGTGTCGTGCTGACCACGCGCGAGGAACCGTATGTTCAGGCTGCGGTAGGGATGTCCATCCAGACCCCGCTGATCCTCTTCCGTCACATTTTGCCAAACTGCATAGCGCCGTTGATCGTGCAGACGTCCTATGTCTTTGCATCCGCGATTTTGTCGGAAGCCATTCTGGGTTTTCTCGGGGTGGGATTTCCTCAAGGGACAGCCACATGGGGCAACGTTTTTGCTGAAGGACGCTCTGTATTTATTCGGGCACCATGGACCATCATCGCGCCGGGCATCTTGCTGGCGATCACGGTTATGGCTGTCAACTTGCTCGGAGACTCGCTGCGTGACCGGCTTGATCCCCGTCTTTCCCGCGCTGCAAAGGTTTCTTCATGATCCCCACACCCCCTGTAGTTGAAATAAGTAGCCTGACTGTTGCGTTGCCCGATGGGCTGGATCGACGCTACGCGGTAGAGGATGTGAGCTTGGAAATTGCCTCGCGCGAGATTCTCTGCATCGTAGGTGAATCAGGCTCGGGAAAATCTGTCACGGCTTCAGTCGTTATGGGCCTTCTGCCACCCAACGTTCTTCGCATCGAAAGCGGCAGCGTCATGCTTGAGGGTGAGGATATTACACACGCCTCGAACCAGCGGCTTGATTGGTTGCGTGGGAACCGCATGGCCATGATCTTTCAAGAGCCTTTAACGGCGCTTAATCCAGTGATGCCACTGGGCCGCCAGATCGCCGAAGTGTTGCTGCTTCACAAACGCGACCTCTCTGGCGCGCAGATCAAAAGCCGTGTGCTAGAACTGATGAAAGATGTCCACCTCCCAACGCCCGAACAGATCTATGGACGATACCCGCACCAAATTTCAGGGGGTCAGCGACAGCGTGTGATGATTGCGATGGCCTTAGCAATGGAGCCGGCACTTATCATTGCAGACGAGCCAACGACCGCGCTTGATGTGACGACCCAGGCACAAATTCTGAAACTTTTTCGCGAACTGCTTCATAAGCACAACAGCGCCATCATGTTGATTACCCATGACTTTGGCGTCGTTGCGGAAGTAGCCGACCGTGTTGTTGTCATGCGCCACGGTCGAATCGTAGAGGCAGGCAGCACGCAAGATGTGCTTTACAATCCGCGCGATCCCTACACCCGAGATCTGATTGCCGCGGTGCCACGCTTGCGCTTTTCCGCCCCCGTGCGCGACGCGGAACCGGTCCTTAAAGTGGAAAATCTCTCTGTCACTTACCGGCAGAAAGGGTTTTTGAGGCCCACCCGCGAAGTGCGTGCCGTTCAGGACGCATCTCTGGTGCTCCGAAGTGGACAAACCATTGGTATTGTTGGAGAATCTGGATCGGGTAAAAGCACTCTGGCACGCGCAATCGTCGGCTTCGAAGCCCCCAGCAGCGGACGTCTTATTTTTGCAGGGCGTGAGAGTGCAGAATTGAAAGGTCGCGCAAAAGCTGTATTGCGCAACCGCGTCCAAATGGTATTTCAAGATCCCTATAGTTCTCTGAACCCCCGCAGGACTGTCGGCCAATCAATGGTCGAAGGGCCAGTGCGGCAAGGGATGCCAATAGCAGATGCCCGCCAAGACGCTGTTGCGATGTTGGAGCGGGTTGGCCTGAGCAAAACTGCCATGGACCGGTTTCCACACGAGTTTTCAGGCGGGCAGCGGCAACGCATCTGCATTGCCCGCGCATTGGTTATGCGCCCCGAGATCATCGTCGCGGACGAAGCGGTTTCGGCGCTTGATGTGACCGTGCAAGCGCAAGTCCTTGCCCTTTTTGACGAACTTCGCACCGAGATGGGCTTTTCGATGATTTTTATAACGCATGATCTGCGCGTCGCTTCGAACATCTGCAACGAGATCATCGTCATGCGTGAGGGGCGGATCGTGGAACATGGCTTAGTGCGAGACGTCTTCGAATCGCCCGCAAATGCGTACACACAAAACCTAATCGCTGCGATGCCACGATTGAAGGGAACCACCTGATGGAGCCAACTGACAAAGATTCCATGAGTGGCGTCCGTATCTCTGCATTGAATGGTGTGCGGGTGATCGACCTGACCTCCGTTTTGATGGGACCCTATGCTACGCAGTTTCTGGGCGATTATGGTGCTGACGTCATTAAGGTTGAACCGCCAACAGGTGATATGGTGCGCAGCGTTGGACCATCTCGTCACAGTGGCATGGGGCCTCTGTTCCTCAATTCAAACCGTTCAAAAAGGTCGCTGGTACTCGACCTTAAAACAGATGCTGGACGCCAGATTTTATTGGATCTTTGCCGTAATGCCGACGTGTTGGTCTACAACGTACGTCCCGCGGCCATGCGTCGGCTACGGTTATCATGGGACGATATTCACGCCATCAATTCCCGTATCATATACGCTGGCCTCTATGGTTATGGACAGGCTGGCAGATACGCCGCACGTCCTGCTTATGATGATCTGATTCAAGGTGGATCAACCTTGTCGCATTTGTTCACGCTTTCTGGATCTGATGAGCCTAGGTATGTGCCGGCAGCCATAGCCGACCGGATCGTGGGCTTGACTGCGCTGAGTGGCATTATGGCTGCAATCATTGAGCGTGACAGAACAGGACGCGGCCAACGAGTCGACGTGCCGATGTTTGAAACGATGGTGAACTTCGTACTGAGCGATCATCTGGGTGGGCTAACCTTCGATCCACCTCTGGATCGGGGTGGCTATGTCCGCCAATTGTCTGCATCTCGACGGCCAGTGCGCACCGCAGATGGGCATCTTTGTGTGCTTCTCTATACAGACGACCACTGGCATCGATTTCTCGCGTGTATAGGTCGCGCGGAAGTCATGGACGAAGATCCCCGTTTTGCCACTTTTGCTTCACGTATGGACAACGTTGATCATGTTTACGGCTTTTTGGCCGAGGTATTTCTGAAACGCACGTCGCAGGACTGGGTCAAGATACTTGATGATGCCGATGTACCAGTCATGGCAATGCATACTCTGGAAAGTGTTCTGAAGGATGAACACTTGAATGAAGTTGGTTTTTTCCGCACGCACGAACATCCGACCGAGGGGCGCATTGTAAGTATGCGCAACCCTGTGCAGATGCCGGATACCACTGCAGCACAAGACATCGCTGCTCCAAGGTTGGGGCAGCATTCGGCAGAGGTGTTGCGCGAACTTGGTTTGAACGATCAAGAGATAGAGGAGCTTTTTGCCAGCGGTGTCAGCAAGTCGGCCAGCTAGCCCTAGTACTATTTAGTGAGTCCTAAGTTGGCACACATAGCTGCGATGAGATCACTCTTCACGCTCAACATCGAGCAGCCAAAGTGCCAGCAAGGGTTCATCCGGTGTGGAACGCATTGCGTGCAGGATTCCAGGTGAATTGTAAAATGTCTTCCCAACACCTGGGCTAAACCAAGCCCCACCCGCTTGCTTAAATTCGCCCGGTGAAAGAACCAAGTATACTTCGGACGGGGCATGATTATGATCAGGATAGCGAGTTCCAGGGGCCAATAGCGAAAGGCCAATCCACACATCGCTGCGTTCCTCAATCCCGCCTGGGCCGATTATCATCGCATTGGCATGATCGTTCAGGAAATTGGCGCTAGCGCCGGCACCGGCCGTTCTTGGTCGCCAAACGAGTGAAGGCTCAAGTGTGCGTAGTTCGTTCACCAGTGGCGAAAGTTGCGAGTCAGAATTTGCGGCATCGGTTAACGCTGGAAACAGATGTGTACAAACCAAAGGTGGAGATATACGGGCGGGACCTTTGGTCTGCCCAGGGAAAGCCAGTTTTCGGTCGATACGTCCAACAAGTTTCTGCGCATTTCCACTGACGCGTGGCACAAGAAACTCATTCAATGTTCTCAAAAATGATACCAGTTCTGTAGAACGGCTTGTCATGTTCTCATTCTTCCTAAAGGGGCATTTTTGATTTTAACATCGCAGAGATGAATGCAGGTCGATACGGCCTGAGCGCAATTAATTCATAAGTATAGGTTATGAATAATCCTTCTCGCAGAGGTTGGGCTGGTCCTCTCGCAGAGTTATGCTGGCATGATAAAATACGATCCTGTGGCCGCAATCTTCCAGAAGTTTCTCCAATGCTAAATGCACCTTCCTACCACTCGCCTTCAGGCTGGAACGCCTTGCTCTCGCCAAGGATTCCGCGCACCGATCTTCCGATGAAGCGGCGGTATAAAACTATTGTAATTGGGGCCGGGATCACTGGACTTGCTGCTGCTCACCGACTTGCCGAGCTTTCAAATGGTGATCCCATTTTAGTACTTGAAGCATCGACTGTAGGCGAGGGCGCCACTTCGCGAAATTCCGGCTACCTGCTGGTGAACCCAGGTGAGCCGAGTGCAAATGCGACAGATTTCTCTAGGGATTGGGCTCAAAGACAAATGGGTATGGCGCAAGCCGGGATCGATTGGCTGAAGACCAGTGCGGAGCGTCATGCCATAGATTGCAGCTGGGATGAAACCTCGCCAACTGTCACGGTCGCGGCCTCTCCTCGGGTTGAAGCGGGCGCACGTCAGACGCACGAAGCGTATCGCGCTTTGGGAATGCACCAGGCCGAATATAATAGGACATCCCTATCACAGTTGGCGGGGACCGATTACTACTCGTATGGATTTCAGTCCCTAACTCGCGCTCTGGTCCAGCCAGCCGCCCTTCATCGCGGTTTGGCCGATGCGTTGCCAAGCAATGTGACACTGCTGGAGCAGTCACCTGTTACGGAGATTACGGGCCTTGGACCGTTCGAGGTGCGGACTTCGAAGTGTGCCTTTGTTGCAGAGCAGATATTCATCACCAACAATCTGCACGCCAGAGCGATGGGATTGAACATCGGGCGTATGGTAGGAATTTTTACCTATGCGGCCCTGACGCCTGAACTTCCTGCAGATGAGCTATCCAAGCTGGGTGAGGCGCAAAGCTGGGGCCTCCTACCTGCACACCGCATTGGTACCACGCTTCGCAAGGTGGGGCGGCGCCTGCTGATCCGCAGTGGAGACTCCTATGAACGCGAGCAAAGTAGCAGTCATGTAAGGGCTTTACTGGCGACGTTCTACTCAAACCGCTTTCCTCAAATGCGTTCTCATGAGTTTCAGCACGTTTGGGGTGGTGTGACCTCTATTACGAGGAATGGCGGTTATCATTTTGGTCAGTTCAAGCCGGGTATTTATGTGTCGGCAGGATGTGGTGGAGCCGGCTTAGCACGCGGGGCGATCCATGGCAGATTGCTTGCTGAGTTAGCCAGTGGTCAAACCTCTCAACTTCTAAAAGACCGCTTAGGGATGAAAAGGCCGACTTGGCTTCCGCCCGAACCCTTGCGCAGCGTCGGCGCACAGATCGAGATTGCTATCGCCAAACTACAAGGTGGTCGAGAGAGATGAGCTGTGGTGGGGTAATAAGGTAATCTGATGGTATCTCGCGAGCCTCGAAGCAGACTGTGTAAGCGGCTCTGATGATGTAACCGCCTCCCGACGGCATCGATGTGCCAAGGTGGGTCTGCAATGATCCACAAAAAGGAGAGCGGTCATGTCGGATACTATCACAGTCGGACTCGATTTGGCGAAGAATGTATTCCAAGGGTGTTGTCACGTTAACCCTCGATCGGTTGCTCGTGTCTGGGTTTGAGCGTAGGTTGCAGGGATGAATTCATCCTCCATCAGCTACAAGCGTCACCGATTCCCTCCTCAAATCATTGCCCACGCGGTGTGGCTGTATGTCCGATTCAATTTGAGCCTTCGCGAAGTGGGAGAGATGCTGCTTGCGCGCGGGATCGACGTTTCTTACGAGACTATCCGGCGTTGGGTCATTAAGTTCGGGCCGGTCATCGCTCGAAACCTGCGACTAAGCCAGGATCGTCCAGGTGATTTCTGGCATCTCGATGAAGTCGTTGTGAAAATCTCTGGTCGCAAATATTGGCTTTGGCGCGCGGTCGATCAGCATGGCGTCGTGCTGGACGAAATACTCCAACCGAAACGGGACAAACGGGCCGCAAAACGGCTGTTGCGCAGCCTGATAAAGCGTCTTGGTTTCATTCCCAAGCGGATCATCACGGACAAGCTGCGGTCGTATGGTGCTGCCAAGCGAGAGGTTGCGCCGGGCCTGGATCATTGGTCGCATAAAGGGCTGAACAACCGTGCCGAAAACAGCCATCTCCCATTCCGAAAGCGGGAACGGACGATGCAAGGACATCGGTCTCCAGGAGGCTTGCAGCGGTTCGTGGCTACTCATTCAGCCATTCGGAATTGCTTTTGTGTTCCTGTAAGCCGTCGCTCGGCCCTCACAATCCGATATCACCGCCTCGAAGCATTTGACGCCTGGAATGCCGCCACCCGAGCAGCTTGACACCCGAGCGTCAGGATACCTTCCTGGGTCGGAAGTTAACGTGACAACACCCCTCACACCCACAGTTAAACGGATTGGATCAGGCAACGCACGCGGGTGATTCAGGACGATTTCTTTAACGGCAAGACTGCCGAAGCGATGGCCGCCGCCGAGACGCTGAATACCGAAGTGGACAAATACGCAGACTTCATGGGCGACCATAAGGGATTTTGGTTGCCTGATCTTCTGGTGGCACGGCTGGCGCTGCAACTACGGTATTACCAACGCGCCGCCGAAGCTGCCGCACCGATGGTCACCGCATTGGACACGCCGGTTGAACACGGCGGGGCAATGCGGGTCGAGGCGATGCTGCGGCTGATGCGCGATGATCCCCAGATAAAATACGCCCACCCGCGCTATTGGGCGCCGTTCATCTTGGTGGGCGACGGATAGGGGGTTTTGCCTCTGTGTGTGGTCACGCAAAGGCCTCTGGAACCGCGTCGCCCTGCGCATCAAAAAGCATGGAATCACGCGGCGAAAAGCCGATTTCCAACGTCGATCCGGGGGCAAGGTTGTGCTGGCCTGCCAGCCGTGCCGTCAACGTTCGGGTCACATTCTGGCTTTGGCCAAGGTCGATATCAATCAGGGTTTCCGCGCCCAAGGCTTCGACGAAACGGATGCCACCGGAAATTCTGATCTGGTCTTGCGAGGCGTGAACTGGCGTAACGTGTTCGGGCCGGATGCCCAAGGTGACTTCGCCGCTTGCAACGCCCGGATTTAGCGGAATTTCCATGCGGTCATTCACAAACCGGACCCTGCCGTTATTGTGGATACACTGACCGGTGATAAAGTTGGTCGGCGGCGATCCAAGGAAGGCGGCGACGAACTTGCTGTTCGGCTTTCGGTACAGCTCCATCGGGGTACCGACCTGACGGATGCGCCCGCCTTCCATGACCACGATCCGGTCGGCCATGGTCATCGCTTCGATCTGGTCGTGGGTCACGTAAACGGTGGTGGTGCCCAGCTTTTGTTGCAGCTTGCGGATCTCGACCCGCGCCGAGTGGCGCAGTTTGGCGTCAAGATTGCTGAGCGGTTCATCAAACAGGAACGCCTTTGGGTTGCGGATGATGGCGCGGGCCACGGCGACGCGCTGGCGTTGGCCGCCGGACAGTGCGCGGGGTTTGCGGTCCAGCAGGTGTTCGATGCCCAAAAGCGCTGCGGCCTGTTGAACCTGCGGGACAATCTGCGCCTTGGGCACCCTTTGCAGAGACAGCGCGAACGAGATGTTTTCGCCCACGCTCATGTGTGGATAAAGCGCGTAAGATTGGAACACCATCGCAAGGGCGCGTGACTTGGAGGGCACATGGGTGATGTCCTGCCCGTCCAGATGGATGCTGCCACCGGTCGGTTGTTCCAGCCCCGCCAGCATCCGCAGCGACGTAGTCTTGCCGCAACCCGAGGGGCCCACTAGCACCACAAATTCGCCGTCGGCAATATCAAGGTTGAAGTCGGCAACCGCCTGCGCGGTATCAAAGCGTTTGGCGATGTTGTGAAAAGAGATCGAAGCCATGGGTTATCCTTTGAGGCCGGAGGACACGAAGGTGTCCATCACCCGCCGTTGAAAGAACAGAAAGACAGCAATTGCGGGCAGGCTGGCGACGATGATACCGGCCATCAGAGCGCCGTAATCGTTCATGTCCTCTTGCAGAAATTCGCGCAGACCGATCTGGATTGTGCGCGACTGTGCGCTTTCGGTGACCAGCAGCGGCCAGAAGTATTCGTTCCAGCTGTCGATGAAGATGATGATGGTCAGTGCGGACATTGCCGGACCGAGGTTGGGCACGATCACCCGCCACAGGGTTGTCCAATGTCCGGCCCCGTCCATTTGGGCGGCGTCGATCAGCTCGTTGGGAAAGGACATCATGTGCTGGCGCAGCAGGAACACCGCGATGGGTGTCGCCAGATTGGGCACGATCAATGCCCACCATGTGTCGAACCAGCCCAGCTGTGCCATCATGATGTAAATCGGCAGCATGGTCAGCACCTGCGGGATCATCATCGCTCCCAGCACCAGTGCAAATAGCACATCGCGATAGGGAAAGCGGAACCGCGCAAAGGCATAGGCGGCCAGCACGCCAATGATCAACTGCCCGATCACCCGCAACAGGGTGGTTCCGGACGAGTTCCAGATATACCAGCCAAAGGCGGTTTTCTCGAACAGTCTGCCAAAATTCTCGAGGGTGGGCACCTGCGGCAACAGTCCGCCTGCATAGATTTCGTTCATCGGCTTGAATGCGGTGGCCAGCACGATGGCCATAGGAAAGAGGATGGACAGGCAGATTGCCAGCACAAGGATATGTCCGACGATCAGCATGGGACGGGAAAGTTGCATTTGGCCCTACTGTTGGTAATGCGCGCGCCGGTCGAGCACGCGGAATTGCACAAACGCCATGATCATCAGGAAGGTGAACAGGATCATCGTTCCTGCCGCGCCGCCGCCGACGTCAAAGGTGACAAAGCTGTATTGGTAGATCATGTAAAACAGGTTCGTCGTCGAATTGGACGGCCCGCCTTCGGTCATCAGGTCGATTGGGGTGAACACCTGTTGCATCGTGAAAATCACGGTAGAAATCGTCACGAAAGTCAGTGTCGGCGTCAGTAGCGGCCAGATCAGACGGCGAAAGATCGTGATGTCTCCGGCACCGTCCATGCGCATGGCTTCGATCAGCTCTTTGTTGATGCTGGCCAGACCAGCCAGATAGATCAATACGTTGAAGCCCAGCACCTTCCACGTCGAGATGCCGATGATCACCCAGATCGCGGAATCAGGATCTGCAAGAAGGTTGGGAAAGCGCAGGCCAAGCTCGGCGAAGATGACCTTGGCATAGCCAAAGATCGGATTGAGAATCCACAAGAACGCGATGCCCGCCACCACAAAGCTGATTAGCGTCGGCATGAACAGGATCGCGCGATAGAAATGGCCCTTTTGCCCGACACTCCATAAAAAGACAGCGACGGGAATGGGCAACAGAACCTTCAGCGGAATAGAGGCGCCGACATAGATCAGCGTGTTGACGAATGCGGCCTGAAACAAGGTTGATCCAGTGACTCGCCCATAGTTGTCCAGCCCGACAAATTCGGCTGGCTGGCCGGGGTTCAGGTTCCAGTCAACCATGCTGAGGTATGCAGTTTGCAGCAACGGCCAATAGGTGAACACAGCCAGCAACAGGACCGTCGGCGCAAGATAAAGCCATGGCGCAAGGCGGGCCGCAATGTCGGTGCGTTTGGGGTGCGCTAACGGTTGACCAGAAGCGGCCCCGACAGGGACCGCTCCGGTGACTAGTTGTGTTTCGGGCCGGTGAAGGCTCACCGGTTTACTGCCAGCGCGTCGTTTACCTTGGCCACGGCTTCGGGCACGATTTCCGAAGCGGGGCGTTTTGCGGCCCACAATTCATCCAGCATGGCGCGGATGACGGTTTGCGCTTCCAGCGTGCCTTTTGCGGGCCAGACGTTGGTTGGCACCGTTTGGGACATCTGGGTGATCACTGGTTCCAAATAGGGGAACGAAGCCACATATTCCTGCATCGCAGGATCGCTGAGCGGGTCTTGGACAACCGGCATATAGCCAGAGGCACGCGACCAGCGGTTTGCGATCTCTTTCTGCGAGATGAACCGTAGCAGGGCCATTGAGGCGGCCTGTTTTTCAGCGTCTTTGGAGTACAGCATCAAGGCCGCCCCCGAGTTGTTCACACGCCGCGGAGCGTCACTGAACAGCGGGTAGTTCGCGATACCCAGTTCGAATTTGCCTTCCGAGGCATCAACCGCCGACCGCAACGCCGCAGACGAGGTGATATACATCCCCATCTGGCCACCCATGAATGCACCGCTCCAATCGCGATCAGTTGCGATGGGCATCATGCCGTTCTTGGCCATGTCCTGCCAGTTCTGCAGGGCTGCAATGCCTTCGGGGCTGTCGAATTCTGCTTTGGTGCCGTCGGCGTTCAGATAGGTCGCGCCTGCGTTGGTGACCATGACCATAGTGCCATAATCACCCATCGAAGCGTGCAGATGCGCACCACCCGGTTTGCCGGTCTTTTCGGTGATGGTTTTGCCTGCTGCCAGAAACTCTGCCCATGTGGTCGGGGGTGTTTCTGGGTCCAGCCCTGCCTCGGCAAAGATGGCGCGGTTATAATACAGCATCGGCGTGCCGTAAGCGTGGGGGATGGCATAAACCGCATCGTCCACGCGGCCCAGATCCAGAAAGTTCGGCAGATAGCCGTCCAGCCATCCGGTGTCGCCCTTCGAGGCTTCGACCAGATCGACGGCATCGGTGTTGTTCAGGAAATAGACGATATTCTTGCCGATCACCGTGGCCACATCGACAGGACGACCGGCAGCAAGGGCAGCCTGTACTTCGGCAGTGATCTGTTGGGACTGGGCAAAGATGTCTTTGACTTCGATGCCTTCGTTCTGGGCCTCGAAATCATCAAGGATCGCGCGGAAGGCTTCGTAGTTCCCGCCCGACTGGTAATGGTAAAAGGTTATCTCGGTTTCGGCAAAGGCACCGGTTGCAACGCCAAGGGACGCAGCAACGGCCAGTCCCGCACCAAGGGTGAAGGTCTTGAGCGAAAAGGACAGCATGGGGTTCTCCGGTTGGAAGGAAGTGACAACCGGCGTTACACCACCGTTAGATTGCGGTTTTCCAACATGCAGGTGACAGTTGTGTGAAATGAATGATTGTTCATTCTATTACAAAACTGCCACGAAACCACGTTACGACCCCGTTAGGAAACCGGCCCCGAAGGGCCATTGCGAGGTACGTTTTGGACACATTCACCCTGATACAGATCACCGACACCCATCTGTCACGCGCACGCCCCGAGTTTGCGGGCAACTTTGAAGTCGCGTCACAGATTATCCAACAGGACAAGCCTGATCTGGTGGTTCACACCGGCGATATCGCCGTCGAGGCGACTGCGCGCAGCGATGATCTGCTGTTCGGCAAAGAGGCGATGGACAGTCTGAACACTCCCTTTCGCGCGATACCGGGCAATCATGATGTAGGCGATAACCCGTCGGATCACGGCTATGTGCCGCCGAAACCGGTGACGGACGCGCTGGTGCAGACCTATGAGGACCACTTTGGGCCGGATCACTGGGCGATTGATCAAGCGGGCTGGCGGTTGATCGGGTTGAACGCGCAACTGTTCAGTTCGGGGTTGGTGCGTGAAAAGCAGCAGCATGACTGGCTGGTCCGGATGCTGGCCGAAACGGATGGCCGACCTGTGGCGGTGTTTTGTCACAAGCCGTTGCTGCGTGATGCAATTGATGAGCCGGTGGACGTGCCGTACCGCTATGTGCCGCTGGTCAATCGCGACCCGCTGGCCGCGACGATGGATGCCGCCGATGTGCGGCTGTTTGCCTGTGGGCACGTTCATCAGGCCCGCGACCACTGGCGCGGGAACACCCGTCATGTGTGGTGCCCTGCTACGGCATTTACCCTGCCCGACGATGTACAGCCGCGCGTAGGGGACAAACGGTGCGGGCTGGTTTCTTACCGGTTCTCACCCGATGCCGTCGAGGTCGACCTGCAGTTTCCGCCCGCTATGCTCCATCCCGAAGTCGAAGTGTTGAGAAAAGTCTATGCTCTTTGACCGCAACCGTTTGCCACCGGGTTTGGCCCATTTCAGTGTTTCTGGCGGCATGAGGAAAAAATGACACTTCAAGAACAGACACAGACAGCCGATGACACCACTTCCGAGCAGCAAAGCGACAAACGCGTGCGTATTCTAAGGGCGACCGAGACGTTGATCGTGCGCTATGGGCTTGAGTTTCCGATGTCGCGAATTGCGCGCGAATCCGGTATCGCAGTGGGATCGATCTATAATTATTTCCCGTCCAAGAGCGCGCTGGTCCTGGGCGTCTATCAACATCTTGCCAGCCAGATAAACGCGGCATTTGTTGCGACGGATGACGCGGGGTCTGACGACCCCAAGGCGATGGTCATGGCCTATATCCACAGCTATATCGAGTTTTTCTGGGCCGATGCAGACCGCGCCATTCTGTTTGAGTATCTGACCAATTTGCCGATGATCGAGACGCCGGAAGTTGCCGAAGTATTCAAACCGCTGCGTGATTACAATCGGGCGATTTTTACCTTTGCGCAGGAACAGGGCGTGCTGAAATCCTTTGCACCAAGGTCGATGGCTGGCTTTGTCGGTGGAGGTATTCGCAATGCGTTGAAATGGCACCGCGCAACCCAGAACCATCTGAGCGATGAGCAAAAAGACAACATCGCGCAGATGAGCTGGGCTTCGATTGCGGCGTGAGGTTGCGCCCTAGGGCGCTGCCGCCCGTTGTGCGGTTCCGATGGTGTACCACGCAAGGTAGGCGGCAGTCAGTCCCGCGGCGGGTCCCCAGATCATCGGGTTGTGCATGACAACGCCGAGGGCGAGGGCGAGGCGCAACCCGATTTCCTTGTTGCCCAATGGGTGACGGTCATAGCGCGTCAGGGCGCTGGCCAGAAGGTACAGGCCCAGTATCACCCGTGCGACAACCATCGCCAGCGCGGGCCAGTCAACGCCTGCGCTGTAACCTGCCAGATAGGCCTCGGCTCCGGGCTGGGCGTTAGGGTCGATCTTGGCGGCGTCGATCAACAGCAATTCGGGGTAGAACACAAAGACAAAGGGCAGCACGAACATGACCACACCCGCGCGCACGGCGGAAAATCCTGTACGCATAGGGTCGGCTTTGGTGATGGATGCTGCGGCAAAGGCGGCCACCGCGACAGGAGGCGTGATGGCCGAGGCGACGGCAAAGAAGAAGATGAACATATGCGCGGTGAAGGGCGCGATGCCCAGCCCGATGACCAGCGGCCCCATCAGCAGGGCGACGTTCACATAAGCAGGCACCGTCGGCATCCCCATGCCCAGCAGGATCGACATCAGCATCGTCACGAACAGTGCCGCGAACAGGAAGATTCCGCCTGCCTCAAGCTCGGTGCCGAACAGGCGCAGGCCTGACAGCACGTCGCGGGCGATGAACCCTGACAGGCCGGTGAAGTTCAGGCAAAAGTCGATGACCGAGACTGACAGGAACATCAGATAAAGCGTCGAAATCAGGATACCGGCATCGGCCAGCGCGCCGATCAACTGGCCCGGCTTGCGACGAAACGCAGGATCAAGCAGGAACAGGATGGCCAGCAGGAACACCGCCCACCAGCCTGCAGAGCCTGCATCGCCCGCGCTGTTTTGCACCAGTTGGAACAGGAACGGCAGACTTTCGGCGCGGCAGGTTGTGTCGGTGACGATGGTCTGCACGTTGAATAGAGCGGCTACGGGGCCACAGCCGATGGCCTCTTTGGGGGTGACCAGCAGGAACAGGATCAGCAGGATCGGGCCAAAGATCATGACCAGATTCAGCACGTCCTGACGGTTCAGCATCATATCGGGTGTCTTGGCACCCACCGCTTCGATCTTTTGTTTGCGGGCCTGAAAGACGACCGCCAGGAACAGGCAGCCGAAATAGGCGACCGACGGAATGATCGCGGCGATGATCACCTCGCGGTAGGGCACGGCGGTCATGGCTGCCAGTACAAAGGCGGCGACACCCATGACCGGCGGCATGATTTGCCCGCCGGAGGAAGCCGCAGCTTCGATACCGCCTGCGAAGCTCTTGTTGAATCCGCGCTTGAGCATCATCGGAATGGTCAGCACGCCGGTGGACAATACGTTGACAACAGGCCCGCCCGAGATGGTGCCAAACAGCGCCGAGGACACGATGGCCGCGTGGGCAGGACCGCCGCGCAGCTTGCGCGTCCACAGGAACGCCAGTTTGATCAGGGACTTGCCCCCCGCCGATATGCCGAACAGCGAGCCGAGGACAATATAGGGGAACACGGTGCCCAGCAGGATGCCCATAAAGCGGCCCATCAACCCTTGGGATGTGTTGACCAGCACGTCTTCGATATTGGGGCGCCCGTCCAGCAACGAGCGCGGTTCGCCGCCCAGCTTGGTGATCAGGTATTTGTTGATGTCGTCGGCCCCGAAGTAATACCAGATCAGCACGGTGATCAGCGTGTAGGCGGCAACGATGATGGCCACGGCGACCAGCGGAAAGCCCCAGACCTTGACGTTATAGCCCAGAAACACGGCGATCCCTGCGCCGACGACAGCAAACAGCCAGACGCCAAGGGTGTTGATACAAGACGGATCATCGACGCTGGTAGGGGCAGGCAGGCCGTAAAGTTCGGCGAATTCTTTCTCTTCGATCAGCGCCCGCGCGATCAGGTCGGCGCGTTCGCCGGTAAACTGGTCGATCAGGCAGATCGAGTCGATTTCAATCACATAGGACAGCGAAATACCAATGGCCATCGTCACCAGTGCCACGTCCATCACAGCTCCGAAGATGCGCTTGCCACGGCTTTTGCCAATGGCATCGACCCAGAACGAATGGTTCATCGCCACGATCACCATCATAAGCACAAAGGCCAGCGGATAGAGATATTCGTAGGGAAACTTGCGGATCACAAAGCTTTGGTTGCCGCTTAGTCCCGCGATCCATGCGTCCAGACCGGGAATCGACGGCGTGGTGTTGAATAGGCCGATGACAACCAGAACCAGCCCCAGAATGCGGGCGATGGTATGAAACCTGATCGCAAGTGGAGGTCGGATATCGGATACGGAGTCCATGTGAATAGGTCGCCCTCGGGTGCGTGACAAAGGGTGCCGGGCGGTTCAGGTCCGCCCGGCGTTGTCGGGTTTACTTGGCGCAGTCAGGCACGTCATAGCCTGCTTCTTCCCACGCGGCGATGGCACCGGGGTGGTACTTCAGCGACAGGCCGCCACAAAAACCGCTGACCCGCTGGTCAAGCACACCAAAGTTCACGTTGGCCGCATAGGGGGCGCGTGTTTTCAATTCGTCCAGCGAACCGATAAAGGCGGTGACGATGGTTTTGACCAGCGCGTCCGGCATGTTGACGTTGACATAGGTCGCGAAGGGAACGCCTGGCGAACGAAAAATGCCGTCTTCAGAGATCAGGTTGACGCCCTGACCTTCGCCATAGCCCATTTGCGTGCCCTCAATCTCGATCGGGCTGTTGCCCGGCGCGCTGAGGAATTTTTGCATCGCTTCGGTTTCCCAGATCGCTTTAGGGAACGAGATGATGTTGACGTCGCCCGCCGCCAGCGCGGTTGTCACGCGATCAGAGGGGAAGGTGATCGGCACCATGAACGCCTCGGCAGAGCCGTCCACAAGGGCGGTTGGCAACTGGCCCCAGTTGGTTTGCAGGCCGGTGTAATCCTCGCCGTCCTTGAAACCACCGGACCCCAACAGCAGCGTCTGGCGACCAAGGGTCAGGGCAGCGCCGCGTGGCGGGCCGTTCCAGATGATGCGGCCCTTGATGTCCTCATAGCTTTGGATGCCGGTCGATACGGGCGCGAACAAGCCATAAGCACCTGCGTTATAAGGAAAAATTGCGCGCACGTTGTCGGCCAGTGCCTTGCCGTCCTCGCCCAGTTTGGAAAACGGACCACGGCCCTTTTCCAGCAAAAAGTGCAGAACCAGCGGTGCGGTGACCATGTCCGATTTGCCTTCGGCGATGCTGACCATCGAATTGGTCGCGGTCTGGCCCTCTTGCACCTGCATGTTTGCGATGCCTTCGCGGGCCAGCACGTCGGCCAGATGGATTGTCACCGTATGGGGCGAGTTGCCGGGGCTGGATGTTTCGGCTGTCAGGTTTTCCTGCGCCGAAGCGGCGGCGGCGCATACGAACGCTGTGACATAACCCAGCGTGACAGCGGCCTTCTTGAAAACAAAAGTCATGGTTTCCTCCCTTTTGACTTTACTTGTCGGGGCAGTGGCCTGCCCTGACCAATTTTTCAGCTCAAGCCGGCTTTGAAGTCTCCCGCTTCTTGTCGGCTTTGCGTCCTACGTATTTTGCGGCAGTTTCGCCCACGGCGCTGGCTGCATCAGCGACACCGATCAAGACGCCCGTGCGCGGAGCGTCGGTGCGGTATTTGACGAATGTGTCGTTTGCCATCGTGGTGCGGGCAGCAGGACGGCGTGCCCATGCGGCCAGTTTGTGATACATCTGCGCAATGACATCCGCGTGCTTGGCACTGCCGCCCAGATCGTTCAACTCGTCCGGATCGTTTTTCAGATCGAACAACATCGGCCGGTGACCGCTTTCAAAGTGGATCATTTTCCAGTCGTGGTCTGCGACCATGAACATGCGTGACTGGTCGGGATGCAGTTCCAGCCGTGCGGCCAGCGGCGTGGCCGAGTAATCGTATTCACAGATTGTATAGTCGCGGGCCGGAGCCGGACCGCCCCGCAGGAAGGGTAGCAGCGAATGCCCTTCGAGAACGTGATCCAGTTTGGTTGCATCACCCCCCACAAAATCGACAAAGGTCGGTGCAAGGTCGATACATTCTACCAGTGCGTCGGTGGTTGTGCCACGGGTCGCGTCAGCTTCGGCAGAGGGGTCGTAGATGATCATCGGCACTTTGACCGAAGCATCGTGGAAAAAGGTTTTCTCGCCCAGCCAGTGATCGCCCAGAAAATCGCCGTGATCCGAGGTGATTACGATCATCGTGTCGTCCATCCGGCCCGTTTCTTCCAGCCAATCAAACAGCACGCCCATCTGGTCATCACATTGTTTGATCAGGCCCATATAGGCGGACAGAACCTTGTTGCGGATGTCGTCACGGGCAAAGGCCTTGCCCACGGGCGCGTCCTGGAACCCCTTGAATACGGCGTGGTCGGTTTCGCGCTCGGCATCGCCGCGGACGGGCGGCAGGAAATGTTCCGGGCCGTACATGCCCGCATAGGGGTCAGGCACGATATAGGGCCAGTGCGGTTTGATATAGCTTAGGTGGCAGCACCACGGCTGGTCGCCCTGCGCCTTGATAAACTCGATGCCGCGGCGGGTCAGATAGGGGGTTTCGCTGTCTTCCTCGCGGATGTTGGCGGGACTGTCCGAGTTGGCAAGAAACCAGCCCGACAGCACGTTGCCATCATCGTCAACGCCCGAGTTGGCATAGTCGTGCCACGGGTTGTCGCTGTCATAGCCTTTGTCGCGCAGGTAATCGTTGTATTTCAGCGCACCGCCCGGATCATACATGCCGTCCGGCCCTTCGGGGCGCATACCGTCGTCGCGTTCCCAGATGTCGAAACCGCATTCCGCGACCCGCGCGCCGATGACGCTGTCGGGTTCAAGGCCCAACCGGCGCATCCCTTCGGCGTCGGCGGCCATGTGGGTTTTGCCTACCAGCCAGCAGCCTATGCCCAGATCGCGCAGATGGTCCCCCATTGTGCGTTCGCCGACTTTCAGCGGCACCTGATTCCACGATGCCCCGTGGCTGTGGACATACCGCCCCGTATAGGTGGACATGCGCGACGGGCCACACAAAGGCGACTGGATGTGGGCGTGGTCAAAGCGCACACCGCGCGCGGCGATACGGTCGATGTTCGGCGTTTTCAGATGGGGATGGCCATAACAGCTTAGATAATCCCAGCGCAGCTGGTCGAACATGATGAACAGAATGTTCTTTGGTTTGGCCACAAATATTCCCCCCGTCGCGTTGTTTAGACGCAGTCCCTGCAAGAGGTGTAACGCAGGAGCGCGGGATCGGGAAATAGCGATTGCCGTGTTGATATATCAAGACCGGCATATCAGCCCCTTGATTTTGCCGCAGCCCGTACGTGATCCGCCAGCCGTTGCGCGTCGTCGGACAGGGCGCGTCCGGCGGCGTATGTTATACCCACAGAGCTGACCAGTTCCTCGCCCTGAATGCCCAGACGAACCAGCGCCCCTTCGGCCAGTTCGCGGCGAACGGCACCGACGGGCACACAGGCTGCCCCCCTGTGTTGTTTGAGAAAACTGCGGGTGAACTCAAACGAGACGGTTTCGATCTTGTTGGGGAAATCCGCGATGCCGCGTGCGGTCAAAAACTTGTCCAACTCGCGGCGGATGATCGTGTCGGCGATGGGCAGGATCATCATTTCCGGCAGTAGGTCGGGCAGGTCGATGGCATCAGGGGTGGCAGCAAAGGGGTGGTCGCGGCTGACGACAAAAATCAGTGCTTCGGTATAGAGATGTTCGAAGCTGACCCCTGACATATGTTCCAGCGACAGCAACCGCCCAAGGATAAAGTCGATGTCGTTGCGGTGCAGGCGGGTGATAAGTTCGGGCACGCCCGCCCAGTACAGCGACAGGTCGATATCGGGGTGCGCGACCTTGAACGAGGCACCTGCATCCACGGCCAAAGTGCGTGCCACGTTGGGCAGCATACCCAGCGCAACACGTGGCCGCGGTGCTGTGCCACTGGCGGCGCGGGTGCCTGTTTCGATCTGCGCCATCGCAGTATCAAGGTGGCGGTTCAGCTTTTGGCCCGCGTCGGTCATCACCAGCCCGCGGCCTGTGCGGGAAAACAGCGGCTGACCGATCATGTCTTCGATTTCGGCCAGTGACCGCGAGATGGCGGGCTGCGACGAGTTCATGGCCGTGGCCGCACCGGTGACTGATCCGGCCTTGGCGACGGCCAGAAAACAGCGGATGTGGCGCATGCGCAGACGGTTGTTCAACTGGGCTGCTTTCTATTCACGATTACGGTGGGGTTAGTTGAACGGGTTTCGTTCTAGCTGGCAAGATAGCCGTGCAGGGCATCACCGACCACGTCGCGGGCAATGTCCTGCGATTTTTGTAGGCCCGAGGGGCGAAACCAGATGCCGACCCAGTTGATTGCGCCCAATATCACAAGGCTGGCCAGTTTCGGGTCAAGATCGGCGCGCAGCGAGCCGTCGTCGATTCCGTTTTGCAACATGGCGCGAAACAGGCTGTCGATTTTATCGCGGCTGGTCTGGACGCTGCGTTTGTCACCGGGGGACAGCAGGGGGCGGATGTAGTTCCACAGATACTGCATGTCCTTGCGCGTCATGGTGACCACATAGGTTTCCAAGCCGATCCGCAGGCGTTCTGCGGCTGTACCTTGGGTGTCCATCGCCTGTTCGACCGACGCGATCAGACGGTCCATCCCGACTTCGTAACATTGCATCAGCAGGTCGTTCTTGCTGCTGACATAGTTGTAAAGCGCGGCTTTTGTCACGCCTAGTTCTGCCGCGATGGCGTCGAGGGGGACGTTTTCATAACCTTCGGTGCCGAACTTTTCGGACGCGCAGCGCACGATTTCCCTGCGCTTGTGATCGCGCATTTCTTCTTTGGTCGGGAAGCCGCTCATTGCTTTCATCCATGCGTTATCCTCTGGCGACGTTACGGCGTCAATAGAACGACCAGTATTAAGTTGACTTCCCGAAAGACGTAAATCTAATCTCCGGCAAGTTTGGTGACTATGAGTTACCAAAGCGCCGGACGGTTATGGTTTTTGAACCCAACCACGGCAGAGGGAGAACGGTAGCAGGGGAAGGCCACCGATGATCGAGAGGCTGTTGATAGCCAATCGCGGAGAGATCGCGATTCGCGTGGCACGGACTGCGGCGGCCCTTGGGGTTCGGACGGTGGCTGTGCACACGGCGGACGACGCAACGTCGTTGCATATCAAACACGCCGATACGGTGCGCGTGCTGCCGCAGGCGGGTGTGGCCGGTTATCTGGATATTGATGCGCTGATCGCCATTGCGCGCGAAACCGGATGTGATGCGGTTCACCCCGGCTACGGATTGCTAAGCGAACGCGCCGATTTTGCCGATGCCTGCACCAAGGCCGGTTTGATTTTTGTCGGGCCGGATGCCGCGACCTTGCGCCGTCAGGGCGACAAGGTGTCTGCCCGTGCGCTGGCCGAACAGGCGGGCGTGCCGGTGTTGCGCGGGTCAGATCTGTTGGCGACGGCGGCGGACCTGCATAGGTTCTTTGATGCCCAAGGCGGCGCGCCGCTGATGATCAAGGCGGTTAATGGCGGCGGCGGCCGCGGGATGCGAGTGGTGCAGAATGCCGCCGCGATCGACACAGCATTTGCGCAGGCGCGGGCCGAGACATTGTCGGCCTTTGGCGATGACCAGCTTTATGCCGAGCGCTTTTTGCAATCCGTGCGCCACATCGAGGTGCAGATTATCGGTGACGGCCAAAACGTGACCCATCTGTGGGAACGCGATTGTTCCGTGCAGCGCCGCCATCAGAAGGTGATCGAACTGGCCCCCGCGCCGAACCTGCGCGACGAGACGCGCGACGGTTTGCTAAAGGCCGCCGTGGCAATCGGGCAGGCCTGCGAATATCGCGGGTTGGGCACGGTCGAGTTTCTGGTCGAAGACAGCGGCGCGTTTTATTTCATCGAAACCAATCCGCGCATTCAGGTTGAACATACCATCACCGAGGAAATCACCGGCTTTGATCTGGTCGAAATCCAGCTTGGGCTGGCTGCGGGCGGCACGCTGGCCGATATGGGTCTGGGCGATGCGCCCGCCCGTCCCAACGGTTTTGCGGTGCAGGCGCGGATCAACGCCGAAACGCCGGACGGGCAGGGCGGGTTCACCCCCACGGGCGGGCGGCTGAGCAGCTATGCGGCGCCATCGGGGCCGGGGGTGCGGATCGACAGCTATGCCTATGCGGGCTACAGCACCAACCCCGGTTTCGATTCCATGCTGGCCAAGCTGGTTGTGCATGACACATCGGGCGATTTGGGCCGCCTGTTTTTCAAGACAGAACGCGCGCTGTCAGAGTTCCAGATTGACGGCGTTGGCACAAACATCGGTTTTCTACGGTCGCTGTTGAAACTGCCTGCGATCACCGCGTGGGATGTGGACGTGCGCACGCTGGACACGCAATCGCAAGATCTTTCTGCGGACGAGGGCGGGCAGACGCGCTACTTTGATGCAGACACAGCCGAGACCGTCGCAACGCACGACATTCCCGACGGGGCAGTGGCGCTGTGCGCGCCGATGCAGGCGATGGTGCAAGAGGTGCAAGTCTCAGTTGGTGAGCGGATTGCCAAGGGTCAGGTCGTGGCCATCATTGAGGCAATGAAGATGCAGCATACCGTGCTGGCCGAAGCGGGCGGAACCGTGGTTGCGGTTTTCACGCAGGCGGGCGAAACCGTGTCGCTTGGCGCACCGGTTCTGGCGTTCACACCAGACGACACACTGGACGAGGTTGCAGCGGATGAAGCGGTGCCGGACCCCGACCACATTCGCGCCGATTTACAGGCGGTCCAAGACCGTCTGGCCCGAACGCTGGACGAAAACCGCCCCAAAGCGGTCGAACGCCGCCGCAGCCGCAACCAGCGCACCACGCGCGAGATTGTGCAGGCCCTGTGTCAAGGCGGGGATTTCCATGAATACGGCCAGTTGGTTCTGGCGGGGCAACGGCGCAAGCTGGGCATTGATGCCCTGATTGACGTGTCGCCCGCCGACGGGATTGTGACGGGTGTGGGGTCGATGAACGCCGACCGCTTTGCGGAAGATCGGGCGCAAGTGGCGATGATGGCCTATGATTCCACCGTAATGGCAGGCACGCAGGGCTATTTTGGGCACCTGAAAACCGACCGCATGATCGAGGTTGCGCATGATCGCGGGCTGGCCTCGGTATTCTTTACCGAAGGGGGTGGCGGGCGGCCAAACGATGATGATTTTGCAGAAACCGTGCAATCGGGGCTGAAAGTCACCACCTTTGCTGAATATGCGCGGCTGCGCGGCTGGGGGCCACGGATCACGGTTAGCTCGGGCTTTTGTTTTGCGGGCAACGCGGCACTGTTCGGGGCGGGTGATGTTCGTATCGCGACGCGCAACAGCTGGATCGGGCTGGCCGGCCCTGCGATGATCGAAGCGGGCGGTATCGGGGCCTTTCACCCCAAAGAGATCGGCCCCGCGCCGATGCATGCGGAAAACGGTCTGCTGGATATTCTGGCCGAGGATGACGATGCCGCCATTCGCGCAACCCGCGATGTGCTGTCGTATTTTCAGGGCAATCTGGCCGATTGGAACGCCCCCGACCAGCGCCTGTTGCGCCACATGATCCCCGAAAACCGCAAGCGGTCTTATACGATCCGCCCCGTGATCGAAGGGCTGGCCGACACGGGCAGTTTCTTTGAACTGGGGGCCGGACACGCCAAGGGCATGGTCACGGGGTTCTTGCGGATCGAAGGCCGACCGATGGGCGTGATCGCCAACAATCCGCAGCATCTGGGCGGTGCGCTGGATGCGGCGGCGTCGGCCAAGGGCGCGCGGTTTATCAACTTGTGTGCGCGGTTCAATCTGCCGGTTCTGTCGCTGTGCGACACACCAGGGTTCATGGTTGGCCCGGAAAGCGAAACCCAAGGGGCGGTTGCGGCGGCCTGTGATCTGATTTCGGCGGGCGCGAACCTGAATGCGCCGATGTTCTTTGTTTGCTTGCGCAAGGGCTATGGCATTGGCGCACAGGCGATGGCGGCGGGCAGTCTGGGGGAACCTGCGTTTTCGCTGGCGTGGCCCACTGGTGAATTCGGGCCGATGGGCTTGGAAGGCGCGGTGCAGCTTGGCTATCGCAAAGAGCTGGAGGCCGAGACTGATCCCGAACAGCGCACAGCACTTTATGACCGTTTGGTGAACGGGCTCTACGAACGGGGCAGCGCGATGAACGTCGCATCGACCCATGAGATCGACGGGGTGATTGATCCGGCGGACACGCGCGGATGGATTGCAAAAGGCATGCGCATGGCGGCGCTGCGGTGATGCAGGTCACTGACACATATTCGAAAAGGATGACGGGATGACCCAAAACCAGCAGATCGAAGACCACATTGTGGACCTGCGCAAACGTCAGGCCGAAAGCTGGCCCAAGGGCGTCTCGCGCGAGATAGGTTACCGTCTGGGTAAAGTCCCGATGAGCCAGTATGTCCGCGCCGAAGCCCGCACGCGGCCCGATGATACGATGGTGCATTACTATGGCCGAACGCTGAGTTGGGCCGAGATTGACACCGCGTCGGACCGCTTTGCCGGTCTGTTGCAGGCGCGGGGCGTGGCTGCGGGTGACCGTGTGGCCGTGATGATGGGCAACTGTCCGCAATTTCTGATCTGCTTTTGGGGGATCATGAAGCTGGGCGCGGTTCTGGTGCCGGTGAACCCGATGTTCAAGGCGATCGAGCTGACCTATCAGTTGAACGACAGCGGTGCGGAAACACTGGTGTTTCAGGATGATCTGGCCCCGTTGGTCGCATCGGTTGCGGGCGATACATCGCTGCGGATGATGCTGGCGACAGGGGCTGCCGAGATGGCGGGCGACACCGGGGTCATTCCGCGCCCCGCAGGCATGGGCGACGCGCCGCAGGCCGAAGGAGTCGAGCGGTTGCTGGACGCGCTGGAGGCCGCCACACCGTTTGCCGGTCCCGATTGTACCGATCTGGATGCAGTTGCCGCGCTGAACTACACGGGCGGAACCACGGGGATGCCCAAGGGCTGCGTCCACACCCACGGCGACATGCTGTATACGGTCGCGTCCTATTGCGGCTGCGCGATGGGTGATGCGGGCGCGGATGATGTTGTTGTGAACTTTTTCCCGATGTTCTGGATCGCGGGTGAGGATCTGGGCGTGCTGGCCCCTGTCTATACGGGGGCGGCGGTTTGTATCCTGCACCGGTGGGATGCGGTGGGCTGGATGGCTGCCGTGGCCGAACACCGTGCCACCATTGTTACGCTGCTCGTCGATAATGCGGTCGAGGTGATGCGCCATCCGCAGGCCCGAACCTACGATCTGACCTCGTTGCGGAACACATCTGTCTGTTCGTTCGTCAAAAAGCTGGGCGCTGCGTTCCGTACCGAATGGCGGGCGCTGACCGACAGTACGATGGTCGAAGCGGCCTATGGCATGACCGAAACTAACACCTGCGACACCTTTACCGTGGGCCTGCAAGACGGTGACTACGATCTGCAACAGCAGCCGGTTTTTGTGGGTCTTCCGGTGCCGGAAACCGACATTATCATCTGCGATTTCGAAACCGGCGCACTGAAAGAAATCGGCGAGACGGGCGAGATTTGCATCCGGTCGCCTGCGGTTCTGAAGTCCTATTGGAACAAACCCGACGAGACCGCCCACGCCCTGCGCGACGGCTGGCTGCACACCGGCGACATCGGAATGGTGAACGAACGCGGCTTTGTCCACTACCTCGGGCGGCGCAAGGAAATGCTGAAAGTGAATGGCATGCCGGTGTTCCCCGCCGAGATCGAAATGCTGCTGGGCCGTCACCCAGCCATCCTTGGGTCGGGTGTGATCGGTCGCAAGGACGAGGCCAAGGGCGAAGTGCCGGTGGCCTTTGTCCATCTTGACCCCGAGCAGGCCGAGGGCATCGACGCCGACAGCCTGCGGGCGTGGTGCCGTGAGCAGATGGCATCGTTCAAGGTGCCGGAAATCCGGTTGGTTGACGGGCTGCCGATGACTGCCACGGGCAAGGTCAAAAAGGAAGAATTGGCGGACCTGCTCTAGCAGCTTCGCACAAGACCGGATGCCGCAGCACAGGGAGGTGCCTGTGGCGTGAGACGACACAAACTGTATATCGGGAGGATTACATGAAACTTTTCAAACTGACGACATTGGCGGCCACTGCGGCAATTGCACTGGCACCGACGGTTCAGGCAGAAACCCTGCGCCACGCGGTCGGATCGGCGGGGGTCAGCGGGCTGATCGACGGCACCGAAGCATGGGCCGACTATATCAAGGACCAGACAGGTGGCGAGACCGAGATCAAGATATATGCCGGATCATTGCTGAACTTTACCGAAACCTTCACCGGGCTGCGCGATGGCATTGCCGACAGCGGCTTTGTCGTGCCGGCCTATCACCGCGCGGAATTGCCCTATGCCAACCTGCTGAGCGATATGGGCACGGCGGGTGTCGATCCGGTTGCCATGGCGGGGGCGGCGAACGAATTCATGTTCACCTGCGCGCCCTGCCTTGCCGAATTCAACGCGGCGGGCCAGATCTTTTTGGGCAACACGGTGACCGGCCCCTACTACATGTACAACCAGAAGCCGGTGAAGACGCTTGCCGACTTTGAAGGCATCAAGGTGCGCGGGTTTGGTCCCTTTGCCCGCTGGCTGGACGCGATGGGTGCATCGGCCGTTACTTTGGGTGCGACCGATATTTACGAAAGCATGAGTCAGGGCCACATCGACGGCAACGTACATACGCTGGAAACACTGGACACGCTGTCGACCGGTGAAGTTGCCGACTATGCGCTGAACCAGCCGATTGCTGTGTTCATTGGCAATACCATGTTCAACGTCAGTGCGATGACATGGGCGGGGCTGAGCGATCAGACCAAGCGCGCGATGATTGATGGTGCCGCCATCGGTCACGCCATTGCGACCATCGACAGCGTCAATCAGGCCGAAATGATCCTTGCCGATCCTGCGGCGCACGGCGTCGAGTTGCTGGAGCCTGAAGACGACGTAAAGGAGAAATCCGAAGCCTTCCGCACGTCGGATATGGCCAGCGTCGTGACGCTGAATCGTGATGATTATGGTATCGCGGACGCCGAAACACAGGTTGCTCGGTTTCAGGAACTGGTCGCCAAGTGGGATGCTTTGGTCAAGGACATCGACACCAGCGACCCAAAGGTCGTGGGCGATCTGTACCTGCGCGAAGTGTTCTCGAAAATCGACCCTGCGTCGTTGGGTTAACCGCGCTTTGGTCCCGCCGCGCTGCTTTGGCTGCGGCGGGACATCTTTTGCCCGTTCCTGCCAGACCCCAGACCAACGAAAGCTATATTGATGGCACATTTGATCCGCATCGACCTTTTGCTGACCCGCATCGCTGCCGCGATTGCCGCCGTTGCGGTGATAGCGATGATGCTGACCGTCGCCTCTGACGCATTCTCGCGGCAGGTGTTCAACATGCGCATTCCCTTCGTGTCGGTGATCGTGGCCAATTACTTTATGGTTGCGATTGCCTTTTTGCCGCTGGCCATGGCCGAGGCGCAGGACCGCAATATTTCTGTCGATCTGGTCTATGGCAACCTGCCGCCAGTGGCGCAGCGGTGGGTCGGGATGCTGGTGCATGTGCTGGCTTTTGCGACCTGTTGCGGGCTGACGTCAACAATGTGGGACGAGGCGATGCGCCGCTATGCCAGCGGGTCAGTCGCAGTCGAAGACGGCGTGTCGATGGCCGTCTGGCAAGGCTACTTTTTGTTGCCCGCAGGCTTTGCCCTGCTGGCGATGACATATTTGCTGCGTATCGTTCTGGGTATTGTGGGTGTTGAAGAGGCGCGCCTGCCGCTGGTGCCCGATGTCGCAGAGACCGCAGGGGAGACCGGCCAATGACACCGGAAATTATCGGATTGGCCGGACTGGCCGTGCTGGCGCTGCTTTTGCTGCTGCGGATGCCTGTCGGGTTGTCGCTGATCCTTGTCAGCTTTACCGGCATTTACATCCTGCTGGGACCGCGCCCGGCATGGGGTATTCTGACCAGCGTGCCCTATCAGTTCGCGGCAAAATGGACGCTGTCGTCAGTGCCGATGTTTCTGTTGATGGGATATGTCTGTTATCATGGCGGCATGACGCGGGCGCTGTTTGCTGCGGCACGGGCGTGGCTGGGGGCCTTGCCTGGTGGTCTGGCAATTGCATCGGTGTTCGGCGCGGGCGGCTTTGCTGCGGTTACCGGTTCGTCGGTGGCTTGCGCGGCTGCAATGGGGCGGATCGCGGTGCCCGAGATGACGCGCGCGGGCTATGATCCGGGGCTGGCGACGGGGTCAATCGCGGCAGCCGGTACGCTGGGTGCGCTGATCCCACCATCGATTCTGTTGATCCTGTTCGGCATTTTTGCCCAAGTGCCGATTGGCCAGCTGTTTCTGGGCGGTATCGGCGCGGGCGTTCTGACGGCCCTTGTCTATGCGGCAATGATTTATATCCGCGTGCGGATCAATCCGGCGCTGGCACCCGTGCGCGAAGATCCGGCTAGCTGGCGCGAACGCTTCGGCCACCTGCGGGGCATCTGGCCGGTGATCTTGCTGTTCGTGGTGGTGATCGGCGGCATGTTCGCGGGTCTTTTCACCGCAACCGAGGCGGGGGCAGTGGGCGCGCTGGCGGCCTGTATCATCGCATGGGCCGGCGGCGGGCTGACGATGGCCACCCTGCGCCGTTCGGTGAACGAAACCATTGTGACCACTGCGGCGCTGTTCCTGATCGCCATCGGGGCCAACCTGCTGACGCGGTTTTTGGCGCTGTCCGGTTCGGGCGAATTGATAACCCAGACGATCCTGACCTTTGGCGCGTCTGAACTGGCCTTGGTTCTGGGAATCGCGCTTGTCTATATCATCCTTGGTATGTTCCTTGACCCGATTGGCGCGATGCTGCTGACGCTGCCGGTGCTGTTGCCCGTGGTGGACGAGGCGGGCATTTCGCTGATCTGGTTCGGCGTGTTCGTGGCTAAATTCCTTGAAATCGGGATGATCACCCCACCCGTCGGGCTGAATGTCTTTGTGATCAAAGGCGTGGTGGATCGTACGATTTCCTTGGGCGTGATTTTTCGCGGGGTGATCTGGTTTCTGGTGGCGGATGCTGTGGTTGTGACGATCATGGTGGCATTTCCGCAGGTGATCCTGTGGCTGCCGGGGTTGAGTTGACGGGATGGCGGTGAAGCTTGTTTAGACTCGGTTAAGGTCGGTACGGTAGGGCTAGTGCAGATAGAAATTTAGCTGCACCCTGAAAGATCACTCTTTGGCAAACCGGCCTACAGTTTCCACAGAAAAAACCTGCGGCGGGTGACGTTGCTGGGGCGCAACGGGGCGGGGAAATCCAGTCTTTTGCGTATGGTTGCGGGGACGATGGAACCCACTAGCGGGCGCATCGTTTCGAATGGCACGATTTCGTGGCCGGTGGGCTTTGCCGGATCGTTCCATAACGAACTGACAGGCGCGCAGAACGTGCGTTTTGTGGCGCGGATTTACGGCGTTGATACCGGCGATCTGGTGGATTTTGTACAGGGCTTTGCCGAAGTTGGTCAGCATTTTCACCTGCCGCTGAAATCCTATTCTTCGGGGATGAAATCGCGGCTGGCCTTTGGCACCTCGATGGGCATCGCCTTTGACACCTATCTGATCGACGAGGTGACGGCGGTGGGTGATGCGGGTGCGGTGCTGGAGCGTGGGACGCTGACCTATTACGACGATCTGGAAGAGGCCATTGACCATCACGAGCGCAATATGGCCGCGCCGCCGGGGCCGTGATTACATCCGGCCCAGCCTGTTTTCATCGTCAATGACCTGAAGCGTGCAATCGCCGTTGATCCAGTGCCAAAGCACAAGATTCAGGTTGTCTGATGTCGTGCCCTTGGCAAAGCTGCGCACCAGAAGACCGGCAAAACCGTCCCTGATCAGGGCATTTGCAAAGGTTTGTGTTGGCACCGGCCTGCCGTCCAGCATGGCGGCGCGCCAGTCGGGGTTTTCCAGCATCTGCCCTGTCATGTTGTAACTGGCCAGCGCGGCAGCGTCGCGCGTGTCAAATATCTGCCCCAGATCACCGTGATAGGACACCAGAACCGTTGGCTGCAAATTGCCCACCTGATTGGACTCGCGCAGTGCCGTGGCCGGATCAAGCGCGGTGTAGAGCGTTGGCGTGCCTTTGGTATTGAACCGCCCGCCATAGAGACCCGCGCCGCGCCCTGACAGGGGTTCGCGGGCATAGGCTGGGTTCAGGGCGCGGTAAAGCGGTCCTTGGTAGCGCCCGTTTTGCAATGGCATCAGGCAAAGACGCCCGCATCAACCGCGTCGATATATTCCAGAACCTGTTGCGCCTTGCCCTCTTGGACCAACTGCATCGCGGTGCGTCCGTCAAAGCCGGGCAGGGGTTCCGAGCGGTACCAGGCATAAGCCATCAGTTCCGAACCAAAGCGCGGTTCAACCTTGTTCAGCACCTCGACCAGTTCGCGTAGGCGGCGTTGGGTTTTGTCCGATTGCACGCGCGTGCGCCGTTGCAGCGCGTCTTTGCTGAGACCCACGGTCATGGCGATTTCTTCGGCAGATGTGCGCAGGGCTGTGGCGATGTTGCGCGGTTCGAACTGCCCGCTTTTGGCAAAGTTTGCGATCTGCATTGTGCGGCTCCTGTCAGTGTTTATGGCAGTATATAGCGTTATAATGACTGATTATCAAGTGCCATACGGGGTGATGGCGGCTTTAACCCTAAATCCGGCCCAGTACCGCCACCGCAAACAGGGCGGCATTATCCGCGCGGTTTTGTCGGTGGGTACCGGTCTGATTCAGGGCGCGGGCGAGGCGGCGCGGGGCGGTCAAAACTGTCTCAATTTTAGCACGCGCAGCGGGGGTCAGCACGTCTGTGGCCTGTAATGCGGCCATGTTTACCGCCATCCAGCCGCCGAAAGTGCCGTCCAGCATTAGCCCCAGCCGCCGTGCCAGCGGGCCGCGAAAGCTGCCCATGACGTTGTCTGTGTGCTGGCGGTAGTGCAGCACCGTTTGGGTGTCCAGCACCACCCGCGCGGCCGCGCCGGTCAGCAATTGGTACAGCCACCAATCGTGAAAGGCGATGCCCGCAGGCACGCCCGCGCGGCGCACGATGTCCAGAGCGGTGGGGTTCAGGACGGTCGAGTGGCCCGAAACCACGTTCTGCAGCAGCGCGTTTTCAAAGCTGGGTCCGCGCGGCCATTTGGGCGAGGTGCCCACGGGCTTGTCGTTGTTGGTGATATGTACGCTGCTGCCGCCATAAATCACTGGCGCATCCGTGCGGGTCAGGGCGGTGACTGCACGGGCCAGTTTGTCGGGCAGCCAGATGTCATCTTGATCGGACAGGGCCGCGGGTGCGGGCGGTAATTCGGGATGGCATAACAAGTGCATGAAATTTGCCACCGCCCCGCGCTGCGGCCCGTCGATCAGCCGCACGTCGTGGGTGCGGGCAAAGTCCAGAATGATCGCGCGGGTCGCATCTTGCGATCCGTCATCCGATACCCACAGTTGCCAGTTGCGATGGATCTGCGCGGCAAGGCTGGCCAGTTGCGCAGGCAAATGCGCGGCCCCGTTTCGGGTGGCCATCAGCACGGTCAGAGGGGGCGTGCTGTCCGACACGTTCGTTTTTGCCGCTTTTGATGGCGGCGATCATATCGTGGTGGATCTCGAGGCATGGGGCCGGATCGAATTGCAGGGGTTCGGTTATGGTGACACGAGCGGCGCGATGGCGCAGTTCGAACAGGTCGGCGGTGACGTAGTCTTTTACGATCAAGACGTGACTGTGACGCTTCGGGATGTGCAGCTTGCGGATATTACGGCGCAGATGTTGGTGCTGGTGTGATGCAAACGCGCGTCTAGCCTGCAGAAAGAGCGTTTTCGATTCCGCCTGCGCAGAAATCGACCAGTATCTGCCGGTAGTCCATCGGGCTTTCGCTGGCCGGAGCGCCGGAGAGACCTTCGATCCTGACGCGGCTGGCCACGATCGACAACATCGAGGCGACTGTCAGCGTCAAAACGGTGGCGAGGGCCTCGGCTGTGGCATCGGGGCGGATGCGTTGGATCTCAGTGATGTATTTCTTCGCCACCGGATCATAAAGATTGCGCACCTGCGGATAATACTGGTCGTCGGACACGATGCGCGCGATCAGTTGCGCATAGGCACGCCATTGCGGATCGCCGCGCGATGCAATTTCAAGATAGGGCGTCAAATAGGCGTCGATCAGATCCCTGATGGTGAAATCACCGCGGGTTTGCAGCGCAACTAATGCGTCCGTTCGCAAAGCGTTCAGCGTGGCGGTGCGTCGGGCAAGAACTGTGCTGAACAATTCCTCTTTTGAGCCGCCATGAAAACCGACGACGCCAAGGGTCACCTCTGCTTCGCGCGCGATCTGGCGAATCGTGACCGCCGCAAAGCCGTGGGCAGCAAAGCACCTTTCGGCTGCATCCAGAACCCGGTCTTTGGTGGCTTCTCCACGCGCGAGTCTTCCGTCAGTGGGGCGGGATTGGTCATTGGTATCGGGCAGTTGCGGCACGCAGCGGGTCTCCAGAAAGCGCTTGGGTGGCGCGATAAAATCCAAGGATTGACTTTTTATACGGACGTTCAGATAGTTTGTCTTGAGGAGAGAATGCCGGAGGTTACGCTTCGGCGCAACTGGGAGGAGACTTTGATGAGATTCATTACATTGTTGGCCGGCGGCATGCTGGCCACAGCCATGTCGTTTGCGCCGGGCCTGCAGGCCGAGGAGCTGGATGTGACGGCTGTTGCCGGTCACCCGCCCGTGTTCTTGTGGGTCAAGACGCTT